>NZ_DBBF01000002.1:0-184062 GCF_002292065.1 Acinetobacter sp. UBA991 | reverse complement strand
ATCGGGGTAATAGTCAATTTCTACGAGTACATCAATACTTTTTCTTAATTTACGGATTTGCTTGAGCAACTCTTTTTTTTCATCTTTAGACTGGCGATCTCTCAACTCAGAGAGTTGTTTATAGAGGGTATCGTATTCTTCTTTCCGACTGAATAAAGGGGCTAATTCAAGGTTTATAGGTTGCTCTGCATGAAATATATAAGCAGCCCCTTGTTCTGAGATAACATCATTAGCAATAGGGTCAAACTTTTCCCTATGGGAAATAGGGAGCAAGTAGACCCCATCTCTTAGAATTGCTGCGCCACTGGCTTTGAGGGATCGCCAGACTCTCATACGAGTGGTTGTGTTCTGCGTAGGCAATGAGGATATGAGTAAGGATATTTTCATGTAATATACTCAACTTATTTGTTTAATATATTACATAATTTTTATTGTGGTACAAATATGAATAAACGATTTCTTATATCAGAATAAATATTAAGTTGAGTAAACTGTATCTGGGAGTTTAATTTTCAAAATTCAAAAAAAGATATCTATTTTTCCTATGATTTTAAATGACTTATTTTATTGATATATAACATTTTAGTTTGAATTTTTATAAAAAAATAGATAACATTTTAAGTGATAAGAGTTTTGTTGCGACAGATTGTGTCGCTTACATATTGAACAAATTTTGAAAAAAGATATTCTAAAAATTCTACTAATTGAGATTATCTATCATGTCAAAAAACTCAAAACAAACATCTAACGTGGTGGGCAGCCTAGCTTCAGAGGTGCTACGCAACCCTTCATCTTCAGCAATTCAAAAGGAACTTGCTGGATCGGCATTAGCTCAAACGCATTCTAATAAACAAACTGGGGGACAAATGGAGTCAAAAGCTTCCAAAGTATTGCAGAGTGAAAAATATAGTGAGACAACAAAGACATTAGCAGCTTCAGTACTTTCTCAATCAAATAAAGAAAGATAATGCATTTCACCTTGGACAGAGACATATTGAAAATGTATCCTCTGTCTTGTGTGAGGTGAATGGTTTTATTAGATAGATCTATTGAATTACATGCCTCTCATGTAGTGCGTTTATCAATTAGCTTAGAAGACCATTTTCTATATGGTTGGTTGTCCTCAGAACAAGTGAGGAAAAAGCATCTGACTGAAATAGGTAGTCCCATATATCTAAACAAATATTAAGAGTTTCGCTATCTTCATCATCTGTTGCTTCATCATAAAGACGTTGTACAACTTTTATAATTTCTGAGTCTTGAAACCTTTCATTTTTAAATTCACTGTTGATGGTTGAGTTAGTCGTTATATTAATAACTAATTTTAAAAGTGATGAGCTATATTCAGTGTAACTATCACCTTTGTTTTCAAAATAATGAAATAAGCCATATAGGTTAAAATGAGCAGCTTTAGAGTTGGCAAATATTTCAAATAGTTCTGCTGAATTTGTTTTGTTCCAAAACTCATCATGCCCAACGATATTGCTAATTGAACGTAGGGTACCTTCATCGTTATCATTAACTAATATCTCAAAAGATGATTGCAATTTTTCTAAATTTTCATCTCCATGCCCATCACATAAAAGCTGGCTAACTACAGATGTACAGCCTTCTTTTAGAATACCAGTGTCATTAAAAATGATTTTGAGTTCCTCCTGAAAGAGGTCATAAAAATACCAACGAGCATAAATTTGGCGTGCAGCCTCTTTACGAACGTCTTGATATCCTGAGCTTAACATTTTCAAAACAAGTGAAATTAAATCTTCTTGATGTTTACCTTTAAAACCATTATTGAAAAAATAATGTGACTCATAACCACAAGCCATTCTTAGGTCTTTGTTGCATAAAGCAAGAAATTGGGTGAAGGCAAAATCTTCATCATAATTTAACAAAGGAGCTAAGAGTTCCAGTGCAGCCATTTTTACTGCTGGATGAGGGTCATTTATAGCTAAATCTACAAAATGCTTATGAGACAAAGCATATTCTTTATCATTCCAAAAGAGCTCGGCAATAGCCAAATAAGCTTTACCTCTTACACAGTTAATTGTATTACCCCTAAGCTCTTCAGCTGAAATAACTTCTGGGTTATTTCCCTTTTGAGGGTTGTAGATATTAAGCTTACCCTGTATTGGATCCTTTGAATTTATCGCTAAATATTCAATTTGTTCAAGATATTGTGGAGACAATATTTTTATGCGAGTGTCTAATAAATCAATTAAAGCGTGACCATCATCTATTAGTGAAAAGTGGGCTAATACTTGCTCAATTAATTCGATAGGAGGGGATTGCCAACTATCACGATATGGTTCAGTAACATTCGATAAGCTGGAATCACGTAAGCCTCGAAATAAAGCTTCAATATATTGACGATCAATATCTTTAGGTAATGATAAAGCTAATCGACAAAAGCGAACAGGCTGATTCTTTGTAGCAGTAATTAATGCATTAGAAAATTGATGGATACTTGCTTCTGCTAGGGTATCTCCATTAATACGTTTTAATCTGAATGAGTTAAATTCTGTAGCAGGCGTGAGAATTAAATTAGTCCATGCTTTATCAGAAAGATGATTAGCGCTGCGTATAGGAGAGGTGACCCAACCACTATTTATTTCGTAAGTTTTACAAAAATCTGATGACTTAGATTGACCAAACTTACGGTTAAGTATCTGGATCATTTCTTCTGCTTGGATAGACCGCCTTTTTTTATCAAGTTTTGGCAGTAAAAAGTACTGAGTTTCTCCCCAATAATGAGAGAAATACCCTGTTCTTCTATATTTAAGCTGTCTTTTTATCTCGTCATAATCAAAGGAAGAAAAAATTAAAATTCGATTTTCTAATTTATTAAATAAGGTTTCTGAACAAGAAGGAGAAAATTTTTCAATTATTTTTCCTGATAATATCCATGCTGGTTCTCTGTAAGTATTTCCACATTCAAAGCGTATTTCTGGATTGGATAAAAGCCATTCTATGATAAAATCTGAATACTCTAGTGATAGATGTATGCTAACTCTAGCTAATATATGATTGAGTACAAAATTTTGGCTGTCGCTGTAGCTATGAACTAAGTCAAACAAAAGATTAGATTGGTCATGCAAGTTCTCCGCTGATTTTTCGAGTAATTCAATTATTCCATGAATTAAATTAGCTACAGGGTCATTATTATATCTAGTATTTTTAGATAACCAGTGATACGGTAGTTCCTCATTATTTGTACTGCTTAAGAGAGTGGATAAGTGAGCAAGTAATCTACGAATAGTTTCTTGGGGAATTGCATCAGCGAGTGTGATAATTTCATCCAGTTCGATACTTGACCAGTTATCTCTATTTGAAAATTTAGGTTTGCTAGAACGTTGTTCAGAATAATAATCAATTTCTATAATATCTTTATAATGATCCAACATTAACTCAATCAGGTCTAAGGCTCGTAGGGGATTCTTTCTAGAAAGATCTTTCCAGTTGATAAAATTGACATAACAGCCTGATGCTATAAGCTGTTTGCGTACGTTAAACATTTCTACTGAGTCATTAGCGATATCCCAGCATAAGGTGTTATAGACATATTTATCCCATTGTTCAGACTTCCCTATAAATGGTTTCATTTCAGAGAGAACAAGAGATGGTGAATAGTCTGCAATCGATCTAAGTAATCTTAAAGTAATATCTAGCAATTCAGGATTATGGTCATTTAGCCAACTATTCAAATAATTTTTTTCTGAAAGGTAGGATAAAATTGAGACATTCTCATAACAACTGTTGTTTAGGAATTTAATAAATAGGTTAGGTTCTGCAATAATTTCATCAATCAAGAGCTTAGCTGGTTTTTTTAAATCTTTTAAATTTTTTAGTGAATTGAGGGCTAAATACTTTAAGTGAAATCTTATATTTTCATTAAAAATTATTGCTCTAATACTATTACAGAAAGAGGTTTGATCTGTTTCAAGTAAAAGGTTGAGAGCATACTTTAAATGCTCACGCTTGGTTAAGGTTTGTTCGCTACGGTTTCCAAGCATTTGAATTAGATGGTCAGTAGATATGATAGCCTCATTAAAGAACTTAAGACCGATTTGATAATCATAAAGAGCTTGATGTCTGAAACTTATTCTAGTGCTTTGCTTAGATAATAGTCCTACAGAAATTAAAGCATGTAATGTATTTTGGCTACCTGAAGGGAGAGTATTTTCATTCACATTCAGGCGTGAGTTACGAGACATTTGTTCAACAATAATATCGATAAGATTTATCGCATCTTGTTTAGAAATGTGGTGACTAATTTCTAAGAGGTCTAAGCGATTCTCTCTAAAGAGTCGTACCAATTCTAACTTATTTGTAAACTGGGGAGCAGATTGAATTCTTTCTGCGATCGTTAAATAAATATTAAGCCATAAAGGGATCTGTAAAGTTTTCTTTTTTTCTTCAGTCAGTGAATTATAAGCCTCATAATCTTTGATGAGATCATTAACTATTGATTGATCTAATGTGGAAATACTAATTTCATTAAGATGGCTGCTAAGGCTGCCAATCCAACTTGAAAGGGCTGCATCTTCCTGTGCATCAAAATCTCTAGAAGCAAGAATAATACTAATTTGAATCTTTTCTTGGCGTAAACTAAGAATCTGTCTTACTAATTGACGACATATTTCTAAGGCATTACTTGAATGTGATCCTGTCCAACGTATAGCATCTAGTTGATCTAAAAGAATCACTACTTTTTGGTGTTTCGCAAAATTTTTTAAACAGCTAATAGGGGAGGAGGGAAAGCCTAAATCTTGCCCGAATTGATCTATGTTATTTTCAGGGTGCTTTCGATCAAGCCTTATGGGGATACTAATAATATTTTGTTCTTGTAACTGGCGATGTAAGTCCAATAAGACAACACTTTTACCCATACCAGCTTCTGCTTTAATAAGAGTGACGGCTGTTTCATTTACTGATTGAACAATGTCTTTGAGTTCAGGACGTGGGATAACATTTTGAGTAATAAGATGAGGTTCAATAGAATTAACGAACTCTTCTGATAGTTGTCTAATAACAGTCGTGATTCTTTCATCATTAGGAGTGATTTTTAGACTGAAACCGTGGGCCTCAAGATCGTTTAATAGTTGAGAAGCTGTAATTTTTTGCCTAAGCCTATTAAAGCCAACAGGATAAGTTTTTAGAAAATTAATCACATTAATCGGTTGGTCAAAAAAGAGTATAGAAGCCTTATCTAGTAGCTCATTCCGTTGATAGGCATCTTCAGAGTAACTGGTCACTACAAATTTTTGTAGGAAATTAATTGCACGTTCCAAATGTATATCTTGTTGGATATCCAAACCAAGATATGTGCATAGCTGTAAAAAATCCTTTTGTCTTTCTGCGCTAGAGTTAATTTGGTAAGTTAAAAAATCTTGAGGTACCCCATTGTAATTCAATGCAATTAAACGGAAGTCTGACATGAGTTTACAAGTTAAAGGAGAAATAAGATTAAATATTTCAGTGCCTTGCTCAATCTGGAACTTGGCATTTTTTAATATGCTTGTACTATTTAAGGCTGAAAGAGTCCAAAATTCATTGCTTCCATTTCCAGCTTTGCATTGATGGTGTTCTGTTTTGCCATCTAGTCGCCCAATAATAACGTCTACGCCTACTTCATCAGTACCTATGGGCTCTATAGTGACATAAGCAATTTTTTCTTGAAGAAGTCTAATGAATTGATTGGCAATCCAATTTGTCTCAAAATAGTTGCCCAATTTCTCAGCAAAACCGCCTGCTTCTAACGCCACGTATAGAACCTTATTTTTACTTTACTATTCAGTAATATATAACAATTATTATTGATGGCAATACTTTGCCCAATCTCTCATTAAGCTTTTACGCTTTTCAAGATATGCCCCACGTAAGTAGGCTGCTTCTACTTCATCAGGGAGTTTATGAGCAAGTACATGTTCGCATACTTCACGTGGGTAATCAGTTTTATCGGCTGACCAGTCGCGGAATGTAGAGCGGAAACCATGTGTTGTAATCACGCGATTCTGTTTAGGGTCAATATAGCCTAAGTCATTTTCTTTAAACTTCTGCTCATGCATACGCTTGATCAATGTAGTCAAGGACATGTCAGAAAGCATTTCACCACTACGAGGTGCAGGGAAGATAAAATCTTGTAGTTGAGTATATTCTCGAATGGACTCAAGTAAATTTATTGCTTCTTTAGACAAAGGTACACGATGTTCCTTTTCTGCTTTCATACGTTCTTTAGGAATAATCCAAACCTTATTCTTAAAATCAATTTCCTGCCATTTGGCCCCGAAAACCTCGCCAGAACGACATGCAGTCAAAATTGTAAATTCCAAAGCTTTTGGTGAAATTCCTTTTTTTTGTCTCAGATGTTGGACAAATTCAGTAACTTGTTCATAAGGCAGGGAAGGATGAGGGCGTGATTCTTGCTTTAGGTTACCTAAGATAGGCTCAAGATTGCCTTTCCATGCGGCAGGGTTGTCCCCTTCAAAATACCCCATAGCCTTGGCATAATCAAAAATAGTTTCTATACGCCCACGAATACGTTTGGCTGTTTCATTTTTTTCAATCCAGATAGGCTTAAGAACTTCGGCAATATCGACTTTGGTAATTGTGCCAATGTTAATATCACCTAACGTTGGATAGATATAGGTTTCTAGTGTTGATGACCATTGTCCAATATGCTTTTCATTTTTGAGTTCACGAGTTTTATTGGCAATAACGACTTTCGCACATTCAATGAATGTTTTGTTTCGTAGTTGTTGGACAAGATGCTTTTCAAGTTGTTCCTGCTTATGAGCAATTGGATCTATACCATTACGTATCTGTAATCTTAATTCTGTTGCTTTAGCACGGGCTTCAGCTAAAGAAACTTCAGGGTAGGGGCCAAGGCCGATATCACGGCGATGAGGTTTTAACTTTCCATCTTTATCTAGGCGTTTGCCTACTACAGCACGCAAAATCCAGACGCGTGAATTGCCTTCGACATTTAAACAAAGGCCGTCAACACCCCCTACAGAATGTCGTCCAGTCGCTTTAATTTTTGCTACACTGAGTGCAGATAGCTCTTTAGATTTTTTTGGCATGTCCTAATTTACCCCACAACCTACCCCTCATAAAATACTGGAATTAGTAGGATTAGACAAGACGTTGTTAGACTAATATTGTTTTAAGATATTGAAAAATATATTTTTATAGTATTGTTTGGGACGGTGTGAGACAGTTGTTAGACGGACACCGCTTCCGCCAAATACGAAAAAGCCCTTATGAAAATAAGGGCTTTTTTATTTCTCTGTGTTTTAGATTAATAACTTGGTTGCAATTGCCCACATCATCAGTCCAACAACAACATCTAGAATTCTCCATGAACTGGCCTTTTTAAACCAAGGCAATAAAACTTTTGCGCCATAGCCTAAAGCGAAAAAGAAGATCCATGAAGAAAGTATGGTTCCAGCTGCAAACAAATACAGATGATCTGCAAACTGAACTGAAATCGAACCAACCAGAATCACGGTGTCTAGATAGACATGTGGATTCAGCCAGGTGAAGGCCAAGCACATTCCAATGATTTTAAGCAATGAGTCTTTTTCAATTTCACTGGGGTTGAGTGCAGAGCTATTGTTGATGGCTGAGTAAAAATTTCGAAGTCCATATAAAAATAGAAAAGCAGCACCAAAGTATTTGGCAATGGTAACGATCAAAGGGAAGTCAATCACGATTTTTGAAAAGCCCATGACCCCTAAATAAATCAAGATAGAATCCGAAAGTGCACAGATCAAACAGACCCAAAAAACATGCTGTTGCTTTAAGCCTTGTTTTAGAACAAAAGCATTTTGCGCGCCAATGGCTAAAATTAAAGAAAAGCCAATACCAAGCCCATAGAAAAATGCAGTCATATTTTGGTTCCTCAATCATATAGGGTGGTTTGTGCTGGCTTTGGCTGGAAAACAACGTGCATAAGCTTAGGCAAAGGCAGTTCGTCTAACGCTTAGATCAAGTGTTAGATGCTTTTTTCCATTAAAAATTTACTGTTTGCTATTATCTTTTTTTATTTATAAAAGTCAGTAAAATTAAGATTGTTTTGGTTTGGTTAAATTTTTTTAAGGTATGATCTTGGACACTAAACAAGGTGAAGCATTTTTTGCTGTCGCTGAAAAGGGACATTTTGAATAGACTGCTATGAGGTATTCAGAGTAAAAGCCAATGGGGTATACCTTAGATTTTAGCGATAGCTTTATTTATCTGAGATGGATATGACTGAATAAGTGCTTAGAGGTCGGGTGATGTAACAAAGCTGCTTAATCTTATTGTCCGAATTTCCCCCCTTGTTTTTCAATTATTGCCCTTATTTTTAGAATTGTTTCAGATCAAAATTAAAAACAAGTGACACAGGAAGTGCTCGATGGAATATCCAAGCACATATTTAAAATAATGCAGTGAGTCAGGCATGGACCTCAATCATAATATTCATAATGAAAACAATCTGATGCTCAGCAAAACACGGAAAGTGATTGCACTCGGTTTTGCCACACAAGGCCTTGGCTATGCGACCGTGATGACAGCACTCCCCACAATAAAAGGTCGATTCAGACTTTCAGATGATCAGTTATCTCTAATTATTCTAGGGGTATGCATTGCAGCAGCGCTCGGTTCAATTTTAGCTGATCGTATCGCAGTCAAGCTTGGCTCACGACTTGCTGTTGTGACTGGCTTTATTTTTGAAGCACTAGGAATAGCAATTGCTGCATTTAGTCCAAATGTAATCCTCATGATTGCGAGTTTTTTGCTTTATGGACTTGGATTAGGCTGTTTAGATGCAGCACTGAATATGCAAGCAGTTATCATGGAACAACGGCTTGGTAAAAGTGTATTTGGTGGTTTCTTTGCATGTTATACCGCGGCGGCATTTTTAGGGGCATTGATTATGTCAGCCACCGTTTCAACAGCACTTGGAGCAACGACAGCATTATGCATTGCAGTGGCGATTGCCTTCATCACCTCGCAACTTTCTAAACACTGGTTATTTCAGCAAAAACAATGTTCAGACATACATCTGCAAGATAAGCCAGCGATTCCATATCAACAGCTTCTTACTTTTGGGCTGATTATTTTGATTGTGTTTACTGTCGATTCTGCAATTAGTACATGGAGTTCAATTTATCTCAAAGATGTTTTGGCAAGTTCGGCAACCATTGCTCCTTTAGGGTATGCCGCTTATCAAATTGGAATTCTACTCACACGCTTAAGTCTTGATTATTTACTGCAATTTAAAACAGCGACATGGATTGCTTTGGTCACGCTCCTGATCGGGGCATTCGGATGTGTATTGTCTGGAATCAGCCATTCATTAGTGACCGTTATTTGGGGTTTTGCATTGGCTGGTGTTGCCGTAGGTGCTTTGGTTCCACTTACATATTCTGCTGTAGGTCGTTTGGATGAAAGCCGACGCGATGAAATTATTGCTCGTGTTAATATTTTTAATTATGGCGGCGCAGTAGCGGGTGCGGTCATCGTTGGGCTGCTGGCAACGCCTTTTGGTTATGCGCCGTCCTTTATTGGTTTGGCATTTGCCTTACTCAGTATTATCTATTTAAGAAAAAGACTGGTTTGATCTATATCAATCAGGGCAAAGCTATTTTGTACGGGTCATGATCATCTTTTTTTATTTTTAAAATTTAGTAAGATTAAGGCTGTTTGAATTTTCCTAAATTTTTCTAAGGTTCTTATGCTGGACAATAAACAATGTGAAGCCTTCTTTGCAGTTGCGGAACATGGAAGCTTCGAACAGGCAGGTGCCAAGCTCTGTATTACTGCATCAGCGGTGACATTAAGGGTGCAAGCACTTGAAAAAGAATTAGGCCAGCTACTGCTGATTCGTGGTCGTCCTTGTGTCTTAACACAAGCAGGTCAGCAAATCTTCGAACACATACAGCACATCCGACGTTTAGAACAAAACTTACTTCATGGTTTAACTGGTGGAGGAGAATCACATTTTTTTAAGACTGTGATTGGTTCAAATGAAGACTCTTTAGCGACATGGTTGCTTCCTGCACTAAAGGATGTGTTACTCAAAGAAAAGATTGTGATTGAGCTGAGAACAGATGACCAGTCTCATACCTATTCATTATTAGAAAAGGGGACGGTGAGTGCCTGTATTTCAATTGAAGATCAACCCATGCGCGGTTGCCGTGCGCAATATTTAGGTTTGATGCGTTATCAAATGATGGCGACAGCGCAATTTAGACGGAAATGGTTTGCAGAAGGTGTTCATCGAGAAACTTTACGTGCTGCACCTGCGATTATTTTTAATGAAAAAGACCGTATGCATTTTGATGTTCTGGAAAAAAACTATGGATTGATGAAAGGTACTTATCCTTGTCATTTAATTCCATCATCAGAGTCTTTTGTGACCGCCATTAAATTGGGGTTAGGCTATGGCATGGTGCCCGAGCTGCAACTGAATATTGAAAATAAAGCAGAAGTATTGGTTGGGTTATTGCCTGATATTAGCGTTGATATTCCACTGTATTGGCATCATTGGAATCAACAATCAAAGCCATTACAGCTTTTGACAGAGCATATTGTAAATCACGCTCGATTAATTTTGGCCTAAGATGAGAGAATAACAATAAAAATTATTATATCGTGTATAGAGCAAGATTTTAAATGCATGAGCTAACATTACTTCTAAAACGTTTAATAGGTGAAATTAAACCTAATAAATGTTTAGAAGTAATGTCAAAACTAAAACAAGTCTGAATATTATATTGGACGGAAATGATTAGAAAATTCTAGAGCTTCCAATATATTGTTTAGAAACATGATTTAAGGCGCTTAATATGCTGCTGGCATCTTTCGTAGTTAATGCCTCATTGAGTTCATGCATATAAGCGACAATTTGTGCTTTAACTTTGTCTGCGAAAACTGGCGTGACAGCTTGATCTTCATAAAGTAGGACATAGTTTTTTGCAAAACCATAAATGAGGAATAAAGCGTTGTGTTCAAGCGGGTGCTCAGCAGCGACAATGGCTTGTTCACATTGATGTTTTAATTGTTGGTAGGCATCCGTTCCATTTGGAAGAGTTTGAAACGTTTCAAATATAGATTGGAAATTCATTTGAATTACTCGCTCAAAAAGAAAATCTACAGATGATTGAACTAAAAATCAAGAAAAATTTATTATTTTTGATGATGAATTATTTATGCATTGATTCAGATTATTTTGCTTTAAAGAATTAAATACTTTATTAGAGGTTTTGGTTTGCTCTCTGAATAAAACTTGAATATAACTGTGATATCACAGACTTATTTAATGTTTTTTACATTTCCAATACTAGTCATATACATGCGGTACAAATCAAAAAAGGCCTTAATATGGGAAAATGGTAACAATTATTTGATTTTGATCGGTTTAGGTAATGGTTGTGAAGAATATTTTACTACCCGCGATTTTGGTATTGGGTTTGGTTGGTTGTACTTCGATCACAACGATGTCTCCTGCTCAATTTAACCAACTCAGTACAACACAGATCCCATTTTCAGGAAGTTGGACCGGTGAAGCGGGTGCTGCATCAGTCGCGTTAAGTCTGAACCGTCAAGGCATTGGGATGCTGTGTATGGATGACCGTAAGGAAGTCATGTCTTATCGGGTAAAGTTGGTTGATAACACCCTATACAGTGATAAAGGGGTTAAGTTTAAAGTCAAAGCGTTGAATAACAGCAAGGCCAACATTCACATGAGTCTATTGGGATTAGGGGTTAATTTTGATCTGAATAAAGATGATGCGTTAAAGAATGCCACTGTGGGGTGTAAGCAAGCCCTAAATTAATTTTGTATTGCGATTCTAAACCTTGCCTGTGATTGCAGGCAGTTAAAATTTTCCGCAGATTAAAGAGACCGTTATGTTTTCTCCTTATATTCATGCGTTTGCATTATTTTTCTCATTGCTCAATCCCTTTCTGATGAGTGTTTACATGGTCGGGATGATCCGTAATACCGATGCAAAGGTATTTAGTAAAGCCTTGATACAGGGCAGTTTGATCGCCTTCGGGGTATTTATTCTATTTGCCTGGGGCGGTGAGAATATTTTTAGTCGCTATTTAAATGTTCGTTTCGAATCTTTTCAAATTTTTGGTGGTCTAATTTTCTTGGTGATCGGTTATCGCTATGTGTTCCAAGGGGCTGAAACCATTGGTGAGATGCGGGGGGCGCCTGAGCATTTGGCGGGTACCATCGCGATGCCATTTATGATCGGTCCAGGCACAATTAGTGCGGCGGTAGTGACAGGGGTAAGTGTACCTTTTACTGGGGCAATAGCTGTTATTGCAATTACCTTGATTCTAACCTGTAGTATTTTGATCCTGATGAAGTTTGGTCATGACCATTTACGCTATAAACATGCAAAATATATCGATCGCTATTTTGATATTGTCGGACGTTTATCTGCTTTACTGATCGGTACGATCGCAATTGATATGATTGTAAACGGTATCATTGGGCTGATTCGTTCAGCTAATCTGAGTTGAATTGTATTAAACCCAGATTCCTACATCTCAGGTATTTTCAAACATTCTCTTTCTTTTGAGGATGCATTGAATCAAAAATACTTGGGATGTCATTATTTTGAATTAAACAATAACAAGATCATAAAAAGAATTGATGATGTTTTATCGTTTTGCGCATATGTTTATACCCATGAATAAACGATAATAATCATGTTGTATTCTCTATGAGCTCTTCCCATGTATCAATTAGATCAAGCAAACCAAGCACCTGACGACCAGTCAGAGCTGACAATGACCGTTTTGATGACACCTGATATGGCCAACTTTTCAGGTAATGTTCATGGTGGAACGATTTTAAAGCTACTTGATCAAGTTGCTTATGCTTGTGCAAGCCGATACTCAGGCAGCTATGTTGTGACTTTATCTGTTGATCGTGTTAATTTCAAAGAACCAATTTATGTTGGTGAGCTAGTGACCTTTTTGGCCAGCGTGAATCATGTTGGGCGCACTTCGATGGAAATTGGTATTCGTGTTGAAGCGCAAAATATTCAGAAGCGTACCATCCGCCATACCAATACTTGTTATTTCACTATGGTTGCAGTGGATGAACAGCGTAAGCCAAAAGAAGTACCACAATTAAATCTAGATACAGAATGGAAGCGTTGTCGCTTTGAAGCCGCAGAGCAGCGTAAGGCGACACGTTTACAAGAAGTTCATCAGCCTTCATGCAGCATGTTTAAGAAAACCACTCAATGCTAATTTTTTAATGCAGAGCTTATTCAAAAAATAAAAGATCGAACCGCAGCATGGTTCGATCTTTTTTTACATTTGTAATGAAATAAATTTTAAATCATTATAAATGTGGGTCTAAAGGGTCTGGAGGAACCTTAAGATCTGATTAGTTTGTTGGTGCCGGTGTAGATGCAGGTGCTTCAGTTGCTGTTGCATCAGTTGCAGCTTGACCTTGAGTTTCAGGTTGCTCTTGAGTTGAAACAACAACTTTTTCTTCAGTTTGTTGTTCTACTGGTGCTGCAAATGTAGAAGCTGCAGCAAGAGTAAGTGTAGTCGCAAGAACAGTTTTGATAAATTTCATGTTTGGCATCCTTATTTCATTTAAAATAACAACCGCAATAGGAGGATTCGGTTAATCCCAATCTCTCAATTTCGGCATGAGGTCCATGCTATGTGCCAAACGTATTTGCGGCAATGTTCTTAACAATCTATTACGTCTATCTTAACAATATGAAATATTGAATCGCTTTATGTAGTTGCTATGTAAAACATCATGAAGAAATTAAGGATTAAAATGTATGTAAATATGTTTTTATGGTTAAAAAATAATCTATTGTTTTACGTGTTTTAAACACTAGTCTTCATTTTCTAAAAATTTATTAATTGAATAAACCATTTATATCTTATTTTTAAATAAGATTTTTAGATTTAATATGTGATAAATATCTCTTTATTTTTATTTAATGGCTTTTAAGTCTAATTATAGAGGGAGATCATTCTTTATTTTATTTCATCAATTTTTCGCTTTAAAATGAAATAAATTTTCAATGCGAGTCGATCGTGAAGGTTATTGCTCCCAAAACAGTTCCCACTCATATTATTTCTGGCTTTTTAGGGGCAGGTAAGACCACATTATTGCAGCATTTACTCACTCAAAAGCCTGAGCATGAAGTTTGGGCGATTCTGATGAATGAGTTTGGGCAAATTGGGGTTGACCAACAACTGATAACCCAGCAACAAGGCTATGCGGTGAAAGAGTTGTTGGGGGGCTGCCTGTGTTGTAGTAGTCAATTACCGATGCAGATTGCACTTTCTCGCTTACTCAGTGAAAGCAAACCTGATCGATTATTTATTGAACCAACGGGCTTAGGGCATCCAGCACAATTATTGGAGCAATTGACTGAACCGCATTGGCAAACGAGCTTGGCAATGCGAGCTTTGGTGATAGTTGTAGATGGGAGTCGTCTACATGATCAGGATTGGGTCAAACAGAATTTATATAGCGATCAATTAAAAGCGGCTCAAATTGTGGTGTTGTCGCATATCGACTGTATGACAGCCGCAGATCATCAAGCCTATGCGGCTTTAAAACAAGAATATGAAACCTATGTCCAGTATTGGGTTGAAGCCGAAAATGGGCAGGTGGATATGCAACAATTGGATATTCAGCAGCAACCTGTACAACGTAAGATCCAACCCTTATTAAGATTGCAGCAAACACAAGCTATTGAACAGACGCCAGAAATAAAGCAACTCCCTTATCATTATGTTGAAACGGCTCAGGGTTATACGGTCGCAGGTTGGAAATTGCCGAAACGCTGGCAATTTAATTTTCATGATTTATTAGATGTGTTGTGTGCGCAACAAGACTGGGTACGAATTAAAGGAATTTTTAATACCGATCTAGGTTGGAAAAGTTTTAATTTTAATCCGCAGCAGTTTAACTATAAGTCGGCCGAGGAGAGCATTGATAATCGAATTGAGGTGATTTGTCAGTCAACACGTGACTGGTTGGCTTTTGAAACAGAATTATTGCAGTGCCGTATCGATCCGATTGATGATCAACTTGATCAAATCGCACATGCTTCTCGGTAAAATAGAGTATGCTTAGCGCCAAATTTGAGAACACTGTATTTAAGAGTTTAGTTTATGGCGTTAAAAGCAACGATATATAAGGCAGACCTCAATATTGCCAATATGGATGAGCATATCTATGCCGATTATCAGCTCACACTTGCTCAGCATCCTTCTGAAACCATTGAACGTTTAATGGTTCGTATTCTGGCTTATGCACGGTTTGCCGATGAACGCCTAGAGTTCACCAAAGACTTATTTGAAACAGATGAGCCAGCGTTATGGCAAAAAGATCTGACCGGACTGCTAGAGCAATGGATCGAAGTGGGCTGTCCATCTGAAGATAAAGTGAAAAAGGCCAGTGCACGTTGTAAGAATGTTGCAGTTGTGACTTATGGTTCTCAGTCAGACGATTGGTGGCAGAAAAACACCAAGATTAAAACCTTGAGTAATGTGCAAGTGTGGCAATTGGCCCCACAAACTACGCAGGCACTTGAGAGCTTATGCGAACGTACCATGCAATTGCAGTTGAATATTATGGATGGCGAATGGACTTTGTTAAGTGACAAAGGCCAAGTCGACATCCAGTGGCAACAATTGCAATAATTTTAGTTTGAGTGATGTGGAGAGATAGCAATGAGCGCAGAATTAGAAATCATTGACTTGAAAGTAGGTGAAGGCAAAGAAGCGGTTCGTGGTGCTTTAATCACGACTCATTATACTGGTTGGTTGGAAGATGGAACCAAGTTTGACTCGTCTTTAGATCGTGGCAACTACTTTGAAACCGTGATTGGTACCGGTCGTGTGATTAAAGGTTGGGATCAGGGCATTATGGGCATGCGTGTGGGGGGAAAGCGTAAGCTGATTGTGCCTGCACATTTGGCCTATGGCTCACGTAAAATGGGCAAGATCATTCCAGCCAATGCCAATCTGACTTTCGAAATTGAACTGTTCGACGTAAAAACACGCGACGAATAACCAGTTTTGATTGAGTAAATCGAAGCGGTTTGGTTTATTTTTAGACTAAATCGCTTTAAAATCATAAAGATAAAATAATATTGATAATTGTATAATAAGATTTTGATTTTAAAAACATTTCTTTCATCTGAATTTTATTACAGCCCAAGAAAAATATATTGATTCTGTATACAGTCCTGTATATCTTTGAGTTAAAAGAGCAATTTTTCGATGTCCCTTATTGTTAAAGCATCAATCTGTATTTTCAGGGTGTGAAATGTTGTGCTTCAGGTGATTCTAAGTTGATGGGGGTAAGTCAGCTATAGTTCATCGATGATAAAAAATGTCGCAAAAAGTAATGATAAGAATTTGAGTGAGTAGAGGTCGATATGAATGATTATTTGGATATCACTGCATCAGAACTATTAAGAGAGTTAGATCATTTTTTTCTGATTGATACCCATGATGGCGCCCAGACTGGTTTTTGGGTGAATGAAAAAGCGCTAACGGACAAACACTACTGGATGGATGGGGATTATAAGGTTGAAATCCTCAGATCTTTACAGCCTTCGCATCAGTATGCGCCGCATGACTATAAAATCACGCGTTTGGCAGTCGGCGAAAATGATAGCAATGTGGTGTTATTGGACTATGATGGGGTGCACAAAAAAATTCAGACTTTCCGCCGTGGTGAATGGGTGAACCGTCTGAATAAATATTTTTATCAAAAAGAGCGCCACTATTTACAGCAACTTGCAGATCATCCTAACTTTCAATTAATACAATATTAATCTCGTATAAGGATGCTTAAATGCCCCTAATTCAAATCTTGAAATAGGGGTTGGTGTGCTTACCAAAAAATATTCAATTAAAATGTGATTGATTTCATAAAAAATACATTTAAGTTTATTTTCAGCTTTTAAAATTATAAATACAATCCGTACTTCCAGCTGACCATCAAAAACATCTTATTTGTCCATAAAATTGTAAGATGATGCAGGCATGATCTGCGATCAGCGAATTTCTAATCTTGAGACGATATCTCTATGACAACACGTTTAGTGTCCCCAACTTTAAAAACTGTTTTAGGTCTTGTGTTTGGGGTGGTTGCCTGCACCACAACTTTTGCGGCAAATCCAAAAATTGATGCAACCACATTGACGGTCATTGGGTATCATGAAATCACAGAACGTAAAGATGCCTTGATTCCAAGTTATGCTGTGACAGCCAAACAATTTGGTGAACATATTGATTGGCTAAAAAAGAATGGCTATCACTTTATTAATGTCGACCAATTGATCAAAGCACACCAAGGCAAATATAAATTACCAACGAAACCTATTTTGCTGACGGTGGATGATGGCTATCAGTCGTTTTATCAAAATGCCTATCCGATTATTCGCGCAAAAAAAATTCCAGTGGTGTTGGCTGTGGTCGGATCTTGGCTAGAACCTAAAGCAGACCAGAAAGTTGATTTTGGTGGTGAGCTGATTGAGCGCAATAAAATCTTGAGTTGGGATGAGTTGAAGGAAATGCAGAACAGTGGTTTGGTTGAAATCGCCAGCCACAGTTACCATTTACATCAAGGCATTAATGGCAATCCGCAGGGTAATCTGGAACCTGCTGCGATTACGCGTATTTATGACCCTAAAACCAAGAGCTATGAAAGTGATGCAGCTTATCAAGCCCGTGTTTATCAAGATTTAAAAAAGAACAATGAGCTATTAAAATCACATGGTTTACGTTCACCGCGTGTAATGGTCTGGCCGTATGGTCGCTATAATATGCAGTTGGTACAAACCTCTAAACAGTTGGGGATGCCGATTACCATTACCTTGGATGATGGGGCAGATCATGCCAAGCAATCACTTCAAAATATGAGTCGTATTTTGATTCAGGGCAATATGTCGACCAGTGCTTTGGCACAAGAGATTAAGAATCGTGAATTGAATTTGAATGATAACAATCGACCGCAAAAAATTATGCATGTCGATTTAGATTACATTTATGACCCAGATACCAAGCAGCAAGAACGTAATCTCGATCATTTGATTGACCGTATTAATGGCATGGGCGTAAATACGGTGTATTTACAGGCCTTTTCTGATCCAGATGCCAACGGTTCTGCCGATATGGTGTATTTCCCAAATCGTCATATTCCAATGCGTGCAGACTTATTTAACCGCGTCGCTTGGCAAATCCAGACCCGTACACCAGTTCAGCGTTTATACGCATGGATGCCACTCTTGGCGTGGGAACTACCTAAGACTGATCCAGTGTCGAAAGATTTAGTGGAAACCCAACAAGCCAAAGCAGGCGAACATTTGAATATGGGCTATATTCGTCTCAGTCCATTTTCACCACAAGCGCGCCAAACCATTAAAGAAATTTATCAGGATTTGGCTAAATCAACGCCGTTCGATGGCTTGTTGTTCCATGATGACGTGACTTTGTCAGATTATGAAGATGCCAGTCCTGATGCGTTGGCGGCGTATGCCAAACAAGGCTTACCAACTGACCTTGCTAAAATTCGTGATAACGATGCCGATTTGCAAAAATGGACGGCTTATAAAACCAATTATTTAGATGATTTTGCAATGGAGTTGGCAGGAGAGGTTCGTCAGTATCAACCATTCCTAGTGACTGCTCGTAATCTTTATGCGCAGGTGGCTTTAAATGCTTATGCAGAAAACTGGTATGCACAATCTTTAGAGCAATCACTGAATCGTTATGATTTCACTGCGATTATGGCAATGCCTTATATGGAGCAATCGGACAATCCAGCTAAGTTCTATTCAGATATCATGAATCGCGTGAAGCAGTATCCAAACGGTATTAAAAAGACCGTGATGGAGTTACAGGCGGTAAACTGGCGCAATGACCAAAAAGTGCCGTCTGAAGAAATGGCTGCGACGATTAAGTCCTTATATGAACAAGGTGCAATGCATGTGGCCTATTATCCAGATGATCCGATCAAAGGACATCCAGATGTTGAAACAATGCGTAAGGCTTTTGGTCTAAAATCATCTCAATTAGTACCATAGTCGAGTAATGTAGATGAGTTGGATTGCTTTATTGTGGTCATATGCCATTAAGTTTGTTTTTTACTATCCATTATTTATGTCGTATTTATGGATGGTGGGGGCACTCATTTTCTATTGGAGAGAGCGTCAAGATCCTCCCTATCAGCAACCTGCGGCTTTAGCTGAATATCCTAAAGTTGCGGTCTTAGTGCCGTGCTTTAATGAAGGGGACAATGCTGAAGAAACCATTAGCCATGCGCTTAAGCTGGATTACCCTAACTTTGAAGTGATTGCGATTAATGATGGTAGTTCTGACAATACAGGTGAAGTGCTAGATCGATTGGCGACACAGTATGAAAAATTACGTGTGGTACATCTGGCACAAAACCAAGGCAAGGCAATGGGGCTACAAGCGGGTAGCTTGATGACCGATGCAGAATTCCTGATCGGGATTGATGGTGATGCTCTGCTTGATCCCCATGCTGCCAAATGGATGATGCGTCATTTCTTGGAAGATCCAACCGTGGCAGCGGTAACTGGAAATCCGCGTATTCGGACACGTTCAACCTTGCTTGGGCGCATTCAGGTTGGTGAGTTCTCTTCGATTGTCGGTATGATCAAGCGTGCACAACGAACCTTTGGTCGTCTATTTACCGTATCGGGCGTGATTACCGCTTTTCGTAAAAGTGCAGTACATCAAGTGGATTATTGGTCACCGAACATGTTGACTGAAGACATCGACATCACTTGGAAATTACAGCGTGCAGGTTGGGATGTGCGCTTTGAGCCAAATGCCTTGGTGTGGATCCTGATGCCAGAAACCTTAAATGGTTTATGGAAGCAGCGTCTACGTTGGGCGATGGGTGGCGCACAGGTCTTGGTTAAAAATATTGATGTGTTTTTAAAGCCTAAGCTTAATTTTTTATGGCCTTTGATGTTTGAACTGTGTTTGACACTTGTTTGGTCATATTTGATGCTTATTATGGCGATCATCTGGTTATTGCATTTTATCTTTGCAATTCCAGCACTGGCGGTGGTGAGCTCGCCATTTTTACCTTACGGTAGTGGAATTTTATTGGGGGCGACCTGTTTAATTCAGTTTGCTTTAAGCAAATGGATGGATAGTCGTTATGAACCAAACCTTGGGAAAAATTATTATTGGATGATTTGGTACCCGTTTGTGTTTTGGTTGATCACAATTACTGCTACAATCGTCGCCTTTCCAAAGGTACTGTTGCGTAATGATGAGAAGCGTGCCCGTTGGATTAGCCCAGATCGTGGAATTCGTTGAATCCTAAAAGATTCATTTTGCTGAGTAAAAAGCAATGAAAGCAGACAGCTTGATTATTGATGTACGTCGCCAACTCCCATGGCATAAACGCTACTTCTCGACCACTACCACCGCAATGATGTGGGCAGGGTGGTTATTGTTATGGCGTCCATTTATTTTGGTGTGGGTGTTGGTTGAATTACAAAAGACCCATATCGCACAGCGTTTAATGTCCGCATTTGGTGATGGCATTGAGCATGGTGTAACGGCATTGTTTATGTGTGCGGTTGCATTATTGCTTTGGAGTTTGTTACCTGCAAAACGTGTGCATAAAAAGCATGCAGTTGAAAAGACACTCCCTGATTATGCGCGTTATTTCGAATTAGCTGAGCAAGAAATTCAAGCTGGACGTCAGCAGAAGGTGAGTATCGTTCATCATGATGAGAATGGTAAGATTGTTCGCGTAGAATAAGACTTATTGTTCTAAATTAAGAATATCAAATGCCTTAATTAAAAAATTAAGGCATTTTTTATGATCAGATCATAAATTTCAGACATAAAAAAACCAGCTTATGCTGGATTTTTATTTGCACCATCTTTCACTAGTTGGAAGATGGTGCCCGAGGCCAGACTCGAACTGGCACGCTTTGTGGGCGGGGGATTTTAAATCCCCTGTGTCTACCGATTTCACCACTCGGGCATGTGCGCAATAATAGAGGACACTTTAAAACTTGGCAAGAGCAAAACTTGCTATTTGCTTTCTTTTCAATCAATTCATGTGCTTATCTGATGAAAATTAAGCACTGTCATATAACTTTCATGATTCTTTCATCAAACTGAGATCAAAGCTTCATTTAAGCCGATTAATTTAAATCATTTATTTATAGTGATAAAAGTTAAGGTAGCTATCCAAATGACAGCAAAAATTTCACGACGGGAACTTATTCAAAAAAGTCTATTCGGTTTCGGGGCGTTGTCTTTATCTGCGGGTTTTACGGGGTGTAACGACAGTTCAGATCAAGAGACAGCAACATTACAAGTGAGTTTTGAACACGGGGTTGCCAGTGGCGATCCTTTACAGGATCGCGTGATCTTATGGACGCGCTTGACGCCAAGCGAGAGTAGTGCACGTCTGCAAGTGACGTGGGAAATTGCTTTAGATCAGCAATTCAAACAAATCATTAAAACCGATAAAGTCACCACAACGGCTTCACAAGATTTTACGGTGAAGGTAGATGCAACAGGTTTAAAACCAGATCAAAGCTATTTCTACCGTTTTATCTTCGGAGATAAAGTTTCACCTGTGGGTCAAACCAAGACTTTGCCAAGCAGTGCGACAAAAGTCAGTTTTGCAGTATGTTCATGTTCAAACTATCCAGCAGGTTATTTCTATGTATATCGTGAAATGGCCAAGCAAAATGTCGATGTGGTGATCCATTTAGGTGACTATATTTATGAATATGGCGCGGATGGTTATGCAGCAGAAGATGCAGCTAAATTAGGTCGTACGCTTGCTGCAGACAATAATAAAGAAATTATTAAGTTGGATGATTATCGCAAGCGTTATGCGTTGTATCGTAAAGATAAAGACTTGCAGGCCTTGCACCATCGTCATCCATTTATTGTGATTTGGGACGACCATGAGTTAGCTAATGATGCATGGCGAGAAGGGGCTGAAAATCACCAGCCGAATGAAGGTCCATTCCTTGATCGTAAATTGGCAGCTCTACAGGCCTATTTTGAATGGATGCCAATTCGCCCTGTCGATGATCAACACACCAAGATTTATCGCCAGTTCGATTTTGGCAATCTGGTTCAATTGACGATGTTGGATACGCGTATTATTGCGCGTGATCAACAGTTGGATTATGCCAACTATATGACAGCGAATGGTTTGGATATTGCAAAATTCCAAGCAGATTTGACCAATCCAGCACGTACTCTAATGGGCTATACCCAACGTGATTGGCTGATTGGAAAACTGCAACAGTCGACAGCAAACTGGAATGTACTTGGTCAGCAAATTCTGATGACGAAAATGTTGGTCCCAGCAGAGTTGCTACTTGCTTTAGCTGAAATTACCGCAGGGAATCCGAGTGCAGATACTTTAAATAAGATGAATGTACAAATTACCGAGTTGGTGACTTTAAAAATTCGCTTGCAGAAAGGTGATCCTAGTTTAACAGCACAAGAAAAAGCGCGTGTTCTGACGGTTGCACCTTATAACTTAGATGCATGGGATGGTTATTTTGCTGAGCGTGAGATTGTGTATGCTGCCTTGGCGCAATTAAAGAAAAAAGTCGTGGTACTGGCAGGGGATACGCATAACGCTTGGTCGTCAAACTTATACAGTAAAGATGGTGCATTCGTTGGGGTGGAGTTAGCAACCAGTTCTGTATCTTCACCGGGCTTAGAAAAATATTTAAATATTCCATTGGCACAATTGCAACAGTTTGAATTTGCATTCACAACCTTGATTGATGAGTTGAATTACTGCAATTTAAATCAGAGAGGGTATTTGACCGTGCAATTTGATGCTGCGCAGGTTCAATCGCAGTGGATTTATGTCGATTCGATCAAAAAGCCTGAATATGTGATTGATAAAACCCGTGGTTATCAATTGAGCTTGGATAAAAACCTATTGCCAGTAAAAACAGGACAGCAAGTGGCTTAAGTTTCAAACGTGGGGGAAGCCAAGTCAATGAACTTGGCTTTTTTATGATCTGTCCTTAAATTTTAGACATAAAAAAACCAGCTTACGCTGGATTTTTATTTGCACCATATTTCATTAGCTGAAAGATGGTGCCCGAGGCCAGACTCGAACTGGCACGCTTTGTGGGCGGGGGATTTTAAATCCCCTGTGTCTACCGATTTCACCACTCGGGCTTTACCAATGGAGGCGGAGGTCGGAATCGAACCGGCGTACACGGAGTTGCAGTCCGCTGCATGACCACTCTGCCACCCCGCCATCTCTTGGTGATGCACATATTAGCAATCTTTAAAAAAAAAACAATAGTGTTTATTGCGAATATGCACATAAAAACAACATCTAAAAGAATATTGCTCAAATTATCATGTATTATTTACGCAATTGATTCATACCCACTTTGGAGATGCGCTGTGGCATTGGTTTTAGACGGTCGTGCATTAGCAAAACAAATTGAAACGGATTTGTTGGTACGTGTAGAAGCATTAAAAGCAAAATCGGGGCGTACCCCAATCTTGGCAACTATTTTGGTTGGTGATGATGGTGCATCTGCAACGTATGTGCGTATGAAAGGGAATGCTTGCCATCGTGTTGGCATGGACTCATTGAAAGTTGAGCTTCCAAAAGAAACCACAACTGAACAATTATTGGCTGAAATTGAAAAATTAAATGCCAATCCAGATGTACATGGCATCTTGTTGCAACATCCAGTGCCTGAACAAATTGATGAAAGAGCATGTTTCGATGCGATTTCATTGGCAAAAGATGTGGATGGCGTGACGTGTTTAGGTTTTGGTCGTATGGCAATGGGTGAGGCTGCATATGGTTCAGCAACTCCAGCTGGCATCATGACCATTTTGCAAGAAAACAAAATTGAAATCGCAGGTAAACATGCGGTTGTTGTGGGCCGTTCTGCTATTTTGGGTAAACCAATGGCGATGATGTTATTACAAGCCAATGCAACTGTGACGATTTGCCATTCACGCACTCAAAACTTGCCAGAATTGGTTAAACAAGCAGATATTATTGTCGGTGCAGTCGGTAAAGCTGAATTGATTCAAAAAGACTGGATCAAACAGGGTGCCGTTGTAGTTGATGCAGGTTTCCATCCACGTGATGGCGGTGGTGTTGGTGATATCCAATTAGTTGGTATCGAAGAAATTGCGTCTGCTTATACCCCAGTTCCAGGCGGTGTGGGGCCGATGACGATCACGACTTTGATTCGTCAAACTGTAGAAGCTGCTGAAAAAGCATTAGCGTAAAGATTATTGATAACCCCTCGCGAAGAGGGGTTTTTTTAGAATTAAACAAATATGAGTTGTACATTTCAATTTGCCAAAGCGCCTGAACATTTGTTGCAGGCCTTGCATCAGGTGATTCCCAATACAGATTTGTTGGCACAACAATTACCTGAAACGCCGATTTCACTCTGGTTAATTCCCCCAGTATTTCCGACCGACCGTTTAGATGATGAAGTGATTCGACGGATTTGGAATGAAACGCCGTACTGGATTTTTTGTTGGGCATCTGGTCTGGCAATGGCACAATGGCTGTTGGCAGAGCCACATCATGTTAAAGATAAGGTGGTGCTGGACTTTGGTGCAGGTTCAGGTGTGGTTGCGATTGCGGCAAAAATGGCTGGTGCTAAACGTGTGATTTGTTGTGATATTGATCCCGTGAGTCTGGCATCATGTCGTGAAAATGCGTTGCTAAATGATGTTGAACTTGAGTATCTGGACGATTTGTATCAGTCCGAGCAAGTCGATGTGCTACTGGCAGCAGATGTGCTATACGACCAATCCAATCGTTTCTTTTTGGATGAGTTCTTAAAGTTCGCACCTGAAGTCTGGGTTGCCGATAGTCGAGTCAAAAACTTTAGTCATCCTCAATATCTAAAAATTGACGAACGTAGTGCAAGTACTTGGCCAGATTTGGATGAAGCTAAAGAGTTTAGAAACGTCAGTTTTTATCGTACCAAATAAATATTCCTTGTTAAAAAAGAACAATAGTGTTGAGGTTATCAAATCTCAACACAATCGCCTCACCACGCATGCTAAAACATTGAAATGAAATAAACAGATGGCCTGTGGGCTGTTATATAGCAGAATGTTTAAAAAAGGAACGTGTATGAGTATTCAGCAGATTGATGATGGGAAACATGGTGCATTTAAGCTGTTCGAAGGTGAGGTGCTTGCGGGTGAGATGGCATACACTTGGGCAGGAGATAGCATGCTCATTATTGACCATACCGATGTAAGTGATCAATTTCGTGGGCAGGGTGTAGGACATAAGTTGTTAAAGGAGTTGATCGCCTTTGTACGTGAACGTCAGGTGAAAGTCATTCCTTTATGCCCATTTGCAAAATCGGTGTTTGATAAAGATCTTTCGATTCATGACGTATTGAAAGGATAGGTTGAGTTGGATGTATTCTCAATGATGGAATACATCCATTTTTATTGATCAAGTCATAAAATTAAGAACAGGTATAGCGAACCACTTTGAGTGTGCTTGGACGTGTTTCAAGTGCCTGACGGGTTGCATAGCCTTCGCTATTATTCAAATCTGGCGAATTAGATAAGCCAAATGTTGCGCGGCTATTACCAATTTTTACGCCATATTGCTCTTGTTGGGTTGGATTGACGATTTCATTGACACTCAATACTGCAAGTTTATAGGTTTTATCTGCACCTAAAATTTGCTTGCAGGCATGTTGTAATTTTTTCTCATCTAGATCGCTATTGCTACGTGCCGCAAGGGTATAGGCAACAGTCGCGGAAGTGGCCGTTTTATTTTCAATTTGATAACCCGTTGTGCCATTGTATTGATGTGGACTACTTTGACAGGCTGCAAGAACAAGAGCACCGCTCATAATTAACAATAAATTGGTTTTTTTCATATCAATGATCCTGTTATTTCTGGTTTTAGTATCGCATAAAATAAGTTTTTTATTGTGAGGAATCTTTAAAACACAGGCTATTCATCGTTTTTTAGCTTCAAATATAAAGAAAGAATTTTCGTTTTCGAACAATTTTGCATATAATCTGCCAAGTTTTTTATTTAATACAGAAGTCATTGCTTTTTTGTAGTATTTGAGCCCGTTTTTTAACGGGCATTTAATTTATTGCACTATACATAAGCAAGTCTGGATAGGTATGTCATGATCTCTACAGATAGTCAAAAGAAATACGTGGTTGCATTTGACCAAGGTACAACCAGTTCACGTGCGATCGTATTGGATCACGATGCGAATGTCATCAGTATTGCTCAGCGTGAATTTACGCAAATTTACCCACAACCAGGTTGGGTTGAGCATGATCCAATGGAAATCTGGGCAACGCAAAGTGCGGTATGGGTTGAAGCTTTAGCGCAAGCAAGTATTTCTAGCGAGCAAATTGCAGCGATTGGGATCACCAATCAGCGTGAAACCACTGTCATTTGGGATAAGCAGACCGGCAAACCTATTTACAATGCAATTGTATGGCAAAGCCGTCAAAGCAATGAAATTTGTAATCAACTGCGTCAAGATGGTTGGCAGGATTACGTTCATAAAGTGACTGGTTTGGTCCTTGATCCGTATTTCTCTGCGACTAAAATTAAGTGGATTCTTGATCGTGTTGAAGGCAGTCGTGAACGTGCAGAACGTGGCGAGCTTTTATTTGGTACCATCGATACATGGTTGCTTTGGAAATTGACCAATGGCCAAGTGCATGTGACTGACTATACCAATGCATCTCGCACCATGTTATTCAACATCGAAACGCTTGAATGGGACGATAAACTGCTTGAAGCGTTAAATATTCCTAAAGCGATGTTGCCCGAAGTTCGTGGTTCTTCTGAAGTCTACGGTTATACACATACCATTAGTGGTCAAGAAATTGGGATTCCAATTGCAGGTATTGCAGGGGATCAACAAGCTGCATTGTTTGGACAAATGTGTGTTGAAGCGGGTCAGGCAAAAAATACTTATGGTACAGGTTGCTTCTTGCTCATGAATACGGGCAAACGCATTGTACAATCTAATCATGGTTTATTAACGACAATTGCATGTGGTCCGCGTGGTGAAGTGAACTATGCACTGGAAGGTGCGGTGTTCAATGGTGGTTCATGTGTGCAATGGTTGCGTGACGAACTTAAGGCGATCAATGATTCGCATGATTCCGAATACTATGCAACCAAAGTAAAAGACAGTAACGGTGTCTATGTGGTGCCCGCATTTACAGGTTTAGGTGCGCCATATTGGGATCCAACAGCACGAGGTGCAATCTTGGGTATCACTCGCGGTGTAAGTATCGAACATATTATTCGCGCCACATTGGAGTCGATTGCTTACCAAACGCGTGATGTCTTGGATGCCATGCAGCAAGATTCAGGTGAGAAATTGCGTACCTTGCGTGTTGATGGTGGTGTAACTGCCAATAACTTCTTGATGCAATTCCAAGCCGATATCATGGGGACTTCAGTAGAACGTCCTGCGATGAAAGAAACAACGGGTATGGGTGCAGCATTCTTGGCTGGTTTAGCTGTCGGTTTCTGGTCGGATTTAAACGAATTGAAGAGTAGAATGACCATCGAAAATACCTTTGTGCCAGAGTGCAGTCAGGATGTGACTGAGAAACTCTATAAAGGTTGGTTAAAAGCTGTCGGACGCACTCGTGATTGGGCGGAAGATTAAGCTAAAATAGACCGTTTAGTATGACTTAAAACAACATAGGATGGATGAGCATGAGCTTGATACTACGCCAACAAAAAACCCTCGAACTAGTGAGAGAGCGTGGCTATATCAGTATTGAAGAACTTGCTCAACATTTTGATGTCACCCCGCAAACCATCCGTCGTGATATTAATCAATTGGCGGATGAGGGCTTGCTGAGACGTTATCACGGTGGTGCAGCGCATGATTCAAGTGTGGAAAACACTGAATATACGATGCGTGTTGGTCATATGTTGGAACAAAAAAGAACGATTGCAGCCGCTGTGGCTGCTGCTGTTCCTGATTATGCCTCTTTATTTATTAATATTGGGACCACAACCGAAGCCATTGCCCACGCATTGTTGAACCATACGGGTTTACGGATTATTACCAATAACCTCAATGTTGCCAAAATTCTAAGTACCAAAGAAGACTTTGAGGTGTTGATTGCCAGTGGGCGTGTGCGTCCAGATGGTGGCGTGATTGGTCAGGCGACTGCGGATTTCTTTAAGCAGTTTAAGGCAGACTATGCACTGGTAGGCATCAGTGGTATCGAAGAAGACGGGACTTTACTGGATTTTGACTTCCAAGAAGTGTGCGTATCTCAAGAGATTGTTTCGAGTGCCCGACAAGTGTTTCTTGCTGCGGATAGCAGTAAGTTTGGTCGTAATGCGATGATCCGTTTAGGTTCACTTAAGCAAGTTGATTGTATTTTTACCGATCAACAGCCGAATGATGAGTTTATGAAAACCATTCGAGATTTAGATGTTGGCTTGATCGTTGCCCAGTAAATCTTCATTTTCGAAAAATTGTTACTTTTCTTGAGTTGAGATTATTTGGCTCAAGAATATTTAAATAAGAATAATGCTGTAACCATGAGCAGTCTTTGTATTGCCAGAAGATCCACTTTTTAATCGATTCATTTTCAATTTTGACCATTTATCTAAAAATGTCTATAAATTGGCATTTTTTTGACGTTTTTTTATTGTTTGTTTTCATTTTACATGTTTAAATGTTCGTTATTGAACAATAATGAAAATTTGCGGTGGCTTATGCAAACTTCTCCTCAGTCAAACGACAAAATTTATGACCTTGCTGTCATTGGTGGTGGTATCAACGGTGTTGGTATTGCAGCAGATGCTTCAGGTCGTGGTCTATCAGTATTTCTCTGTGAAAAAGATGATTTGGCCAGCCATACCTCTTCTGCAAGCAGTAAATTGATCCATGGTGGTTTACGTTACCTTGAACACAAAGAGTTTCGCTTGGTACGCGAAGCGCTGGCTGAACGTGAAGTATTGTTGGCAAAAGCACCACACATTATCCGTCCAATGCGTTTTATCATGCCGCATCGTCCACACTTACGCCCAGCGTGGTTGATTCGTACAGGTTTATTCTTTTACGATCACTTGGGTAAACGTGAAAAGTTATTGGGTTCGAATAACGTTTATTTTAAAGAAGACAGCCCTTTAAATGCTGCAATTACTCGTGGTTTTGAATATTCAGACTGTGCAGTTGATGATTCTCGTTTGGTGGTGTTGAACGCCATGCATGCCCGAGAAAAAGGTGCGGACATTGTCACACGTACACGTTGTTTATCAGCACAACGTGAAGGGCAATACTGGATTGTTGATTTGGAAAATGAAAAAGGTCAATTCCAGATTAAGGCAAAGGCTTTAGTGAATGCGGCTGGCCCTTGGGTGGCACAATTTATTAAGCAAGATTTGCAGCTTAAATCGCCGTATGGTATTCGTTTGATTCAAGGCAGTCATATCATTGTGCCGAAGCTGTATGAAGGCGATAAAGCCTTTATCATGCAGAATGATGACCGTCGTATTGTGTTCGCAATCCCGTACTTAGACCAATACACCATGATTGGAACTACGGATCGTGAATATCAAGGTGATCCTGCACAAGTAAAAATCACCCAAGAAGAAATTGATTACTTGATTGAAGTCAGTAATGCACACTTCAAAAATCAGTTAACCCAAGCCGATATTATTTCGACTTTTGCTGGTGTACGTCCATTGTGTGATGATGAATCAGACAATCCATCTGCAATTACCCGTGATTATACTTTGGCTTTATCGCAAGAAGCAGAAGATCAGGCACCTTTACTTTCGGTCTTTGGTGGTAAGTTAACCACGTATCGTAAGTTAGCAGAATCTGCAATGCAGCAGCTCAAAGCATTTTTCCCAGAAATGAAAGGCAGTTGGACAGCAACTGAGGCTTTGCCGGGTGGTGAAAATATGGCATCAGCTGAACAGTTGGCGAAAGAGATTCGTGCACAAATCACTGATGCATCTGAGTCTTTGGCAAAACGTTGGGCATCTGCTTATGGTTCACGTATTTGGAATATCTTGGGTGAGGCAACTTCGGTTGAGCAGTTAGGTCAACATTTTGGTCAAGGTTTGTATGCGAAAGAAGTGGATTATTTATGCCGCTTTGAGTGGGTAACGACCAGCCAAGATATTCTGTGGAGACGTTCAAAGCTTGGTCTCAATTTTGCACCAAGTGAAATAGAAAACTTAGATGTATATTTAGCAAATAAACCAAATAGCACGGTTGCTGCTTAAAAGTTCTCAATAAAAAAGCCCCTTTGAATAAGGGGCTTTTTTATTGGTCTTCATTAGTATTTGAAGCGGAATGCAATGGTGTAATTTGCAGGTGCTCCGTAGAAGGCTTGTCCATCGGTAAAGCTGTTTAAATATTTTTTATCCGTTACGTTATTGGCGTTGGCCTGAATACTGAGATTTGGACTAATGTCATAACTTGCCATCAAATTCAGCAAGGCATAATCACTTTGTTTAAGATAAGTGTTATAGCTTGGGTCAAAACGGGTGATTTTACTTTGCCATTTTAGACCTGCACCAACTTTCAGTTTTGGTAGCTGAGCGGGGGAATAAGTCGTCAATAGATTAAAGCTTTGTGTTGGATTGTAGGTTCTTGCAGCACCGCCATTTTTTAGATCTTGCAGGCTAAACTGGGTATAGCCGAGTGAAACATTGACCTGATCTGTTAATTGGCCTGCCAAACCCACTTCTACGCCTTGTGAACGTAAATCACTGATAGCTGAAGTACGGTTAAGTGGATGGCTATCTGTTGGGCGTAGCGGGTAATTACTTTCTTCGGTTCTAAACACAGCCAGTGTTCCAGTCAGTTTGTTATCTAGCCATGAGCTTTTAAACCCAACTTCATAGCTTTTCCCCTCAATTGGATCCGCAACTTTTCCTGTTTTTTCATCGACTGCAGTTTGTGGTCGGAAAATCGAGGTATAGCTCATATAACCCGTATATTCAGGGGTGAAGTTGTAGGTGATACCTGCATATGGGGAAACTTTGCTTTCATCATAAACCATGGGCGCATCGTAACTTATACCTTCGCTTTTGGCTTTTACATAGTTTGCCCCTAAGGTAACTTTTAGATCATCGTTAAGGTGAAGGCGTGTTGCTGCATAAACCGATTGGTTACGTTGTGTATAGTCTGCAGTCTGAGAAAAATCAGACCAAGTGACATTGTTAGGGGTCCAACTTGCCCAATCTGTTGTGTAAGGAACATTATCGGTATAGTTAATATTACTGTCGTGTAAAGTACCATTTTTTGCATGATCATTCTGATGGCTGTTTGAGAAGGAATAGCCGATGATTGCTTCGTGCTCTTGATTGAACAGGTCAAATTTGCCTTGTAGATTTAAATCGGCCGTATGTAGTTTATTATTTTCTAAAAAGCCGCTTGGTGTTAGGGAAATACCAGAGCCATCAGCATTTGGATAGCCATAGTAGTAGAGCAGTTGGCTTTTACGATTCTTCTCATTGTAGTTGTAGCTTAGATTGGCAGACCAAGTTTCTGATAATTTTTGTTTTAACTCAAAAAATGCATTACGCGAAGTATTGTCCCAATAGGTCCAATCTGGATTAGGATTATACGAACGATCATAGCTGATTTGTTTACCCGTAGAATCCATCAACGGTAACGCACCCCAGTTATTGGCATTGGGTTTATTTTTTTCTTGGCTGGCACCAATGGTCAGTAAGGTATTGTCTCCAAGATCAGCTTCTAAAATTCCTGCAATACCATTTTTCTCAGAACTATAGCGGTCTAGGTTTGAATCGCCTGTTTGTTGAAAACCAGAAACACGGCCGCGAACAGCACCATTTGGTGATAGGCTACCAGAGGCATCTGCCTCATAACGTTGTGTATCCCATGAGCCATAGCTTAAGCCAGCATTGGCTTGAAACTCTTTGGTGGGGCGTTTACGGATATAGTTAATGGTTGCGCTTGGATCACCAAAAGCATTGGTCAGTGCATCTGCACCTTTAATGACTTCAATGCGATCATAGAAATAGCTATCTGGATTGGTGTCATTATAATTCCATTCACCAGAAGGGAAGCCCACGCCATCAACGAGAATGTTTGAGATTTCAAAACCTCGTGCCATATACACCGAGCGTTCAGTTTCAAGTGAATTAACGGTCACACCGGGAGTATTGTTCAGCACATCTCGAGAACTGGTGAGGCCAAAATCTTCGATTTGTTGTCGTGTCACTACATTGATGGTCTGAGGGATCTCTTTGGCTTCAATATCGAGTTTGGTGGCACTTGAACTACTTTTAATGGTATATGCTTTGGTTTTTTCACTGGCATCGCTATCTTGCGAGGCTTGAACTTTGATGGTTGGGAGTTGTTGTGATCCTTCCTCAAGTGCATGGCTATATGAGCTGATACTGACTAATGTGGAGATTGCTAAAAAAAGGGGAGTGCGTTTGAACAGCGTGGAAGAACTCATGTCTACAACCATGTAAATGAGAAATATTATTATTACAATTATTGTTAATATTCGTTAACTTTGCAATTTATTTCGTCCAAAGCTTAATGGGAATACCTAGCGTGGGGTGGAGGATTGATAGGAATTTTCGAAAATTGGACATTAAAAAAGGCCGCCGTAGCGACCTGTGATCAGTTATGTCCAGTCAAATGTAAATAGGACACGTCGAGTTTCGGGTTGGTAAAACATCAAGATATTGTCGGCACCATGATTGCAATACTCCCAACCGGATGCGGAGGCAATAAAATAATAGCGTCGTTGCTGTTGGTCAAAGATGTGTACAAAACAATGGTCATCTTGTTCCATATTTTCCAATTTAAGTTGTTCTTCAATCGGGTAGCACCAGTTGCCATATTCAGCATCACCACCCAGTTGATTGAGTAAAATGGTGGGTTTGTCATTTTGATAATTGACATCAGATGTGCTAATCACTCTTTTTTGTTCTAAGAAGCGTTGTTTAACCTGTCTAAAGTCTTCATGCATTTCTTGACTGTGAGTCAAAACCTCAGCGTATGAAGGATGATTTTTATTTTCTAAAATAAAATAGTGTTGTTCAGCCAGCCAATGATATTGAGACTGCCCATCCAACTGTAAAATAAACCAATTTTCATGCGCAAATTCGTTATAAAACTCAGCAGTTTCTGAGCCGATGTAGCATTCATAAGGCTCAATTGGATTGACTAAATGAATCCAACCTTGCCATTTAGGATTGATCTGGGTAAGGTCAATCGAAATGAGGGGGAGTAAATGCTTTGCGAGAAAAGAGTCTTTGGCTGCAAAAACAGTGTCTGAGTCTGGGAGTAATTTTAAAAAATCTTGTGCAATTGTAATGTCTTGTTGCATAACTTTTCCTGTTTAAATCGATAAAATATGGATCTCTTTATATTTTTTAACTGACTTTTGCTGGCACATTAAAGTCTTAATCTATTCATTTTCGATGGATGAAAATTACTTTTGAGGCTGTTAGTTTATTATAGTTTTGCAATGTAAGATGACAAAAAAGGCCGCCGAAGCGACCTTTTTATGTCAATTATGATTAAGCAGATTTAACAGCTGCTAATAATTCATTTTGACGATCTTTAAGTGCTTGAGGTAAGCGAGCACCAAGTTTAGTGAATAACTCAGTGTGGCTTTCAAGTTCTTTGATCCATTGATCTTTGTCTTGAGCTGTAACAGTGTTGAATTGCTCTTTAGAGAAATCAATACCATTCCAGTTCAACTGTTCGTAAGTTGGAACATAACCGATTGGTGTTTCAGTCGCTTCAGCGCGGCCTTCACAACGATCAATGATCCATTCAAGAACACGCATGTTTTGACCGAAACCAGGCCATACGAAGTTGCCTTCAGCATCACGACGGAACCAGTTTACGTTGAAGATTTTTGGTAGTTTATTACCAGCAGCTTCAGCTTTTGCACCAACTTCTTGACCAAGTTGTAACCAGTGACCGAAGTAATCAGCCATGTTATAACCCGCAAATGGAAGCATTGCGAATGGGTCACGACGAACGATACCTTGTTGACCAACCGCTGCCGCAGTTGTTTCAGAGCCCATCGTTGCTGCTTTATAAACGCCATCAACCCAGTCAAATGCTTCAGAAACTAAAGGCACTGTGTCTGCACGACGACCACCGAAGATGAATGCAGAGATTGGTACGCCTGCTGGATTTTCCCAGTCAGCGTCAATCGAAGGGCATTGACCCGCAGAAACAGTAAAACGTGAGTTTGGATGTGCTGCTTTTTCGCCTTCAACGTATGGTTGGCCTTTCCAAGTGATTAAGTCAGCTGGAACTTCTTTAGTAAGACCTTCCCACCATACTTCGCCATCTTTGGTTACGGCAACGTTGGTGTAAATCACATCTTTATGCATCGTTGCGATACAGTTCGGGTTAGTTTTGGTATTTGTACCAGGCGCAACACCGAAGAAACCTGCTTCTGGATTGATTGCATATAAACGACCATCTTCACCTGGTTTAATCCAAGCAATATCATCACCTACAGTTTCAATCTTCCAGCCTTCGTAACCTGCTGGTGGAATTAACATCGCAAAGTTTGTTTTACCACATGCAGAAGGGAATGCCGCTGCGATGTAGTGTTTTTCACCTTGTGGGTTAGTTACACCTAGAATTAGCATGTGTTCAGCTAACCAGCCTTGCTCACGACCCATTGCAGAAGCAATACGTAATGCTAGGCATTTTTTACCAAGCAATGCATTACCGCCGTAGCCAGAACCATAAGACCAGATTTCACGCGTTTCTGGATAGTGAACGATATATTTTTCGTTGTTACATGGCCAAGCAACATCTTTTTGACCATCTTTTAATGGTGCAGCAACAGTGTGTACGCATGGGATAAACTCACCATCTGTACCTAACACGTCATAAACTGCTTTACCCATACGTGCCATTTTAGTCATGCTGACTGCAACGTAAGGTGAATCTGTTAACTCGATACCGATGTGAGCAATGTGGCTTCCTAAAGGACCCATCGAGAAGGGAACCACATACATGGTACGGCCTTCCATTGCACCGTCAAATAATCCATTTAATTTTTCGCGCATTTTTGCAGGAGCAACCCAGTTGTTTGTTGCGCCAGCATCTTCTTCATTTTGCGAGCAGATATAAGTACGGTCTTCAACACGAGCAACGTCAGAAGGATCAGAATTTGCAAGATAAGAACCAGGATGTTTTTCTTGGTTAAGTTTTTGCATGGTGCCGTTAGCGATCATCAAGTCCATGAGACGTTGATATTCTTCTTCGCTACCGTCACACCATTCGATTTTTGCTGGTTTGGTCAATTTTGCAATTTCTTCCACCCATGCAATCAGCTTAGGGTGACGAACGAATTCTGGTGCGTTCACTTGGGTCATGGTGATGCCTTTTTAAAGTGTGTACGACGTACAAATTCTATCCACTGGATGGCAGTGAGACAGATGAAGTAAAAAAAGTGGCTGTATTAAAGCATAAAATCATAAAAAATATAAGACTAAAGAATAGGTAGGTGTGTAAGGTGAGAAATGTTGGTTTATTATTATAATATTGTTTTTTAATAATTTTATTATTCTATGTTTTATTATTTTGTTTTTTTATATGTAATATTTTTTTTATAAATTTCTTTGTTAATCAATATTTTAATTTATTTTTAATTTTTTGAGAATTGTTATTGATTATATGAATAATGTTCATTCAAAATTTACATAAACTTGCTTTTATTTGTTGATTTTGTAAACAAAAATAGGCTTATCAAAAGCCCTAAGGTTGATGCGAATGAGTCGAAATTTACAGCCTTTATCTATTATTTATAATCAAAAATCAGGTTTCCATGCTGCGCAGCAAGATGATGAATATGAGCGCCTTATGACATATTGGACACAATATGGGTTTGAAATTCAGGTTTTTGAATTAAATCAGCAGGTTAATTTTGATGACATGATGAGAACTGTTTTGGCTAGGCATCAACAGACTGAATTACGTGGCGTTGTGGTTGCGGCTGGGGGAGATGGAACTTTAAATGCGGTTGCAAAACAGTTAATCCATACGGATATTCCGATGGGGATCATACCGCTGGGTACGTTTAATTATGTTGCACGGGCGTTGAATATCCCGATTGATGTTGCGCAAGCGGCAGAAGTGATTGCAACGGGTAGGATACAAGCAGTGCACGTTGCTTCAATCAATGATCAAATTTATCTCAATAATGCGAGTTTAGGGTTGTATCCTTTATTTATAAAAAAGCGTGAACTATACAATCAGCGACTTGGACGTTTTCCGCTAAATGCCTATACATCGGGTTTGGATGTATTACTGCGTGAACATAAATCCTTAAAACTTGCGGTGACCATTGATGAACAGCGCTATCCTGTTGCAACCCCTTTAGTTTTTTTGGGTAATAATCAACTGCAACTGAGTGATATGAAATTAAGAATTGCAGAATGTGCTGCTAATGGAAAGTTAGCAGGGGTTGTTGTTGCCAAAAGTGATCGTTTCAGCTTAATGAAAATGTTATGGAAATTGGTTCAGGGTAAAATTGATCAAGCTTCTGATGTGTATTCATTTTGTGCCGAACATATACTGGTCAATTGTAAAAAGCCAAAATTAACGGTGGCAATAGATGGAGAGCTTATGGTGATGGACACCCCATTAAAATTTTCAGTGAAAAAATCTGCGTTAAAAGTGATGGTTCCGAATGTTATTACACCTGTCTGATCTACATTTTGGAACGGAACGTGAAGGTTGCATTCAAGCAATCAAGCAATTTTGCCAACAACATCGTCCTGAAGCTGTGATCGTGAGTGGTGATCTGACACAACGCGCGCGCTTTAAGCAGTTTTATGCATGTCGACAATTTCTAGATGCGCTCGATCTTCCTTATCTGGTGGTACCAGGCAATCACGATATTCCGCTTTATCATGTATGGAACCGTTTCTTTTCTCCTTTTGTTCGTTATCAAGCATTCTTTGGTCGTTTGGAAACAACACTGGAAACGGAGCATTTTTATATTGTTGGGATGAACAGTATTCGTCGGCGATATCATACAAGAGGGCATATTTCTCTTGAGCAAATTCATGAGGCTTATGAGCAATTAAAAAAAGCGCCATCTAATAAAATCAAACTGGTGGTTTTTCATCAACCCTTTTATACCTTTCCGAATGAGCATGGTGATAAAGATTGTCCTGTGCTAGGGAAAATTGCTTTAGAGCGCTGGGGAGAAACTGGGTTGTTTGGTTTATTGCACGGACATTTACATAAAGTAGCTGTACATGATTTAAATCAAATATTTCAATTGGGATTTGATCATCCAATCTTTGATATTCATGCCGGAACAGCGACTTCAAATCGATTACGCTTTGGATTAACCAATAGTTTTAATGTAATTTCGGATGATGGCAAGATTGAACATTATTGGTTTGATGAGAGCTTGGGTAACTTTCACACATTGAAATAAACCAGTTATAAAGATTCTTGTGTGCTTAAGTAGATGATGGTTATAGGTTATATAAATTTAGCTTTACTTGTTTTGTTCGGCGATAATTGAAATGTGCTTAATGGCTGAAACTTTTATTAATATTTTATTAATCAATGGGTTGGTTTGTATTTTAAAATAAAAAACACAATTTATAATTGAGCTTATTCTTTCTTAAAAAATATAAATTCCTTTGAAAACTGCTGAGTTTTTCTTTCTAAATTTTAGTTTGTAATATGTTGTAACTGCCTAAGTTTTGCTAAGATTTGCTTTTTAATAATATATGCAAATCGCAAATAAAATATTGAACATTTTTGCGATTTCAGTAGGCAGTTAGGGATCAAAATGAAACGTGTATTTTTACTAGATAAAAATAATCATAAAGCAGCTGCCACATCTGAGATCGGAATAGCAGGACAAACAAAACCAATCCCTTTAAATCAAGCTTTGCTTGCAAAATCTGGGGTTAACGTTGATCAAATCGCTTCAATTACACGTATTGGTAATGATGCAATTGTGCATCTAGTTGATGGTACAAAAGTTATTCTAGAAGGATTCTTTGTACAGGATACTTTGCAGCTTCCGTTACAGGATGGAGAAAGTTTATGGGCTGCAATTGTCGACACTAAAGTTGAAGAGCAACCGATTTCCGATTATTTAGTCTTAGATGGTGTTCCACCCGATGTTTTGGCTTCAGACAGCTCAGTTGTTCGTCCCATATCTGAGATCCCGAATGCGATTGCAACAGATCGTTCAGTTGAGACTAGCCATGCAATTGCAACGACAGCTTCTAGCACAGTAGGGAGCATCCCGACTTGGGCATGGATTACTGGAAGTGTGGCAGGTGTCGGTGCAATCGCTGCTGCGAGTGGTGACGGTAATGGCAGTAAAAAAAATGATCCAGCCCCTGATACCACAGCACCTGTTTCACCTCAAGGTAACTTCACTGAGCAACAGGATGGAAAAACCATAACTGGACAAGCTGAAATTGGCAGTACGGTTATTGTGAAAGATGTAACTGGTAAAGCGTTGGCGGAAACGATAGTGGGAGCTGATGGTAAATTTAGTCTGACTTTGGTTCATGCTTTGACCAATGGTGAACAGCTTTATGTGACTGCTAAAGATCAAGCTGGCAATGAAAGTACGGCTACTCGGATCACAGCACCTGATACAACCGCACCTGTTTCACCTCAGGGCAGTTTTACTGTACAACAGGATGGAAAAAACATAACTGGTCAAGCTGAAATTGGCAGTGCGGTTATTGTGAAAGATGTGACTGGTAAAGCGTTGGCGGAAACGATAGTGGGAGCTGATGGTAAATTTAGTCTGACTTTAGCTCATGCTTTGACCAATGGTGAACAGCTTTATGTGACTGCTAAAGATCAAGTTGGCAATGAAAGTATAGCTACTCTGATCACAGCACCTGATACAACCGCACCTGTTGCAGGGCATCTGGCTTTTACTCATTTTGTTGATAGTGGTTATTCGGATACGGACTATATTACGCAAAATAATACGTTTGATCTGCGCTTAATAGGACAAGAGCAAGGAACAGTAGTTAACTACCAAGTGTCTAAAAATGGTAGTGAGTGGACTGAGACCGTTGTCACACAAAAAGATTTGTCAGATGGGGTTTATCAATTTAAAGCCATTGTGAAGGATCAGGCGGGGAATAGCAGTGAAGTGTTGTCTCAGCGTGTGACTGTTGATAAAACTCCACCGCAGACAGGTATTTTATCCTTTACTGATTTTACCGATACAGGTGTTTCAGCAACAGATTACATTACCAACGATCAGGCCTTTAATTTGAGCCTTGAAGGACAAGAGCAAGGAACAGTAGTTACCTACCACGTGTCTAAAAATGGCGGTGAGTGGACTGAGGCCGTTGTCGCACAAAAAGATTTGTCAGATGGAGTCTATCAATTTAAAGCTATTGTGACGGATCAAGCGGGGAATAGCAGTGAAGTATTGTCTCCTATCGTGACGATAGATACGATCGCACCAGCTGCAGGTACTTTAAAAATAGTTAATTTAAATGACACTGGGAGTTCACCTTTTGATCGAATTACACAAGATAATAGCTTTGATTTACAGGCATTAAATCCAATTGTAATTAATAAAGAAGCCACGCTTAATAATCGCTATGAAGTTTCTAAAGATGGTGGGAAAACCTGGGCAGAAACGACTGTTAAACAAGTTAATTTAGCTGATGGTACTTATTTATTTAAGGTTGTTGGAACAGACATTGCGGGGAATATTGTAGAAACTGCAATTGAAAAAGTTGTCGTGGATACAGTAGCTCCAGAAGTTGCGACCAAGCTTAAGCTTGTAGAGGGAGGATCGGGTTCAATCTTAACAGGCACCGCAGAACCTGATGCCACAATCCAAGTGTATGATCAAAATAATAGTTTGGTTTATCCATGGAACACGACAGTTAATTCTGATGGCACATTTGCTGTAGATTTTAGTCAATATTATTTAAAAGAGCAGACTTTAACGGTAACAGTGACTGACCGCGCGGGGAATGTCAGCGAAAAGGTAACCATTGTTGCACCTTTAGATAATATTAAGCCTGACCCCATTCAATCGATTGAGTTTAATGAGGATGGGCGTCGTTTTACTGCAATAGCAGAAGCCAATAGCATAGTTAGAATCTATGATGTAAATCATAACGAAATTGGGCGTGGTTATGCCGATAGTGAAGGTAAAGTTTCAGGTCAATTAAATTATGTTTATTTAAAGGGGCAACAATTAAGTTTTATTGTTTTTGATCGGGCAGACAACCAGAGTGAAGCCGTTACTGCTTATGCACTAAATGATAATACACCACCAGAGGCAGCGACAAATCTTCTTCTGGCTGAAAGTCATAATGGATCGATTCTAACGGGTATGGCAGAAGCAAATGCCACGATCTTGATCTATGATGAAAATAGTCAGTTAGTTTATTCATGGAATAATACGGTTAATGCGGATGGAACATTTGCTGTTGGTTTTAGTCAATATTATTTAAAAGGCCAAATATTAACTGTAACTGTGATTGACCGTGCAGGAAATGTCAGTGAAAAAACCAGCATCGTTGCACCTTTAGATAATACTAATCCTAGTCCCATTCAATCCGTTGAGTTTGATCAGGATGGACGTCGTTTTACGGCAATAGCAGAAGCCAATAGTACAATTAAAATTTATGATGCAAATCACAATGAAGTTGGAGGTGGTTCTGCGGGGAGTGATGGTAAAGTTTCAGGTTGGTTTGATAATGTCTATTTAAAAGGACAACAATTAAGTTTTATTGTTTTTGATCGAGCTGGAAATCAAAGTGAAACTCTTTCACTTGAAGCCATAAACGACTCAACTCCACCAGATGCGGCTAAGAGTCTTAAATTAACGGAGGGCAGCGATAGCTCGATTTTAACTGGTATCGCTGAACCTAATAGCATCATTCAAGTTTATGATCAGAATAATAATTTAGTCAGTAGATGGAGCAGTACGGCATATAGTGATGGCACATTTACTGTTTATTTGAATCAATTTTATTTAAACGCGCAGACGTTAACGGTTACAGTCACTGATCGTGCAGGCAATGTGAGTGAAACAGTAACGATTGTTGCACCATTGGATGAAGTGGCACCTCTCGCTGCTGAAAATATCACCATAAATGAAGCAGGATGGATTTCTGGTCTGGCTGAACCAAATGCAAGAGTTGATATTATTGATCAATATGGAAATTTGATCACAACGACTGTGGCCTACAATGGCTCTTTTTCTCACTGGATCAACTATAGTCAATATCAAACACAAACCTTAAGTTTTGTGGTGAGAGATTCTGCAGGGAATCGCAGTGATGTTGTACAAAAAGTTTTGCCTGTATTACTCAATACCCCGCAAGCCGTGACAGATTTATTGCTTGATGCGGAAGGACATAATTTATCTGGTCAGGCAGTTGCTGGCCAGCAAATTATTGTGAGTAATGCAGTTGGCGAGCGTGTGGGTAGTAATTGGTGGAATTTTGTTGTTAATGAAGATGGTACATTTAATGTGCAGCTTAATAGCTACTATTTACAAGGACAGACATTGTATGTCCGCGCCTTAGATCCAACGAACAATCTATATGGTCCAATCACTGAAGTTATTGCACCTTTGGATAATATTGCGCCACTGCTCAGTGAGGTGGTTATTACTGAAAATGGGGATGGAATTAGTGGACAATCTGAACCAAAAGCTACAATCAAAGTCATTGATGCTGATGGTGATGTCCGTGCAGAGTTCAACACAGATGAAACGGGGCATTTCAATTTAAGTATTTATCCACCAGTTTTACGCGGTGAGCAGTTATTTATTACTGCAACGGATTTAGCAAAAAATGTCAGCACGCCAGTTCACATTATTTTTAATGCCGATAGTAATGCGCCCAGCCCAGCTGAAAATATCGTTATGTCTGACAATGGTTTCTTTATATCAGGAGATGCTGTACCCGATAGCTACTTAAAAGTTGTAAATGCTCAAGGTTTTCTTGTTGGTGATATCGTTGTCGATAAATGGGGACATTTTAATATTGAATTAAATCGTTCTCAAGCGACGGGTGAGGTACTACGGGTTGTTGTAGAACAAAATGGCTATCAAAGTAACTATACCGAAGTTATTACGCCAGTCGATATTGTCGCACCAGCTGCGGCAACGCAATTTGCAGTCAATCAATCTGGTTATCTCATCGGTCATGCAGAACCTAAGACCTTAGTTGAAATAACTTATAATTTTGATGGTCAGCCGTCTTATACCAATACAGTTATTGTGAAAAAGGAGGGAATATTTGAAGTCTATATGAATAATAAAGCAACCTCATTGGCTGTGACTGTAATTGATAGTGCGGGAAACCAAAGTGCTACGGTAATAATTAAACCAACAGAGATTCCCCAGATTAAGGTAGATCAATTTAGAGGAGATCAGACCGATAATATTTATCAAGTAGATCATGGTTCTGATTTTATCCAAGAATATCGTATTGAGCATTATGAAAATTATAAAGAAGTGTGGGTAGATGATAGCCATTATGTATCTCAGTGGTTTGATGGATATTATGAAAAGCAATGGATAGAAGGCCATTATGAACCAGTTTTAATAGAAGGCCATTATGAGGAAATTTGGTTTGACAATGGGGAATGGCGCTACCGTGATTACTATAGTGATCAGGACGGTAAGCGTTACTATACTGATGATGGTTCATATGATGCTTATGTAAATCAGTATTTTGACTCCGAATTAGGATTATGGCAGGACGGTTATGCCCTTAATGGACCTGAGATTGAGCAAGAGTGGGTCAGTAATCTGTATTCTGAGCAGATTTGGTTTGGTGATTCTTACAAAGATCAGTGGGTTGAAGGTCATTATGAAAATGTTTGGATTGAAAGGCATGAGGAGTATTCGTGGGTTGAAAGTGGTTATTGGGAAAATCAACTAATCGAATCTGGTTACCGAGATGTAGACTTTGGTGGGCATGATAAAGTTTTGAGTTCTGTAAGTTATAGTCTGATGGGGAATTATGACTGGATAAATGATCCAGAAAGTATAGAAAGACATTTAGAAAGTGGGCGTTATATTGAAGATCTTGAGTTGGTTGGTAGTGCAAATATCAATGCCACAGGTAATGGATTGGATAATGTGATTACAGGGAACGCTGGGAACAATATTTTGGATGGTCGTGGTGGTCACGATACCTATATTGGAGGTGCTGGTTCGGATACTGTGATTTATAACATATTGAACTATAGTGATGAACTTGTTGATCGCTGGCAAGATTTTCATGTTGGTAACGTTTGGGCAGATTTACAAGCAGATAAGATCGATATCAGTCAATTATTGATGGATTACACTGGGGATGGTTCGACTGCATCTCTGGAAAAATTCATTCATGTCAAGCAAGAGGGTGAGAATACCATCGTGAGTATAGATCGAGATGGTGAAGCCTCTGTTGAGAGCGGTGTTCAGTTAGTGCTACTCAACAATGTCAACACAACATTGAGTGAATTATTGGGTAACCACCAAATTATTATTTAAACATCTTTTTATGAAAATCTAAGAGCTGTCAATGACAGCTCTTTTTCTTGGCTGTAGACAATTTGTTCAATCAAAATCAGTTTGAAGAAAAAATACTAAAAAAGTCGAGTTTTTTTTAATTCGCCCCTTGAAGCTATTTTTTTTAACCCCACAAAAGTGGCATATCAAAATTTTATGTATTGCCATGAATTGGCGATACGAATTAATCAAAAAGACTAAGTCTGATGGAGTTAACTATGAGCAACATTCGTCCATTACATGATCGTGTTGTGATTCGTCGCGTAGAAGAAGAAACTAAAACGGCTGGTGGTATTTTACTTCCAGGCTCTGCTGCTGAAAAACCATCTCAAGGTGAAGTAATTGCAGTAGGTAATGGTCAAATCACTGACAATGGCGTTCGTGCTTTAGACGTTAAAGTTGGCGATAAAGTATTGTTCGGTACTTATGCAGGTACAACAGTAAAAGTAAGCGGTGAAGAGCTCTTGATCATGAAAGAGTCAGATATCTTAGCTGTACTTGAAGGCTAATCGATACATAACTCACAAATTAATCAGATACAGTAATTTAAAAAGATTCGGAGTTTCACATGTCAGCTAAAGACGTAAAATTTGGTGATTCAGCTCGCTCAAAAATGATTGCAGGCGTAAACGTACTTGCAGATGCAGTAAAAGTAACTTTAGGTCCTAAAGGCCGTAACGTTGTGATTGACCGTTCTTTCGGTGCACCGCACATCACTAAAGATGGTGTAACAGTTGCGAAAGAAATTTCATTAAAAGACAAGTTTGAAAACATGGGTGCTCAACTTGTTCGCGAAGTTTCTTCTAAAACAAATGACATCGCGGGTGACGGTACGACAACGGCAACTGTACTTGCTCAAGCAATCTTAAATGAAGGGATCAAATCTGTAACTGCAGGTATGAACCCAATGGATTTAAAACGTGGTATCGACATCGCAGTGAAAACTGTCGTTGAAAATATCCGTACCAATGCAAAACCTGCAGATGATTTCAAAGCAATTGAACAAGTAGGTTCAATCTCTGCGAACTCTGATACCACTGTAGGTAAACTTATCGCTCAAGCGATGGAAAAAGTAGGTAAAGAAGGTGTTATCACTGTAGAAGAAGGTTCTGGCTTTGAAGACGCATTAGACGTTGTAGAAGGTATGCAGTTTGACCGTGGTTATATCTCTCCATACTTCGCGAACAAGCAAGATACCTTAACTGCTGAACTTGAAAATCCGTTCATCCTTCTTGTTGATAAAAAAATCGGCAATATCCGTGAATTGATCGCTGTATTAGAAGCTGTTGCTAAAACGGGTAAACCACTTCTTATCATCGCTGAAGATGTTGAAGGCGAAGCACTTGCAACACTTGTTGTAAACAACATGCGCGGTATTATCAAAGTATGTGCGGTTAAAGCCCCTGGTTTTGGTGACCGTCGTAAAGCAATGCTTCAAGACATCGCGATCTTGACTGGCGCAACTGTCATTTCTGAAGAAGTAGGCATGTCTTTAGAGCAAGCTTCTCTTCAAGATTTAGGTACTGCACACAAAATCACTGTTTCTAAAGAAAACACTGTGATTGTTGATGGTGCTGGTAATGCTGCACAAATCGCTGAACGTGTTCAACAGATCCGTGCGCAAATCGAAGAATCTACTTCTGAATACGACAAAGAAAAACTTCAAGAACGCGTTGCTAAATTAGCTGGCGGTGTTGCAGTCATCAAAATTGGTGCGGCAACTGAAGTTGAAATGAAAGAGAAAAAAGATCGTGTTGACGATGCACTTCACGCAACTCGTGCAGCAGTAGAAGAAGGTGTTGTTGCAGGTGGTGGTGTTGCACTGGTACGTGCTGTAAACGTATTAGATGGCTTAAAAGGCGCGAACGAAGATCAAACTGCAGGTATCAACATTTTACGTCGTGCGATTGAAGCGCCACTTCGTCAAATCGTTTCAAACGCAGGTGATGAGCCTTCAGTTGTGATCAATGCAGTTAAAGCGGGTGAAGGTAACTTTGGTTATAACGCTGCAACTGGTGAATATGGCGATATGTTAGAGATGGGTATTCTTGACCCTGCTAAAGTAACGCGTTCAGCACTTGAACATGCAGCTTCTGTTGCTGGTTTGATGTTGACAACTGAATGTATGATTACTGATATCCCAGAAGATAAACCAGCTGGTCCAGATATGGGCGGTATGGGTGGTATGGGCGGCATGATGTAATTCATCTACGTCTAGATCAAAAAAATCCCTGCATATGCAGGGATTTTTTTATTTAAACATTAAAAATTATAATAGTTGATAGTTTGTGACATTCTTCATTTGGTGTATGGATTTAAGATTAATTTAATATATTATAATAAGAGCTAAATTAAAGTAAGTATATGCATAATAACTATAATATTTTTTGATCTTTTAAATAGATTTATAGTTGATTAAAAACTGTGTTTTCGAAAATGACTTTTTAGGTAGGAAATTTCATGATTAATTTTAATAAAGTAGGAGATTTTGAGTTATATCCAGTCATTGAAGTCAAAGATTTATATAAATATAAAATGAATTATTTTAAGTTAGTAGAAGAATTGAATTTATTAAAGAAAGAAAATGAAGCACTTAAGCTCTATATTGTAAAAATCGTTAATCAAGATTTTATTGCTGATTAGTATCAATTAATGCATTAATTAAATCATAGACCAATTGTTTTTGCTTTGGCGAGAGTTGTGCAAATTTCTCAGGTAAGTCTTGTTGTACAAGTTGTATACCAGAATGAACCATTTCTGGATGCTGAATTTCTTGTGTTGCATTACCAAAACGCAGCCATTGACTGGATACTTCTAACCACGCTGCTAGAAGCTGGAGTTTATCTTGGCTAGGAATGGCAAGACCTAATAACCAATTATTTGCAGTCTGAACACTAATAGATTTGCCACTATACCGTAGATTAAATTCTCGAGCTAGCCAAGTGGGACTCGTTTTAGCCCATGAGTGTTTTAGGAGAGCTTCTTTTAGTCGCTGAGTAAAAGCCGATTTTTCATTTATTTCTTGCATAAAAATTTATAAGCCTTGTCACTGATCCAAAAAATATCATTTAGAACCAAAAAATTATAAACCTTATTTTGTTTCTATGCTTAATAACCAGATCGATTTTATTGGGCTTTTTGTAGTATGTAAAAAAAGAGAAAGGAAGAAAAAAATATTATATCAAATTTTGATTGATAAAATTATAAAGTAAAACTGGAATTCTTCATTGAGGGAATCCTAATTAATAAATTATTTCAAAAATATTATAAGAAGTTGTTTTTAAATAGGAAATCTCAAAAAATTAAAATGGAGAGATGAAAATGAGTTCACACTTAAAAAAAACGTCAATTGCATTGGCTGTCGCCGCTGTATCTGGAATGACATTAGCTGCACCAGTGCAATTAACTGAGACAAAAACAGATACGGTATTAAATAATGATTATCAACAAACTGTAGGTATAGAGGACTCCAATCCCCAAACAGGACGTTATACTTCTGAAAAAGATATTATTATGGAAGGAACGAAACAGGTTGGAGCGCTTGTTAGCCAAACTTCACCTGTTGTAAATGGCCCAGAAACACAGGTTGGTGGTATTAATTATCGTAATTACACCTATCAGGAAATCCGTAAGGGGCTTTTAGAATCTCGTGATAATAAAAATACAACGTTAACCGTGGATGGAACAACAACCAACTTAACGAGTTGGAATAATACATTGGCAACAGGAAATATCACTCGAACCGCGAATACGAGAGTTCAACTTGATAAAACAGTTAATCCTGCTACTGAAATTGAGGTAACTTCTGAACGTTTAGATGATACGGGATTTACATTTGCTGCAGATGATGTGAACAGCGTGATCGGGGCACATACGGAAAGTAATGCAGGCGTACTTGAAGATGTAACATACGCAGCAACAGATGAACGTATAAGTTCTAATAAGTATTCAACTACAAGCTCTAATTTAACAACAGAAGCAAAACTAGGAGCGGATGGGAAGCCTATTTCTGGGCAAACGATTCGTGTTGGTACAGTCGAATCTCAATTCAGTCAAAATAATGTCGATTATCAATCTACATCAGATTCAGCAACAGGTGTGGTCACTAGTAAAAATACAGATGGCATGTTGTCTAGTGGTGAGCAAAGTTGGTCAGATCATACGGTTTCTACTGATTATCAGCATCAAAATAATGATCCAACAAAAGATGTTGTTGCTTTTAATCTAAGTGCGGATAAAAAGTCAGTTATAGAGTCTACAGTTGATACCAATAAATCAACTTTCAATTCTAAAACCATTGATTATGATGATGTAAATGTAGTTGGTCTTGATTATACCAATGAATTTAAGGTATCAGTTGATAATTCAAAAGAAAGTGTATTGGATGGTTTTATTGGGCTTGATAAAAGTTCATCTGAATGGAGTGAAACACAATTTAATCAGGCCGCTTTAGGAACAAGTAATGCATTAGATTATATAGTTAGTAATAAACTTTCTACGGAAAGTAAAACTCGTGATTTCTTGGTAAATAAAAATAATGAGATTGTATTGGCTGATAACAAGCCAATAATAAATACGGAAACTGTCGAAAAAATGACAGGTGAATCTTATGAATCTGTTTATCAGCCAACGCGTTATGTATCTGGAGATAAGAAAGGGCAGCCAGTTGAAATTCAGACAGGCAGAGATCCCGCTAGAAGTACTAACATTGCTGAGTCTGTTGTTAAAGGTACGACAACCAAAGTTGTTACGCACAAACAAGATAATGATTTTCAAGAGCACTGGAATACAACATGGGAAGATTCAGCGAAATATGCGCGTAATCATCAAGAAAATATTGAAGTAGATCGTGATCTTACTGCTGCCGCTGCAATTGATAATAAATTCATAAGCAAAATTACAGGTGTCTCTGTTGTTAAAGCAGCAGAAGAAGAAGACTTTAAAATCGGCACTGTTGCAGTAGATGTTAGTGGTAATAAATTTACTGCAGAAGATGTTCATAGCTGGAAAGATGCAGACGGTAAAGATCATTATTATGTTGTGATTGGACAAGATGCAGATGGTCATGACATTCGCAGTCAAGTTACTTTTAAAACAGGTAAGCCTCCGAAGAAAACTTTACTGCATCACGTGAGCTAAATGTTATTCATGCAGATCAGACAGGATTTAAATACACAGAGAACAACCAAGCCAATACTGTTACAAATAAAACAGAAATGGGGCTGATTGCAGCGAATGATGTAAAACAAGCATCTAAATCTGAATATACTGAATCACTTTCTGCAGCTGGAAAAGATACAGTCAGTATTACGCGTGGTACTGAAACAGTAAATCGAACCGACTATAGTGTTAAGGGTACTGTTTATGGCTCTGAAACGATAACTACTGGTGATGGAACAAAAACTACAATTGCAAAAAAGGAAACGAATGAACTTGATAAGTTCGGTACCTTTGATTCGTCTACATTGAGTCGTACAGAAACAAAAGTTGCAGCAGATCAAGCTACGACAAGTACAACGGAAACACGTATAGATGCAGTAAATGGTGTAGTTTTAGCTGCAACTCAAACCAATACCGATACATCAGGGCAATCAACAACGACTGAGCAGAAAACTACAGTTGGTGCTGGTCATGTGACAACCAATCACCTTGTTGCTGATCGTATTACTTTACAGGGTAAAGATGTACAAGGTGAAATTAATCGTCTGGATAGTCGCGCAGATCAATTGAATCGCCGTGTTGATGATGTGCAAAAAACAGCTTATCGCGGAATTGCTATAGCATTGGCGGCTCAGCAAGCTGTCCCGAATATTCAAGCAGGTCAAGTGGCTGTGTTTGGTGGCGTAGGTCATTATGAAGGTGAAACAGCTGGATCAATTGGTGTTGTTACATCTTTCACGGACCGTGTTTCAGCAAGTGGTGCTTTAGGTTTCGCAGGTGGAAGTGAATTTGGTGGACGAGTCGGAGTTGCTTACTTATTTGGAGGTAAGTAATAAATAATCGAGAGTAAAATAATAAGAATAATGAAGAAAATCTGGGACGGATATCAATTGGCTAGCATTCGTCCTAGATGTTCTTCACACAGGTCTTGGCCTTTTAGATTGTCTTTTTAGCCTGAAGGCAATCTTTTTTAACGGAATAAAATAATCATCCAAGTAAAAAAGATAATAGCCAAAGAAACAAATTGCGCAGCACTGCCCATATCTTTGGCATTCTTAGATAGTGGATTTTTTTCTAAAGAAACACGATCAACCACCGCTTCAATGGCTGAATTAAACAGTTCCACAATGATCGCCAATAAACAGACAGCAACCATCAGGGCTTGCTCAACAGCAGAGACATGTACAAAAAAACTTAGTGGAATCAGAATAATATTCAGCAATAGAACTTGTCGGAAGGCGGCTTCATAACGGAAAGCTGCTTTAAACCCCGCAACAGAATAGCCTGTGGCATTGAGAATCCGTTTAATACCATTTTTGCCTTTATAGGGAGAATATTGCGTCATTACGATTTAGGAATGTTAGAAAGCTCTAGTATAAAAGCAAAGATGTTGCAGTAAATTGGCAATATGTCGCATGCGTGTAGCATAAGCCACATCTTTCTGCCATTAATCTCTACGAAGCTTGCATTTATAAATTGTCAATTTGTGCTGTGCTAAGGATAATAAGCACAGAATTATTGAAGGAAAGCGCTGCATGAAAATTATCGCAGATGAAAATTTGGCATTTACCGATTATTTCTTTGCGGAATTTGCAGAAATACAGCACCGAGCAGGACGTACTCTGACCCATGCGGATGTACAGGATGCCGATGCACTTTTAGTTCGCTCAGTGACCAAAGTAAACCATGCCTTAATTGATCAGAGTAAAATTAAGTTTGTAGGCAGTGCCACTATTGGAACTGACCACCTTGATATTCAAGCCTTAGAGCAAAAACATATTGCGTGGAGTAATGCCGCAGGTTGTAATGCACAAGCTGTTGCAGAATATGTGATTACTGCGTTACTACACTTAGATATCAATCTTTTGGAAAAAAATAAAGCCTTCACTTTAGCCATTGTTGGTTTAGGGAATGTCGGTAGTCGACTTGCCGTGATGGCACAACTGCTTGGTTGGAATGTAATTGGCTATGATCCTTATGTGCAATTAGGCAGTATTGAAAATGTTTCTTTTACTGAGCTGTTAAAACGTGCCGATGCAATTTCAATTCATGTGCCTTTGACCTTATCGGGTGATTTCCCGACGCAGCATTTATTTGATGCGGCTGCTTTGGCTGCAATGAAACCCTCTGCTATTTTAATCAATAGTGCGCGTGGTCCTGTGATTGAACAGGCTGCATTAATGGCTGATATTATCACCACGCAGCGTCAAGTCGTTCTCGATGTATTTGAGTTTGAACCAGAAATTTCTGAGCAACTGTTGGATTTATTGGCATTAGCAACGCCACATATTGCGGGTTATAGTCTGGAAGGGAAGGCCAGAGGCACACAGATGATCTATCAAGCGTTTTGCGATAAGTTTTCTTATCAAGCCTCAAAGCGTTTTGAGAGTCAATTGCCTCAGGTGGAACAATATTTCGGGCAGCAGGATTTAAAAGTTGTGCTTAAACAACATCTGACTCAGATTTATGATATTGCTGCTGATGATCAGCAACTTCGTGCTTGTGTTCAGGGTGGCAAGGTTGAGCAAACCGCATTTGATTTACTTCGAAAAAATTATCCTTTGCGCCGTGAATGGGCTGCACATGGTGGGCCAAAAGCATGAGTCAAGATATGAAAAGCTACCAACCGACCTGTTCACTTGAGGCCTTAAAAGCGCGTGCTGAGATGTACAGCAAGATTCGTCAATTCTTTGCGCATCGGCAAGTGCTGGAAGTGGAAACACCAGTTCTGTCGCAGGCAGGTGTGACGGATGTCCATTTGGCTTCTGTTCAAGTACAGCGTCATATTCACGGTAAATTAAATACCCAGTATTTACAGACCTCGCCTGAATTTCCAATGAAACGTTTATTGGCCAGTGGCAGTGGGGCAATCTATCAAATTTGCAAAGTATTTCGTGATGATGAACATGGGCGTAAGCACAACAGTGAATTTACCATGTTGGAATGGTATCGACCGGGATTAGACTTAAAGGGCTTGATGCATGAAACTGCGGATCTGTTAGAAACCTGTTTGGCACATCGTTTTGGCGATATTCGTCCAGTTGTTCTCAGTTATAAGCATGCTTTTCAGGATCGTTTGGATATTAATCCTTTGCAAGCGAGCTTGAAACAACTCAAAGATACAGCCAATCGTGTTGGGCTTAATCTTGATTTGGGTGATGATCGTCTAGCTTATATGGACCTGTTATTCTCGCACTTTGTCGAACCTAGTCTAGGCTTCGATGCACCTGTATTTTTGACTGATTTTCCACCTGAAATGGCATCACTGGCAAAAGTAAAACAGGATGAGGATGGTGAATCCGTTGCCGCACGTTTTGAGGTGTATATTGAAGGTTTAGAGCTGGCCAATGCCTACGATGAGTTATTAGATGCTGAGGTTCTAGCATCTCGTTTTGAGGCAGATAATGCAGAGCGTGCAAAGCAGGGTTTGGTGGTGATTCCAACGGATCAGCATTTATTGGCAGCTTTACCCCATATGCCTGAATGTTCTGGTATTGCTTTGGGTATCGACCGCTTACTCATGGTTGCCATGAATCAAGTCAAAATTGACCAAGTGATTGCATTTCCTGCTGAGATTGCCTAGGACTTTTATTTTCAATCCTTATAGAAGTTGCATTAATAGCTGCATCAACTCACTTTGGCGATGGGTTCGGGTTTTTTTAAAAATTGATTGCAGATGCTTCTTCACTGTATCGGCTTGAATTTCATGTGAAAGGGCAATTTCTTTGGTGGTTTTACCTTCTAGAAGTTGCTCACATATTTTATGTTCAACAGGCGTAAACATAAACAGCTGGGTACAAATGTCTTTTTGATATTTTGGCTTCTGTTTTAATCCAGAGAAGGTGGCAAGTAAGACTGGACGAAGGCCAAAAATCTTATGAGTTTTATCAGGACTAAGCAAATCCAGCGTTAAGAATAAATGTTGATCTAGCAACATGATTTTAGACCGTTCATGATGTGTCTGTTCTGGATTGTTTTTATAATGGCGTTCGAGCTCAATCAGGTTTTGATCAAACTGAATTTGTCGGTCCTCACTGAAAATAAAGCGACGTTGTTGGATGTGGATATGTGGATTATTTTTCAGTAATTGCTCAGCTTCAGCATTAATTTCTAAGATATCTCCATTGAGATTAATAATCGCAATCGGTTGGTTCATTTTTTGAATTAACTGTGACCCAAGTAGGGTCATGGTGGAATATTCAAAATGATGGCGATATTGTTGAATTTTCTGCTGTACGATCGGCAAAATTTCATAAATCGGCTGAAGTTCAGTACAGCTTAATGCACCACGCTCAGGGCTGGTGAGAAAAGCGAGTAATACACAGACTTTATGATCATAAATGATTTGGATGGCTGAACAGAAACGTAGATCTAAGGGTTGTAAAACACGTTGGTATACTTGGGTTTGAATAATTTCATGCTCTTGAAAATGTTGAAAACAATGCATCCATCCCGTCATCGGTCCCAAAAGCATTTTCTTTAAACGTGGGTCATCATCTATGGCCAAGCGGATTTGGGTCAGTGCGGCTTGTTCAAGTTGATTGGAGTCAAAATTCACACCGTGATGGACGCTAAAGGAGAGTGCTTGGACTTCAAGGTCAACAGCCAACAGTTGCGAAGCTTGCACATCAAAATAGTGATTCAGTTGCTCTAAGAAAATCATCCAATCATCAGCATGTTGAACTTTATTCAAGATGTCCACGACTGGGCTGTGTTGGCTTAGAGTCATCTAAAATCCCATCGAAAATAGAATATATTCCATATAGTTTATATGGATTTTAACTAAATGAAATTATTAAATTAAAAAAATGTGACTTCTTATGCAATTATCAGATGAAATGAGTATTTAAAGTTAAATCAGTTTTGAACGAAATATGCCTAAACGCATTAGCAGGTTTAGGCATATTGGGGTTTAGCAGCGTCCTTTTTTGGCTTGTCCTGGAGGGCAGAAATCACCACGACCATCATGATGGTTGTCTGGATCAACAATTACGCTGCCATGTGGGGTATGTACGGCACAGGCCGATAAGCCGAATGTAAGTAAAGTGCTGAAGCAGAGCAGTATTATTTTCATCCTTGCATCCTATTGTTATTGCTTTCCCTTCTACTGTAAATCGATCAGTCGGTTTCAGCTAGCAGAAGGATACAGGTTTTTAACATAGATTTGTATCATTCTGCTGTACGTAAAACCGTTCTAAATCCGACATGCGTTGCCGCCAAGTCAAATTCTTGTGGATAGCGGCTGCTATTTCGATAACGGGCGCAAAAGTTGGAGGCACATAGAAAAGAACCGCCTTTAAGTACATATTGCGTTGCGGTGCTGTTTTGTTGACGCAGTTCTGCATAATTGCCCATGTGTTGATCATGTGCGCCGTGATAAACAGATGAGGTCCACTCCCAGACATTGCCAATCATATCGAACAGCTTAAAGGCATTGGCAGGGTAGCAGCCGACGGGCGCGACACTTTGAAAATGATCTTCAACTGTATTATTGAAAGGAAATTCACCTTGCCAATAATTGGCTTGTGGATGTTGATGGGCATCCTGTGGTGCTTGGTGTAAAGGGGTATCGGTTTTCGAACCAGCCTTGGCTGCGTATTCCCATTCTTGCTCTGTAGGTAAATCCCGTCCCAACCAAACGGCATAGTGTTCAGCATCATTTTGAGTGACATAGCGAACTGGTTCAGACGGCAATGGGGGCTGACCTTGAGCACCATTGGGTGTTTTCCATGTGTAATCTGTTTTTAGTTGCCACCATTGATTTGGGTTATTCACATCAGGAGAAAATACTGCAGCTTGTTTCTGTTTTTCCGCATCAGTGACATAGCCTGTGGCTTTGATGAAACTGGAGAATTGAGCAACGGTCACTTCGGTTTGATCAATCCAGAAGCCAGCCACTTGCCGCTGTGCTTGGCCAAAATTCAGCTCATCAGGGTAGGCTAAGTTTGAACCCAGATGAAATGAACCTTTAGGAACCCACACCATCCCAGCGGTTTTACTGTTTTGCCATGCTTCGGGTAAGCCCGAATACTGTTGGCATTGCTGTAATGAACCTAGTTGAGCCTCGGTGCTGTTTTGTGTATGTGAATGAGTGGCAGCAGGCTTAACTTTGCTACAGCCTGTCACGAGGGACAGACTGCTCAGTGAAATTAAAAAGCATACCCACTTCATTTAAGGTTGTATTCCTTAACACCATTTTGCTGGGTGTATTGGTTATACACATTTACCAGCTCTTGTAACTTGGCAGGATTATCTTGAGCAAGGTTTTGCGTTTCACCTCGATCATTTTTGAGGTTATACAATTCCCATGCACCTGTTCCGAGTTCTGATTTACCTTGTAATGCAATTTTCCAGTCGCCTTGACGGGCATATTTACTGCCATGTAATTCATCGGCAAAACTAAAGTTGACTGGGCGAATGGCTTGGGCTTTATTGTCGAGTACGGGTTTCCATGAATAGCCGCTTGGTGTATTGATTTGACGACCTTTGTATTGACCTTGTGGGACGGCAATATTTGCGTAGTCGAGCACGGTTGGGAACACATCCAAGACTGAGGCAAAACCATGATGCGTGGCTTGAGCCTTGGTTTGATATGGCAGTTTTACAATTGCAGGTGCGGTGGTTGCACCTTCACCTGCAGTATCTTTCCAGAGATGGAATGGCGCAGCACTGACTTCAGCCCAACGTGGTCCAACATAGTGATAAGAGCTTGAAGTCCCGACATTATTAACGCTGTTATCAAAACCTGACTCGGCTCCATAATTGCCACGAATAAAACCTTCTGAGCCGTTATCGGAAACAAAGAAAATTAAAGTGTTGTCATATAAGTTATTACGTTTTAGATACTGAATCACTCGACCAATATTGGCATCCAGATTTTCCACCATACCTGCGTAGATTTCCATTCTGCGTGCTTCAAGCGCCTTTTGCTCGGTTGAAAGCTCATTCCACTTAGCATATTTTTGTGGTGCATTTTGCGTGGCGATTGGTTCAGCTGCTTTAAAATTTGCTGGAATTAATCCGAGTTGTTTTTGACGGGCTATGCGTGCATCGCGAATCACATCATAGCCAGCATCATAAACACCACGATAACGATCACGATATTCAGCAGGTGCTTGTAAAGGCCAATGTGGTGCGGTGTAAGCAGCATAGGCAAAGAACGGTTTACCTGAGTTTTTACCTGATTCTAGATAGCTGATCAGTTTGTCGGTGAAGTAGTTGGTAGAGAAGAAATCATCAGGTAAGGATGAAATCGGAACTTGTTTGCCGTCTTCGGTATAAGTGGCATTACGCTTATAGGCACTTGGTGCTTGTTTAAAATGTAGATCTAAGCCTTGCAATAACGTAAATGAGTGATCGAATCCTTTGGCATGTGCGTTGGTTGCATCGGTCAAGCCTAAGTGCCATTTACCACTAATATAGGTTCGGTAGCCATTGTCTTTCAGGACTTCGGCAATCGAGAGTGAGCGTTCATTTAAATAACCCTCATAACCCGGTTGACCTTTTAGATGCTCAGGTGTGAGCTCAGCCATTGCACCAATGCCTGCTAAATGGTGATCAGTCCCCGAAATCAATTGTGAGCGTGTTGGAGAGCAGGTCGGCGCGGTATGGTAATCCGTTAAAATACGACCTGCTCGGGTCAGTTCATCGATATTCGGGGTATGAATTTCCCCACCAAAAGCACCTAAGTCGGAATAGCCTAAGTCATCTGCCATGATGAATAAAATGTTGGGCTGTTTCTTGGTTTCAACCACGGTATTGGAGTCATTAGAATCATTATTGCTGCAAGCTGAAATTGAAAGGCTAAATAATGCGATAGAAAGTGTGCTAAGAAGGCTATTACGAGACATTAGAATCGACTTAATTTTATAGAAGAATTAGGGCGAGTTTAGAGAGATGATTTTTATGATAAAAATAATTAAAATTTGATTATTAATCTTAAAAAAAGAAAAGCCCCAATATAGGGGCTTATTTCTAAGATGATTTAAAATGGGATTTTGGTGAGTTGATTCAAGAAATGTGGAACAACCCTTGGTTCCAAGATGATGGTCACCACCACGCCATAGGCAGCACCCCAGAGATGGGCGCTGTGGTTGATATTGCTATTGCCGCGTTTACCTGACCAGATGCTATAGGCCACATATAAAATGGCAAAAATAATCGCAGGAACTGGAATGAAGAACACAAAAATCAAGTTCCAAGGCTGGAACAGGATATAGGCAAACAGTACCGCTGAAACTGCACCAGAAGCACCTAGGCTCGCCCATCGTGCATCATGACGATGTTTCAGATAGCTCGGTAAAATGGCAACAATCAATCCGCCTAGATAAAATAAGACAAAGCCCATATCATAGAAAAACTGACGATAGAAGCTTTCGATAATATTGCCGAAGAAAAACAGCGTGATCATATTGAACAATAGATGCGTGCCATCAGCATGAATGAAACCATGCGTGATAAAACGGTCATATTGCCCACGTTGCATTGCGGGAGGCCAAAAGATCAAACGGTTCATCACCGCCTGATTGGAGAAGGCCAATAAGGAGATTGCAACAGTAATAATGATGAGAGTCACAGTGTGACCAAAGGGTAGATGTAACATATAGGTTTTAAATTGATCAGTGTCTAAGCAATAATGCCATTAAAAACTTAATAAACAATGTTCTTGCATAGAATTCCTACAAAAATGGTTGATTTTTTTTTATTACCCTCCATCTTCGGTTAATATAACGACATCAGCTTGAGGATTATTGTTATGTCGACTGAGAACACCAACACTGCTGTCGCAGAAGAAATTCCAAACCTTTTAATTACTCCATCTGCACAAGAGTATTTAGGTGATTTATTAGCAAAGCAAAATACCCCAGGAATTGGCGTTCGTGTTTTTGTAGAGCATCCAGGTACTCCACGTGCTGAATGTTGTATGGCATATAGCGCACCTGAAGAAGTGGTGCCGACAGACTATAAACAGGATTATCCTAATTTTCCTGCTTATGTTGATGCACCTTCAATTCCGTATTTGGTTGACGCCGTAATTGACTACAACAAAGATCGTTTTGGTGGTCAATTAACATTCCGTGCACCAAACTCGAAAGTACCGCGTGTCGGCCCAGATGCTTCAATTGAAGAGCGTATTACCTATGTACTGCAATCTGAAATTAATCCAGGTCTAGAAGGACATGGCGGTAATTGTAGTTTGGTAGAAGTAAATAATGATCCAGAACATGGTCTAACTGCTGTATTGAAATTCGGTGGTGGTTGCCAAGGTTGTTCTGCGATTGATGTTACCTTGAAGCAAGGGGTAGAAACCACTTTAAGACAGCATGTGCCTGAATTACAGCGTGTAGTGGATCAAACCGATCATACGCAAGCAGAAGGCGCTTATTTTAAATAATTGCTGGAAATTTACTGTATTTTTAAAAGCCCTTTCGAGGGCTTTTTTTATTGTTTAATCAAAACTGAGATGATTTTTCTTTATCCTATAAATAGATGTATGCAAAACAAAGTGAATATATAAATAATAATAATTATCATTTTTATTGAGTTTTATTTGTTTTTTGTTAGAATTCTCATGAATTTTTAAGCAAATTTTAAGATTTTTTCTGAATCGGGTGAAAATATGTCTAATACAATCGTGCGTCAATCGCTCCTCACAATTTCTGTGTTGAGTAGTATGATGACCGTTGCACATGCAGCAGAAACTCAAACCAATAAAGATGCTGTCCAACTTGAAAAAATTGTTGTGACTGCTAGTAGCCAAGCTGTAGATGTAAAAGATGCACCTGCAAGTATTAGTGTGATTACGCGAGAAGACATAGAAAAACAACCAGTAAGCAGCATTGGTGAATTATTGAATAAAGTTCCTGGTGTTACAGGTGGGACGAGTCCTAATGGCGACGGTTCAAAAATTAAATTACGTGGTTTACCAGATAATTACACTTTAATCTTAATTGATGGGAAACGTATTGGCTCTTCGCGTGATACCAATTATCGTCCTGATTTAGGCCGTCAGGATTTAAACTGGATTACACCTGAAATGATTGAACGAATTGAAGTGGTACGTGGCCCAATGTCATCACTTTATGGTTCAGATGCAATGGGTGGGGTAATCAACATCATTACCCGTAAGATTCCAACCAAATGGGGCGGGAGCTTAACTCGTAATTATACTGTTCCAACGACTTCCGGGGATTTAGGACATACTGACCAAATGGGCGTTATGGTGACAGGTCCATTAACTGATAGTTTAGGATTACGCTTAACTGCTGGTCGTACAGAGCGTGAAGCTGATCAGAATATTAAAGCTGGTAAAGGGACTTCTGGATACATTGATGAAAACTATAACGCATTATTGAATTATAAAATTAATGATAAACATCAAGTTGCTGTCGAAGCGGGAATTTCAACTCAAAAAAATAAGGCAGGATTTGGTGAGGTCGTTGGACGTGGTGGTGCGATTAGTGAGGGCGAGATCTCTTGGGGACCAGATAATTTAGAACATCACACTTATAGTATTTCCCATGATGGGGATTGGGGTTTTGGTAAATCTAAACTATCTGCGTATTACAATGATTACGATAGTAGTAATGAGACTGGCATTGCGAAGTCAAATGAAACAATTGTTGAGGGGAATTTGAATATCCCATTCAATGTATTGTTTGAACAATCATTAACGGTTGGTGGGCAGTGGAAGAAAAATGAGTTAACCAATACTCAAACCATTGGAACATCACCAGATGGAAGTTGGGATGGGCAGAAATATTCAGATCCAACTGTTGATAATAAAACTTGGGCAGTTTTCTTGGAAAATAATATAAGTTTATTAGACAACTTAAATTTAACGATTGGTGATCGATTAGACCATGATGATAAATATGGTTCACATCATAGCCCACGAGCTTATCTTGTCTTCCATCCAGTCACTGATTTCACCATTAAAGGTGGGGTTGCAAAAGGTTTCCGAGCACCATCATTAAAAGAAACAACTGCAGGTGCTGCGACTTTTTCTAGAGGAGGTGGTTGTAGTTCTCTAATCCCACTGGGTTATACGACAGGTGGTTGTTACATGGCAGGTAATCCAAATCTGGAACCTGAAGAAAGTACCAACTATGAAATTAGCTTCAATTATACGGGCTTTAACGCTGATCTTGGTGTGACGTATTTCCATACTGATTTCAAAGATAAAATTGATTACGCAGCGTTAGATAAGATTAATGGTCGTTGGTATACCCGTTATGAAAATATTGGCAAAGCACGGACGAAAGGTTTAGAGGTTGTTGCAAACTTCCCACTCACAGATACGTTGTATTGGAATAATAATATGACTTATTTCTTTGAGGCAAAAAACTTAGATACGGGTGAAGAACTAATTACTACACCTAAAATTACAGTGAACTCAGCTTTAAATTGGAAACCAACAGATGCTTTTGCTTTTGAATTCAATGCAAAACATTCAGGAAAACAATATTTTGGTAATAATGTAACAACCAGTAGTCTGCAAAAACCGCATACAATTTTTGGGGTGTCTGCAAACTATAGCTACAATGATAATCTTACCTTTAGAACGGGTTTGAGCAATTTATTTGATAAGAACTTATCAAATGGTGATGATTCATATTTAGTAGAACGTCAACGTGCATTTGTCGGCGTAACTGTTAAATACTAAGTGAATAAGTTAGAAAGATCGTTTAACGATCTTTCTGACTAAGAATGTTTTTAGTTTTTTCAGAATAATAAAATTTCTCTAAATACACGCGTGTGCGTTGTCTTAAATAACCTGTTTGGATGACTTGCTGTAAAACTGGTGAGAGCAGGTCGGTCAACTGATTTTGAATCAACTCTTCATCAATATTTAGGTCACGTAGTAAAAGATCAAAGGTTCGCTCCTGATTACGGGCATACCATGCATAGACGCCATCATGCACTTGCTGTTTTAGGTAAGGGGTTTGACGGATATGCTCCCAAATTTCATGTCCCATACCCACTGTCTTAGGTAAATCTTGTACCTCGAAATAATTACGCAAGACCGATAAAGGCATGACTTTAATTTTATGCCAGAGGTTGGCCTGAAAATGGTAGAGCTTGTCATCATTAAAGTGTTGATTTAACACCTTTTCACTCATTTGACTGATTTTTAAAATGTTCTTTTGTAAGTAGTGGTTAATGGTGTCATTCAGATTGGAATCGGTCACTGTTTCTAAAACAGATTTTCCCATTTTCATAAAATGTCCAACCCCAGGAACACGTTTTGACATGGAATTATCCAGATAATCTTGGATTGAGTGTTGAATCAGTTGGGTAATCAATGCAGAAAAAGCAGGGTTATTCACTACTGTTTTGATCAAGCGTTGGCGATGTCCACTCTTGCTCGCTACATACTGGGCGATTGAGTCGATGGTCAGGACTGGAATGACCTGTTCAATCGTGGTTTGATCATTGATCGGATGAATCAAGGCAAAACGAATATGTTCAGCAATTTGTTCGATTAAAAATGGACTGGCAGGTGTGGCCAAAATCTGCTTTTCAATCAGTTCAAAGATTTGTTCAAACGACCAAAGATGCTGTAACTGTTGTAAGCGTAACCAATGATAGAACTGTTTAAACTCGTGTTGAATCGTTTCTGCCTGTGCAAACTCCTGCTCTAGAAAATCAAGTTGTGCATCAATCAGTTGTTCTATCATGGGGTGTTTCGACATAAAATCTCAAATCGCTCATTAAATTTAGGGTGAAGGTATTGCTGCAGGCTTTTGTGCCTGAATCTTACTGAGGAAAGGTAGATATTGCTGAACCACCAATTGATCTGCCTCCAAGATTGGCATATGTCCAACATTGTCTAAGATTACAGGTGCTTGTGCATTTTTCAGCAGTGATTTTAACTCAGGTGCAACTTCAACATTAATAATTTTATCTTGTTTACCCCATAAAATCAGGGTGGGTGCATCAATTGAGCGCGCCAATAAGGCAAATGAGTCTGGTGTGTAGAGCTTATTCAAGGCAATGATTTGATCAACCATCTTTTGAGTTTGTTCAACCTGACCAATCATCATTTTCTCTTGCGCTTGGGCAATTTCTTTAGGAATGAATGGTGGTGTATGCATGGCTTGTTGCATCAAGAAGTTAAAGTCTCCTTTTTTGCTCACAATCATGTTTCTGACTTGAGTTGGATCTTTAAGATAAGGTGTGGTGGCAGATTTATATACCCCAGCCGCATCAATCAGGAATAAGCTTTTGGTTTCAAATGGATATTGACCTGCATATAGCATCGCAATTGAACCGCCAAGTGAATGACCTGCCACATGTGCTGGGCCGGTGAGGTTGGCTGCTTCAACAAAACGACGTAGTTTTTCAGTCACGTTGGGTACAGAATAATCAAAATCTTTTGGCACCTGAGTTTCACCACTGGCAGGCAAGTCAGGGATGACCACATGATAATTAGCAGTTAAGGCACGTGCGACGCGGTTCCAGTTATCGCGACTGCCAGCCAAGCCATGGATCAAAATCACAATCGGTTTACCTGCTTGGCCACCTTCACTATATGACCACGTAATGTCACCTACTTTTAAAGTTTTACTTTGCAAGCCTGCCCAAGCACGTTCTTGTTGCAGTAGGTTTTGGAAACTCATTTCAATTTCCGCAGCCTGTGTGGTGCTGATTGCAACTGTGGTTAAACTGCATGCCAGTAACGCCGCAGTGAGCGTCCTACGAAAGGGCATTGCAAATTGGGTTTTTGTATTCATTGTTCTGTCCTTGATCTATTTTTACGCCCATTGATTATTGGGGAAAGCGCTAAAGGAGTCATTTGCATAATCTACAACTGTATGGAAATTCTTGCCAATGAAATCATCAATTTTCCATTATTTTCCTGATTAAAACATTAGCAGACATACTGAGAGTTTTTATTTTTGTCAGTGACTTTCAAACAGGCGCACATTACACTATTTGCTCATGTCAACCATAGATGGATTTAAGCATGCTCACTGCTCAAGAAGCCCTAGAACGTTTAAAAGCTGGTAATGCCCGTTTTGTAAAGGGAGAGGCAGTTCAACAAAAATTATTGTCTCACCAAGAACGTGCCGAAATGGCAAGTGAACAAAATCCTTTTGCGATTGTTTTAGGCTGTTCTGATTCCCGAGTACCTGCGGAAATGGTATTTGACCAAGGTTTAGGTGACCTGTTCGTGATTCGTGTAGCCGGTAATATTGTTGCACCGTCACAGGTGGGGAGTGTTGAGTTTGCGGCAGAACGTTATGACTGTGCTGTTGTGGTGGTGTTAGGCCATAGTCACTGTGGCGCGATTCAAGCGACGATTGATACCTTGATGAACCCACAGCAACCGCCATCGTCAAATTTGATGTCGATTGTCAATCGTGTACGCCCTTCGGTTGAAATTTTGATGCAAACAGATTTAAAAAACGATTTGAAAAAACTGTCAGCTCATGCGGTTCGTTCCAATGTATTTGCTTCAGTGAATCAATTACGTCATGGTTCAGCCGTGTTGGAAAGTCTGATCGAGAAAGGCAAAATGATTGTGGTTGGCGCTGAATATTCACTGGAAACAGGTGAAGTCAGTTTCTTCGATTTTTAAAGCAGATGGCGAGTTGAGAGACTCGCCATTATTTTATCATTCATGTTTTATCCTTCATTAATAAAATTTGGATGTTTCACTCAAAGAGCAACTCCACTATGAATATTATGCCGATATCTGAATCACAATTATCAGATTGGCTAGCATTAAGAAGTTTGCTCTGGCCTGATCATGACGATGCGCATTTATTGGAAATGCGTCAGCTACTTAAACAAACTGATACTTTACAATTATTGGCTTATACCGACACCCAACAAGCAATTGGCATGTTGGAAGCTTCGATTCGATATGAATATGTGAATGGTACACAAACCTCACCCGTGGCTTTTCTTGAAGGGATTTATGTATTACCTGAATATCGACGTTCAGGTATCGCGACTCAGTTGGTTCAGTTCGTAGAGGAATGGGCGAAACAATTTGCATGTACTGAGTTCGCTTCAGATGCAGCGCTGGACAATCATATTAGCCATGCAATGCATCGAGCACTCGGTTTTCATGAAACTGAACGTGTGGTGTATTTTAAGAAAAATATCGGCTAAGCGACTTTAGCGACTCAACTGGTGCTTATAAAGCGCCTTTGATATAGGGATAAGCCACATTCAGCATAATTGGTTGTGCTTTGGCATTGGGATGGATTTGATCATTCTGGATTAAATGTTTCTGCCCAGCCACACCTTCAAGGAAGAACGGCAACAGTTTCACTTTATATTGCTGACTTACAATTTTGTAATTATTTTCAAAAGCCGTGCTATAGGCTGTCCCATAATTCGGTGGTATTTTCATACCAAACAGTAAAACATTGGCTTTCTGTTTTTGGCTCAGCTGTACCAATTGAGCGAGATTCTTTTGAATCATTTGTGGCGGTTGACCACGTAAGCCATCATTGCCGCCAAGCTCAATGACCACAATTTCAGGCTTGTAAGTTTGTAATAACTTCGGAAGTCTTGCCAATGCACCGCTGGTGGTTTCACCGCTGACACTTGCATTGACCACTTTGTGTTGTTTCGGATACTGTTGGTCTAGGCGTTGTTGTAATAATTGCACCCAGCCTTGTTTTACATCGATGCCATAACCTGCGCTCAGGCTATCACCCAAAATTAAAATAGTCTTTGCTGAAACCAGTGTTGGGATCAAGCCAATGGCGATGATTCCAACTGCTTTTGATAGTGACCAGATAACTTTAGATTTTTGCATCGTATTTCAAATTTGTCCTAAAGGATACGTGACATCATGCCACAACCGATTATCTCTGCCCAAAAAGTTACACAAAATATTCAAATCAATCAGCAAAGTCTCAGCATCTTAAAAGATATTAATTTAGATATCTATCAAGGTGAACAAATTGCCATTACAGGACGTTCAGGCTCAGGAAAATCAACCTTATTAGGTATCCTCGCGACATTGGATCGACCGAGTTTGGGTGAGTTATGGGTCTGTGGAGAAGCAGTTCATACGCTTACTGAAGAACAACGTGCCCGTGTTCGTTTAGAAAATATTGGCTTTGTCTTTCAATCTTTTCAGTTGTTGCCGCAGTTAAGTGCATTGGAAAATGTGATGTTGCCGTTACGTTTGCAACCCGATTTTAATTTCAAGCAGGCAGAACAAAAAGCATTGGCATGGTTGGAAAGGGTAGGATTGATTCGACAAGCACAGCAAACACCGAAAGTGCTTTCAGGTGGAGAGCAGCAACGTGTTGCGATTGCACGGGCGTTAATTGCAGAGCCAAAAATCATTTTTGCGGATGAACCCACAGGGAATCTGGATGGGCAAACTGCGGAAGAGGTTGAACAACTGTTATTTGATTTAAATAAAGAACTCAGTACAACCTTAGTGCTAGTTACTCATGATCAAAACTTGGCTGCACTTTGCCAACGCCATGTGAAACTCGCCGATGGTCAAATTCAGGAAATCGTTAAGTTGCAGGAGGGGGTATGAGTTCAGTCCTGAAACCCTTACTGTTACAAAGTTTTCGTACTGGGGGCTTATATCTGCTGATTATTGCCTTGTCTTTGGCAATCAGTGCCACTACGGCGCTCAAGTTTAGTAATACTCAAGTCCAAAATGCGGTGGCGCTACAAGCGGCTGAAATGCTGGGTGGGGATTTAGTCCTATCAGACAAGGATCCCATTCACCTGAATTGGCTGCAACAGGCAGATGAACTGAAGTTAAAACATGCTCCAGTGACCGTATTTAGCTCAATGGCACATACCCAAGATCAATTTGTGATGGTGAATGTCAAAGCGGTAGATGCAAATTTTCCCTTACGTGGTCAGTTGGTGATTCAACCCAAAGCACAGGCGATACAACCAGGAGAAGTCTGGTTAAGTCAGCGGGCGATGGATTTATTACATGCAAAAATGGGGGAGCCATTGGCAATTGCCGATGCTCAGTTTAAAGTCACGGGCATTATTGAACGAGATTCTAATCAAGAGACTGGATTTTCAGGGTTCTCTCCGACGGTGATTATTCACCAAGCCGATATTGCTAAAACTAATGCCGTTCAAGTCGGAAGCCGAATTGAATATCGACTGCTGCTTGCGGGTGAGCCTGAGCCAATTAAGGCCTATAAAAAGATTTTCAAACAATCTCAAAAAAATGAACAAGACACTGAACAGCAGGCAGATCAACAATTTGAAGGCGAGCAAAGTTCACTGAAACTCAGAGATGCCAGTCAATCTAATACCCGCTTAATGAAGCCGATTGAAAATTTGGATACTTTCTTACAGCTGGCCAATCTATTGACCATTTTACTCTGTGGTATCGCGATTGCTTTAACCAGTCAGCGTTATGTACAGCAGAATCAAGATCATATTGCTTTGATGCGTTGTTTGGGGGCGAGTAAGCGACAAATTTTATTGGCCTATATTGCCTTGCTTGCAATCGTCAGTGCTTTGTCGATTGTGTTAGGAAGCTTGATTGGGATTGCTTTGGGTTATGGTTTATTGCAACTGATGTTGCAATTGATTCCACAACTGCAATTGAGCTTCGCAGTCGTCGATCTGCTTTATGCCTTACCCATTGCGATTTTTACCAGTGTGATGGTGCTGATCGGCTTTATTTTGCCAAGCATTTGGGAGTTATTAAACACACCACCGATTCGGGTGATTCGCCAACAGGAGCGTTCACGGAAGTCTTATGTGGCAATGTTTGCGATTGGTATTGTCAGCTTGATTCTGTTTAGTTTGGTGCTGAGTGATAATCTACAGTTGAGCTTGTTGGTACTCAGCGCAATCTTACTGCTTTGCTCGATGATGTATGGGGTGATTTGGCTGCTACTCAAAGCGATTAAACAACTGAAACATCCTCTAGCGGCTTATGTACGGATTCCACATCAAACCGCTTTGCAGATCACTGCACTGGCTTTAGGCCTGAGTTTGATTACGGTATTGAGTGTATTGAGAACGGATCTGCTGCAACGCTGGCAACAGCAATTGCCTGAGGGTACGCCGAACCAATTTGTCTATGGTTTACCACCATTTGATATGCCACAGTTCAAACAGCAAATTGAGCAAAATGGTTGGCAATCAACGCCACTGTATCCCAATATTCGCGGACGTTTACTGGCTAAAAATGGACATGCATTCGCGCCTGAATTGGTCAAGCAAAACAACTCATTACGTCGTGAGCTCAATCTGACTCAAGCCAGTCTTTATCCTAAAGACAATGTGATTACCCAAGGGGTTGCAAACTTTAGCAAAGTGGGACAAGTCTCTGTAGAGGAAAAAACAGCGCATGAGCTTGGCATTCAAATTGGTGATCAGCTCAGTTTTAGCCTGCCTGAAGGTACCTTAGAAGCTACAGTGGTGAACTTACGTAGCGTCGAATGGGAAAGTTTTAGTCCGAATTTTTTCTTCATCTTCTCACCCGAAACGATGGATGAAAACGCGGGCAGTTATTTAGGCAGCTTCTATCTGCCACCTGCCGATCAGCCGAAAATGGTGCAATTGATTCAGCAATTTTCCAATACGGTATTTATTGATGTCGGACGGATTCTGGATGAAATTAAACGTTTGGTGAATGTGCTGGTACAGATTGTCACGGTACTCGCCGCATTGGTTGGCTTCTCTGGTGTATTGGTACTGATTGCATGTTTAAATGTGCTGATGGATGAGCGTCGTAAAGAAGTCGCTTTATTACGTTCATTTGGTATTGCCAAGAATAAGCTCAAACGGATGCTCAGTCTTGAAATTGGTTTTATTGGATTGTTGTCAGGTGTGGTGGCATGTTTGTTTGCAGAGGTGATTAGTGCGATTGCCAGTCACAGGATGCAAATGGCTGTGCAATGGCATCCTGAAATTTGGTTGATCCTACCGTTGAGCATGATGATCATTTGTACTTTGATTGGTCGTTATCGTCTGAGCTATTTATGTGATATTCCACCATTACAAAGTCTAAGAGAAATGAATCAGTCTTAAAATGTTGACTGATTCTGGCGCAGGATTTCATGCCATAAAGGATTGAGTCCTGCGCTTAAGGCGGTGCAATACCAATAAAATGCAGCAAGTAATAGCAATCCAAGACTTAAAGCAATGATCTGGAATAAGCCTTTGTTTTGCATTTTTTGACTGAAATACCATGTCGCAGCTAATGAAGCTCCCATGATCATACCGCCGATATGAGCGGCATTATTAATGCCTGAAACGGTAAAACCAAAGACAAGGTTAATTCCCATAATCATCAGTAATGACTTTTTATCGAGCCAAAAACGCTGTTGTGGCAAAGGCGGAAATAATGAGACCACGGTCAACGCGGCACCAATGCCCATCACTGCGCCTGAGGCCCCAGCACTGATGTGAGGAAGCAGTTTAGGATCAAACTGCTGTAATAGTTCATAACCATCACGAATGCTTAAATAGCTTGACAGTACACTTCCCATTAAGCCCGCAAGAAAATACAGACCAATATAGTAGCTTCGTCCAAAGAGTTGTTCGGCAACACTACCAAAAATATAAAGTGCCCACATATTCAGCATTAAATGAATCATGCCAAAGTGGAAAAACATGCTGCTGAATAAACGTTCAGGTTCACCTGTGAAGGTGAGTGGGGTAAAATCTGCACCCCAAGCGATTGCATCTACTGGGGCAGGGTCGGTAATATTCACACCTGAAAGAATCTGCCAGCCAAATAATCCGACATTGACTGCAATCAGTAGCGCAGTAAACCACCATGTTTGTATTTGCAATTTTTGATTGATTTGTGGTGGAGTCGTTTCAGTCATGTGTTTACGCTAGTTATTGATATAAAAAATAGCTTAGCATGAATTTGTTGCACGATGGAGTGATGCACTTTAATGAAAGCCTTTTTAGCACGCGCAGTAATGTTGATTATCGGCGTCATTCTACTGATTCAGTTATGGATCTTTGCTAGTTTGGTCTGGTGGCGTACCCATCCGGTCGAAACGACGATGTTTATGCGTGCAGACTATTTGACTGACTTCAAACCGATTAAACAGGAATGGCGCGATTATGATGAAATTAGTGATAATTTCAAACGCGCAATTTTAGCGGGTGAAGATGCCAAGTTTATCCATCATCATGGTTTTGACTGGGCTGGAATTCAATTTGCATTAGAACGAAATAGTGAAAAAGGCGAGTTAGTTGCGGGTGGATCAACCGTTTCGCAACAGCTGGCTAAAAATTTATTTCTTTATAATCAGCGCTCATTCATCCGTAAGGGGCAAGAAGCCATTGCCACATGGATGATGGAGCGGATGTGGTCAAAACGCCGTATTTTAGAAGTGTATATGAACTCAGTCGAGTTTGGTCAGAACATCTATGGGGTTGAGGCAGCGGCTCAATTCTATTATGGCAAAAGTTCAAAAAGTTTAAGCCGAGAACAAGCGGCTTTCTTGGCGGCATTATTACCTAATCCAAAGTACTATCAAGACAACCGCAATGACCGTAAGCTGCAATATCGCAAACGTGTTATTTTAAAATATATGAATGCGATACAAATTCCGCAATAATCCAAAAAAAATTTAAAAAAGCCCAATATTTTTGGGCTTTTTTACCAAATTGACATAATTTTGCAGCATACTTAAATCATCACTTGATGAATGATAATGCGACAAGGTTCGGTATGAATACTGCAGTGACGACAACAGCGCCCATAGAATACAGTTACAACGATCGTTATATTAATCGTGAAATTTCGATTCTCGATTTTCACCTTCGTGTACTTGAACAGGCCGTCGACCCACTTCACCCCCTTTTAGAACGGATGAACTTCCTGCTGATTTTTTCACGCAATTTAGACGAATTTTTTGAAATTCGCGTTGCGGGAGTGATGGAGCAACTGACCTTAGGCAATGAAAGCCGCACGCCAGATGGATTAACACCTAAACAAGTTTTAGATCAAATTTCAAAAACCACGCATGCTGCAATTGAGCGTCAATACCGTATTCTAAACGAACAAATTTTGCCGAAACTGCGTGAAGAGGATATTTGCTTCTTACGTCGTGGTGAATTAACGCCAGCACAATCGGCTTGGATTAAAAAGTATTTTCAAGAGCAAGTTGCCCCTGTACTGACTCCAATTAGTCTTGATCCAGCACACCCATTCCCACGCTTAGTCAACAAAAGCTTAAACTTCATTGTGACCTTGGAAGGGAAGGATGCGTTTGGTCGTCAGATTGATCTTGCAGTTGTACCCGCACCACGTTCTTTGCCACGTGTGGTACGTTTACCAGATGAGCTCACCGATGGTAAAGAACATCATGTGATGTTGTCTGCAATCATTCACGAACATGTCTCGGACTTGTTCCCAGGCATGACGGCAACAGGTTGCTATCAATTCCGTGTCACGCGTAATGCCGATTTAGCCTTGAACGAAGATGTAGAAGATCTAGCCAAAGCGCTCAAAGGTGAATTAAGTTCACGCCGTTTTGGTCGAGCAGTTCGTTTGGAAGTGACACATAACTGTCCAAAGCATATTTATGAATATTTACTGGATGAGTTTGATCTAAACGAAGAGCAGCTCTATCGTGTTGATGGACCAGTGAATTTGGCACGTTTATTGTCGAACTTTAAACGTCCACATTTGCGTTATGACTCACATACACCAGTCATTCCAAAAGCATTTAAAAAGTCGGAAAGTATTTTTGCTGCCATGCAGAAGCAGGACATTTTATTGCATCATCCGTTTGAATCATTTGCGCCTGTGATTCAATTGTTGCGTGAAGCTGCGCGTGATCCGCAAGTGCTAGCAATTAAGCAAACCCTTTACCGTAGCGGTGCTGATTCAGAAATCGTACAAGTACTTGCTGAAGCAGCACGAAATGGGAAAGAAGTCACCGCAGTCATTGAATTACGTGCCCGTTTTGATGAAGAGTCCAATATTGAAGTGGCCAACGTCCTGCAAGAAGCGGGTGCAGTGGTGGTGTATGGTATCGTGGGTTATAAAACCCATGCCAAGATGATTTTAGTGGTGCGTCGTGAAAATAATAAACTGGTGCGCTATGTTCATTTGGGGACTGGGAATTACCATGCCACCAATGCTCGTATTTATACCGACTACGGTTTGATGACCACAGACAAAGACCTGTGTGAAGACGTACACCGTATTTTCCAAGAATTAACCGGTATGGGCAAAATGGCAAAGCCGAAAAAGCTACTGCACGCGCCATTCACTTTGCACGCTCAACTCATTAATTATATTGATGATGAAATTGCCAATGCCAAAGAAGGCAAACCAGCGCAAATTATTATTAAAGTAAATGCCTTAACCGAAGTTCAATTGATCAATAAATTGTATGAAGCTTCGCAGGCAGGTGTGCAGGTTGATCTGATTATTCGTTCCATTTGTTGTTTACGTCCGGGCTTGCCAAATCTGTCTGAAAACATTCGTGTCCGTTCGATTGTCGGTCGCTTTTTGGAACATACACGTGTTTATTATTTCAGTAATAATGGTAATCCACGTATTTATGGTTCGAGTGCGGACTGGATGGATCGTAACTTATTCAACCGTGTTGAAGCCTGTTTCCCGATTGAAGATCCTGCGTTGAAGAAGCGTATCTATCAACTCGGTTTATTGAATTATCTCAAAGATAATCAGCAAGCATGGTTGTTACAGGGTGATGGTGTTTGGGATCGTGCACGACCTGTAGAAGGTGAGGCGCCACATAATGCACAGCATACTTTGCTTGATGCAATTAAATAAATGTCTGAGTGTTCCAACAAGTCAACAGTACTTGTTGGAACATATTTAAATTAAATCGGAAGAGATGCTTTTATTGCGGTTTTCCCAACCTTGGAGTAAATAACGAGAGTCCCACCCAAACGTTCTAAACGCGTTTGCATACTTCTCAGGCCGACACTCATTCCCGCAGTTTGGACCGCTTCAACATTAAATCCAATTCCGTTGTCCTCAATCTCTAAAATTAATTTTGTATCATTTGAAAAAGACAAGATAAAGCGCACTGAATTTGCTTGGCTATGTTTTAAAATATTCGTCAATGCCTCTTCTGCGACTCGTAGTAAGGTCAGACAAACGAGCGGACTTGGTTGGATTTGCCAAGATTCGGGAAAAGACCATTTTGATGCAATATCAAGTTCATCGAATAGCTGGCTAAACCGATAACGCAATGGAGCTCCCCAGAGCAAAGGCGTATCTGGTACTTTTGCCCCAGTACTTGAGCCACTATCAATCACCTGACGCAAGTCATCTCGTAATAACTTTAACATGGATAAAAATTGTTGATTGCTCAGATTTACATGGCTTTGATCGACAGTCACCATGGAACGAACCAGAGAACCGCCTAAGCCATCATGTAAATCATGTGCAAGTTGTATGCGTTCTTGTAGCTTTGCATTTTCTAATTCAAGTTGATGCTGGGTGCTCAGTGAAACAGCCAATTCATCCCTTGCTTCAACAATATTCTGTGCCAATGTTTGATTAAATTTTTCAATTTTCTTCACATTTTTGGCAAGCCTTAAAGCAAGAATAATCGCAATAAATAAGGTCATTAAAGGCGCTGTATAAGCAACAGTAGCAGCTCTAGTTGAGGACTTGCTAAGAATCAGATACGCGTCATGCAGTACAATAAATAAGAAGAAAACAAAAACACTCGCCAATAAATAGGCTTCGATTTGTCTTACTTTATAAGCAATAAAAGGGAACGAAATACAGTTGGCGATATTAATAAAAACAGCGCAGATAAAGGTGAGTAGTAAAAACCATGTTAATGCTGTATCTGGGAGTAAAATAGCGGATAGAGCTACAACAATAAAGCCAATCAAAAAGGTTCTTTCGATATGGGGAAAACGTTGATGCGCAAAACGCCATGCATATAAACAACCACAAATTGCATGCATAAAAATCATGACGATATTGATGCGTGCAATTTGTAAGGTATTTAAGCCAAAAGGGGGATTGATGATGGCAATATTGCTCATAATAATCACCCAGCAGAAGGAGGTTAGAGCAAACCAACCAAAAGCTTTTTCCTGTCGACGAAAGAGCCAGACCAGAAAAGCAATCAGGCCCAAGATCAGTGAGAAGGAAAGATTAAAAAAGTTTAAAACGCGTTGTTCATATATGAAGGTTTCATATTGAGGAATTGCGATTTCTGGTGTTGCTAAGATAACGTGCCCTAAGCCTGGATCTTGGGTTGCAACTCCAACGACTCGAATCCATAAAGTATTTGAGCCTTGTTTTAATGTAGAGGGGAGTAAATCCCAGTAACGTGGCATATTCCAACTACGAGACAGTGGCTCAACTAGGGATTTATCTTGCCAAAGGCGTTCGTCGTTTAGATAAATCTCTCCTGCCATGTTAATACTATTAATCACTAAGGTAATCGGTTCGTATTGATGCTGTGGACAATGATAATCCCAAGCAATTTTATACCATGCACTACCGGTATAGTCTGGCCAACGTTGATGCCAATGATCAGGCAAAGTTATCGTTTGCCAGTCGGTTTGAGGATGTTGTGTCTGACTTTCTCGGTTTGCTTTTGCAACCTGTATCGAGGTGATTTGAGCTGTACAGCTTGAGTGGCTATTTGCAATAGATGGCAATGAATTCGCCAGCACTACTTGTGCTAAGCAAAGCGACCAGCACAGTACGAGGTACTTTATAAAAGACCTAATGAACGTGCTGTATTGATGGCTTTGGAGCGACTGCCCACTGAAAGCTTTCGATAAATATGTTTGATATGACATTCGATTGTATATTTTGATAAATGAAGAAAATCAGCGATTTCTCGATTACTCATTCCTTGAGAAACCAGTTTTAAAATTTCAAATTCTCGCGCTGAAAGTAAATGATTTTGTTCTACGACTACAATATCTTTTGTTGTCGGTTCAAATGAAATTTTTGACAGAATCTGTTGGGCTATAAACGGGTCTATTGGTGCACCACCTCTTAATATACTCCGAATTGATAAGGTAATTTCAAAATCATCTCGTTCTTTTAACAGATAGCCTGTTGCACCCATTTGGATTGCTTTTAAAATCGTTTCCTGAGTGCTCCAAGCCGAAATAACCAGAACGGGCGAGCTTTCATCGAGCTGTCTTAGGCTTTCGATAAAATCAATGCCATTGCCATCGGGTAATCCGAGATCAACCAGTGCAAATGAAATTGGGCTTTGTTTAAGTATCTCTTTCGCTTGATAGAGGCTTTGCGCAAAAATGAGAGCCTCTTGTGTATAACCAATGTCCAGTAAGATTCTTTTTAGCCGCTGTTGCATGATTGCATCATCTTCCAGAATAAATACGGGCACGGGTAAAGTGAGTTCATTCTGAGACACAAAAATCATCCTTAACCATTATTGTTTTCAGTTGTCATCATAGGGGGGATTTGATTTTTTGACTATCACTGAAATTAGGTATTGTAAGGTCTATGTCTACAATATTTTTTTCAGGCCTCTTTTTTTTCTATTACTTATTTTTAGATCATATATTTTATTTTAACTATTATTTGAATTTTATATGACTATTAAATATTTTTATTATTAAATAAATCTAATCAAGAGTTGTTTTTAAAATACCAGTTTTCAGTGATATTTGAATTTAGTCTAATGTGATCTTATATGGTTTCAATAAAACTTATTTGAATAAATGGAGAAAAACCATGTCAGTTAAACATCTAGATAAATTATATTTACGTTCGTTATTAACAGATTTTTGGAAAAAAGAATTAAATACCAATAAAGATCCAGCCAATGGTAAGTGGTATGAAAAGGGGGCACAAAATGATGGTGGATTATATGGGGATGTGAGTGATGCTGATGATGTTGAAATCATTTTTCATCAAGATCAGGCAAAACTTGAAAAAAATCAGGTTACGATTATCCATAGCGATTTTGACAATTCTAAAAGTAATATTGGCACTGAGTTTTCAACCGAGTTATCGGATACTTGTACTTTGGCAAAAACCCATACGACAACAAAGAGCCATACAATCAAGTTTGGTCTTGGGTATGAAGTAAAAGCAAAAGCTGGAATTGTTTTTGTGGATGTATCAGAGACGATAAAAGTTAATTTTGAATACCAATATGCGACTTCAAAAACAGAGTCTACAACGGAATCCAGCTCTCAAACCATCAAGCAAACAATTAAATGCATTGTACCTGCAGGAAAGATCTACAGAGCTTCTTTGGTTTGTACTAAACAGCGATTATTAATACCATTCACTGCTTTAATTGCTTTTAAGGGTAAAACTGGGACTTGGTTCGAAAGTCGGGTGGATAATCATTATCATTGGATCTCTTCTATTGGACATGCCTTTCAACAAATTAATGCAAAAAAATTAGCTGGAAATGATAGTGAAAGGTTTACCGTACGTGGTATCGAAGATAAAGGAATGATGGATAATTCTCAGCAATTCGATTTTAAAATTATTATTTCGGATATTACTGATCTCGTTAATTTGGGGAATGTAGAGAAATTAATAGAAAAAGAGGAAAACTTTGTAGAGCTTGTTGAGTTAGCATAATTTGATAGTTTTTAAAATGCCCATATATGGGCATTTTTTTGAATTTTTAGAATTATAAAAATATTATTAAGATGATTTAAATTAATAAATTAATTATTTTAAAATTGTGACGATTTATCGAAATACCAGTTTTCAGTGATATACAGGTTTTAGTGTAATGTTTTGTAATTGTACCGATTGATTAAAAAATATAGGTACGGATATGAATCACATTTTTAAAAAAATTTGGAATAAATCACTGGGGCGCATGGTTGTTGTATCTGAAAATGCCAGAAGTGCTGGTAAGACAGATAATACCATTGGGGCGGTAAGCATTTTGGAGGCTGTCACCACTCGTTCTATTACATCTCGGGGATTTGGTCTGCAAACGCTAGTTTTAAGCATTGCTATGGTGACAGGCACTCATGTTTGGGCTGGAAATATTGTTCAAGGCATAACCTGTCCTGGTTTCCAGAGTAACAAAACAATAGAAATGAGCGGAGTTGGCGATATTACATATATAACTCAAACTGCTTCTGCCAGTAGTGACAGTTTTTTTGGTCCTGGTGTTGATGGTGCTGTATCGATTGGAGCAGACTGTAATAATCAAACTCTGGCTCTGGATCATGCAGTGGCAATTGGTGGTGCTGCTGCCTCATCAAATGGAGTAGCAATCGGCTCTGGCGCTTTAGCGAGAAGGATTAATAACGTTGCTCTGGGTAATCAGGCTCAAGCGCTAGGTAAAAATAGTATTGCGCTAGGGGCAAATTTTATTGCAGATCGAGAGAATAGTTTTTCAGTCGGGAATACCGTATTACAGCGACAAATTACGAATGTTGCAGCAGGTACGCAAGGAACGGATGCCGTTAATCTAGGGCAGGTGCAAAGCCTGTTTTCGGCTATTGCAGTATCGGATAACTATGCCCATAACAGCAGTGATACAGCATTAGGATCGACATCTGGTATTGCACATGTGACTGAGAATAATGGTACGACGCTAACCAAAGTTGCAGGGATTTCGGTCACTTCGGCCAGTATCAGTCTTGATGATATCGATTCATTTACCATAAACGGCATTACCACGACTAAAGCTGCTGCCCCTGATAAGGTAGCTGCTTTTATTAAAGCAGCGAAAAACGGCGGTAATATTGCTGTCGGTACAAATAGTAGTGCAGTTGGTGTTGCCAATATCGTCACGAGTGCTTCGAGTACAGCGATAGGTTATTCAAACGAAGCAAGAGGGAATGCGAGTGTCGCAATTGGTTATAACAATACCGCATTGATGCATGGCGGTAGTGCAATAGGTCATGATAACGTTGCGGTCAATGATTATGGAACTTCGATTGGGGTCAATAATTATAGTCAGAATAAATCAAGTGTTGCCGTTGGTTCTAATATTTCCTCCTTAAGATCTACATCTATAACAACAAATGGATTGGGTATTATTATAGGAATCAATGGAATTCCTGTGACGGCGACAGGGAATACAACAGCAACGATTACGCATGTGAATGGTACTGTTGTTAATGATACGCAACGACAAGCCTTTTTAGAGCGATTGCAATGGGGAGGAAATTTAGCATTAGCAGAGAATAGCAGTGTCCTTGGTGTTGGTGGTATTACTTTAGGTACTAACTCGACCGCTGTTGGTTATGGTAATACGGCGAGGGGAGCAAACAGTAGTGCGCTTGGTTATTTGAATACCAGTGTGGGGCAATCCTCAACAGCAATTGGAAGCGCAACGAGTCCAGCAGGCCGAACCCCTCCAGGTGTTGTTGTAACAGCAGGAACTGTGGATGCTATTGATGGCATAACTGTGGTCAGTACAGCAACAAGTTGGGCTGATTTACGAGATAACCCAACAAAACTGACTTCTGTGAATGGGATGGTATTGAGTGAAGAACAGAAATCAGCTTATGTAAATGCGCTGCGTTATGGTAGTAATGCTGCAATTGGTGCGGTAAGTAATGCAATCGGTAATGAAAATATTACTTTGGATGTGAACAGTAATGCTATAGGTTCAAATAATAAGGCGATTGGTTCTACCAGTAATGCATTAGGTCGGACCAATATTGCCTCTGGTGGTTATAGTAGTGCCGTTGGGCATGCCAATACTTCCTCTGGCGTGGATAGTAATGCTTTCGGTTCTTATAATGTTGCATCAGCATCAAGCAGTAATGCATTGGGGCGTCAAAATACTGCAACGGGTTTTGGCAGTAATGCGCTTGGATATCAAAATACTGCAAATGGTGTGCGTAGTGTTGCTGTTGGTAGCAATAACTTAAGCCAACAAACAGGATCAACTGCAATTGGTGCCGCAACAGGTTTCACCTATGCGTTCTATAGCAATGATGGAACTAAGCTTACAGCGATTAATGGTATTCCAGTCACTGCATCGGATTTTTCAACCGCATCAATTACGCATATCAATGGCTTAGCGGTGAGTCAGCAAGAAGTACAAAACTTCCTTAATTCGATTGATCAGGGCGGATCTATTGCCTTTGGTACAAACAGTACTGCTGTTGGTAATCAGAATATTGCGGCAGGAACACACAGTACCGCTGTAGGTGTCAGAAACATTGCTGGAGATATTGCTACAGCGGTGGGGCATAACAACACAGCAACAGGAATTGCCAGTACGGCAATCGGCCAGGCAAATAAGGCATCAGGCGTAAACAGTACCAGTATTGGATATGACAATGAGTCAACGGGTATTTTTTCAAATGCCTTAGGCTTTGATAATCAGGCTGCACATCAAAATAGCACTGCAGTGGGTACAAGTAATAAGGCACTGGGTATCAATAGTAATGCGGTCGGATATTTTAATATCGCGCAAGGTGTAGACAGTTCAGCTATTGGTTTGCAAAACTCGGCAATGGGGGTACGAAGTAGCGCTCTGGGCTATAAAAATGAAGCATCTGGTTTGGATAGCAGTGCTTTAGGTCATGAAAATAAAGCACAAGCAATGGAGAGTGCTGCCTTAGGTACGGATAACCTAGCAAGCGGAATAGGGAGTAATGCGGTCGGGAATGCAAACCAAGCTTTAGGATTTAAGAGCAGCGCCATAGGTTCTAATAACTTGGTAAAAGGTCAATCAAGTAGTGCTGTTGGTAGTTACAACAGCGTGACTGGCAAAAGTAGTAGCGCAACAGGTGTTGGCGGAGCAGCTTTAGGTAATGGTAGCTCGGTGATGGGGGGTGCCTTGGAAGATCAATCAAGTTTTGATCCGACTCAAGCTTTAACTGTTTTGAGTGGTCGAGTGATTGAGATGGATTCATCCACGATGACAGGTAAAATTGATGGTTTAGATTTTGCCTTTGACCCTAGTAATCCTACACATCCAGTGACTTTAGGTGGTAGAGCATTCACGATAGAGGAAATGAATGCCTTGATGCAGGCGGTTGAAAAAGGTGGTGCAATCGCAGTTGGTGAACAAGCATTGGCAGCGGGATCTCGATCTACTGCATTTGGAGATAAAGCGGCAGCAATTGGTGCTGAAAGTAAAGCTTATGCAGATAATAGTGTTGCTCTAGGCGCTGGCTCAATTGCTGATGAAGCCAATACCATCTCTGTTGGTAAAGCTGGGGCAGAAAAACGGATCACCAATGTAGCAGATGCGCAAAATGATTATGATGCGGTCAATAAGAAACTTCTTACAGCCACTGTTGCAGATGCTGTTTTTTATGATGCGGGCAGCAACAAAGAAAAAATTACGCTTGCTGGCGCAACAGGCACCCAAATTACGAACCTAAAGGATGCGACTTTAGATAGTAATTCAGCTGATGCAGTGACTGGAAAACAGCTACATGCGACAAATAATAATGTGACAAACCTAGACGATCGTGTCACAACCGAAGTCGGAACTTTAAATACCCGTATTGATGGCGTGGATACCACAATTGCAGGGATTGATGGACGAGTAACAGTCAATACCAATGATATTGCGACACTTGATGGTCGTGTTACAACCGAAGTCAGTACATTAAATACTCGAATTGATGGTGTAGATACCACAATTTCAGGTGTTGATAGTCGATTGACCACAGAGGTCGGCACCTTAAATACCCGAATTGGTAATGAAGTGGGAACACTGAATACCCGAATTGATGGCGTTGATACCACGATTGCAGGGATTGATGGACGTGTTAGCACCAATACCAATGATATTGCGGCACTTGATGGTCGTGTCACAACGGAAGTCGGTACATTAAATACCCGAATTGGCAATGAAGTTGGAGCACTGAATACCCGTATTGATGGGGTAGATACTACAATTGCAGGGATTGATGGACGCGTTAGTACCAATAGCAATGATATCGCGACACTCGATGGTCGTGTCACAACTGAAGTGGGAACATTAAATACGCGTATTGGCAATGAAGTAGCAGGCTTAAATACCCGTATTGATGGAGTAGATACTACAATTGCAGGGATTGATGGACGAGTTAGCACCAATAGCAATGATATTGCGACACTTGATGGTCGCGTCACAACGGAAGTCGGTACCTTAAATACCCGAGTGACCAATGAAGTGGGGACACTGAATACCCGTATTGATGGGGTAGATACTACAATTGCAGGGATTGATGGACGAGTTAGTACCAATAGCAATGATATCGCGACACTCGATGGTCGTGTCACAACAGAAGTCGGTACATTAAATACGCGTATTGGCAATGAAGTTGGAACACTGAATACCCGTATTGATGGAGTAGATACTACAATTGCAGGGATTGATGGACGAGTTAGCACCAATACTAATGATATTGCGACACTTGATGGTCGTGTCACAACAGAAGTCGGTACATTAAATACCCGAGTGACCAATGAAGTGGGAACTTTAAATACCCGTATTGATGGAGTAGATACCACAATTGCAGGGATTGACGGACGTGTTAGCACCAATACTAATGATATTGCAATACTTGATAGTCGTGTCACAACCGAAGTCGGTACCTTAAATACCCGAGTGACCAATGAAGTTGGGACACTCAATACGCGGATTGATGGTGTTGATACAACGATAGCTGGTATTGATGGGCGAGTAACAGTCAATACCAATGATATCGTTGCCTTACAAAGTGGTTTAGGTCATGTTTCTGCAAGTGCAGTGATTTATGACAGTGCGGCTAAAGATGCGATTACTTTGCAAGGCACATCTGGGACGAAAATTACCAATCTGAAAGATGCAACTTTAGATGCAAACTCTAAAGATGCTGTGACGGGTAAACAGTTGCATGCAACTAATAATAGCATTACAGCATTGGATGGAAGAGTTACAACGGAAGTCGGGAATCTAAATACAGCATTAACCGCAGGTTTGTCCAATACATTAACCGATGCTAAATCTTATGCTGATCAGCAAGCGACGACGAGCTTAACCACATCGAAAGGCTATACAGACCAACAAGCTGTGATTCTAGATGGAAAGATTACAACCAGTGCGAATACCATCAACACACGTATTGATGGAGTAGATACCCGCATTGGTACGGAAGTTACGACTTTAGATGGTAAAATCACAGCCAATACTACAGCTATCAGCACTTTAGATGGGCGTGTGACAACAGAAGTCGGGAATCTAAATACAGCATTCACCACAGGTTTATCTAATACATTAACCGATGCTAAATCTTATGCTGATCAACAAGCGACGATGAGCTTAACCACGTCGAAAGGTTATATAGACCAACAAGCCGTGATTCTGGATGGAAAGATTACAACCAGTGCGAATACCATCAACACACGTATTGATGGAGTAGATACTCGCATTGGTACGGAAGTTGCGACTTTAGATGGTAAAATCACAGCCAATACAACAGCCATTGGTCAAAATGCCTCAGCCATTAGTGCTCTAGATGGTCGAGTCACAATCAATACCAATGATATCGCAGCATTACAAAATGGTTTAGGCAATGTTTCTGCAAGTGCAGTGATTTATGACAGTACCGCTAAAGATACGGTTACTTTGCAAGGCACATCTGGGACGAAAATTACCAATCTGAAAGATGCAACTTTATCAGCTACATCAACGGATGCTGTTACAGGTAAGCAATTACATACAGTAGATGGTCGTATAACAAATGAAGTTGATACATTAAACACTCGGATTGGTTATGAGGTTTCGGGTTTAGATGGCAAAATAATTACCAATACCAATACGATAAATACCCGTATTGATGGTGTGGATACTCGAATTGGTACAGAAGTCGCGGCTCTAGATAGTAAGATTGGTCAAAATACGACGGCGATTGGAAAAAATGCTACAGCAGTCAGTACATTGGATAGTCGAGTTACAACTGAAGTTGGTACTCTAAATACGCGTATTGATGGTGTAGATACGACAGTTGCTAGTATTGATGGTCGAGTCACAACCAATACCAATGATATCGCAGCCTTACAAAATGGCTTAGGTAATGTTTCTGCAAGCGCAGTGATTTATGACAGTGCCGCTAAAGATACAGTTACTTTGCAAGGCACATCTGGGACGAAAATTACCAATCTGAAAGATGCAACTTTATCAGCTACATCAACGGATGCTGTGACAGGTAGACAACTACATACAGTAGATGGTCGTATAACAAATGAGGTTAGCACTTTAAATACGCGAATTGGCAATGAAGTGACAAGTTTAAATACGCGTGTTGACACAACCAATACTGCATTTATCCAGACATTGGGAGGCAGTGCATTATGGAGTAATGGTGTATTCACAGCGCCAACTTTTAGCATTCAAGGGCAAGTGAAAAATACCGTGAGTGATGCCTTTGTCGCCGTTGATCAACAGTTAGGTACAATTAAAACCTCGGTATCAGATTTAAAAACACATACAGAGCAACAAGCTGTATCTAACTTAAATGATGCAAAAAATTATACAGACCAACAAACTACCACAGCATTGAATAATGCAAAAAATTATACCGATCAGCAGACCACTACAACCTTAAATGATGCAAAAATCTATGCTGATCAAAAAGTGGCTGATGGTAAAGCTTATACAGATCAGCAAACAGTATCGGCTCTAAATAGTGCCAAAACCTATGCTGACCAAAAAGCAGCTGATGGTAAAGCCTATACAGATCAGCAAACTACATCTGTACTGAATGATGCAAAAAGCTATACAGATCAAAAAGCAGCTGCATCTTTGCATGGAGCGAAAGACTATACCGACCAGCAAACAACAGCCGCGGTTCAGACAGCAAATGGATATACCGATAGTAAAATTGCAGATGTACAAACTCAATTAACAGCCAGTAATCAGTATATTCAAGTGAATGGCATGAAGGATGCTCAAGCTGCTTCGGCGACAGGCGACAACTCGGTTGCAATAGGAGCCAATACTGTCGTAACAGGTAATCGTTCAACTGCTGTAGGTGTTGGCAATCAAGTTTCAGGCAATGGTTCTGGGGCTTTTGGTGACCCTAATACTGTATCTGGGAATGCGAGTTATGCTATTGGTAATGACAATACCATTAAAGGCGATAAAACCTTTGTGTTAGGTAATAATGTGAATACTGAGGCAAAAAATGCCGTTGTATTAGGTAATGATTCGGAGTCAAATCGTGACAATACGGTTTCAGTGGGAGCTAAAGGTAAAGAACGTCAGGTAATTCATGTTGCAAATGCAACAGAAGACACAGATGCTGTAAATTACCAACAATTAAAAGCATCAGAAAAATCAGCCAATAGCTATACCAATGAACGGGTCAATGCCCTAAATAGTGCATTCCAAGATTATAGAGTCGAGACGGAACAACGTTTCCAAAAAGTGGATGAACGTTTCAATCGTCAGGGCGCCATGACTGCTGCAATGATGAATATGGCAAGCAGTGCTTCCAGTGTGAAGGGGCTAAATCGAGTGGGTGTCGGGGCAGGTTTTCAAGGGCAGGAACAGGCCGTTTCGATTGGTTATCAACGCATAATTAACGAAAACACTTCACTTACCATCGGTGGTGCATTTACCAAAGAGGAGAGTTCGGGTGGCGTCGGTGTTGGCTTCGGTTGGTAAAATAGTTTAAGCAACTTTAAAGAAAACCCATTCATTTTGAGTGGGTTTTCTTTATTTACAGGTTTAGTTGGTTTTCATCTCTAAAACCAGTTGATTGATCAGATCAGCTGCTTCCAATTCTCTGATTTGTGTAACATTGCTGCCCGCCCAAAAGGCACCATAACTAAAATCAAGCTGTCCGCCAGCAACACTCATTAACTGTTTAGCTAAATCATAGGTATATGGATAAGCAGGGACTTTAGGGCGATTGGGTGAATCAATCTGTGTATGCCAAGTCCCGAGCAAGCCCCGTGCAGGTCGGCCAGACAGACTGGCACTGATTTGAGTAATGTTCTGGTTAAATAGAGCTTTACGGTAGGCTGCATTTGCACTTGAACTTTTACATTGTACAAATGCTGTACCTAATTGCACCGCAGCAGCTCCTAGTTTCAGCATGGTTCTAGCCTGTTCGCCATTCATAATCCCACCTGCGGCAATCACAGGGATCGTACAATGTTGAGTGATCAAGGATACTAAATCAGATGTCTTGATGGCTGCATCAAACTGTTGATTGAAAATACCACGATGACCTCCTGCCTCAATTCCTTGTGCGATAATGATATCGATGCCAGCAGCCTCAATCGCTTGGGCTTCAAGCAAATTGGTTGCAGAGACCATCGTGATAATCCCGGCATCTTTTAGTGCTTGAATTTGATGGGGGTGTGGAATCCCAAAATGAAAACTCACCGCTTTGGGGCTAGTTTCAAGTACCACATGTAGATAGTCATCATTGTCTAAAAAGCTGGGATAAATACAATTCAGGTGTGTGGGTGGTTCTGCTTTAAACTTCTCAAATTGAGGACGAAGATAATCAATCCAATGTTGTGCAGTTTCAGGATTCAAAGGTTCTGATTGATGACAAAAGAAATTCACCTGAAAGGGCTGATCTGTTAACGCTTGAGTTTTTAAAATCTGGGCTTTAGCTGCTTCTGGCGTATTTGCACCAAGACCTAAGGAACCTAATGCACCTTGATTAGAAACTTCTGCGGCAAGTTCTGGAGTCGAAACACCTGCCATCGGTGCTAGTAAAATCGGATGTTTTATTTCTAATAATTGTAAAATTGACATGATGCTTTACTCATTCCATTTTTAACCACCTTAACGTAAAAACAAAAAGGCTTGCAAATAATAATCGCTATTTACTTGTTGAATATAGAGGTTATTTTTATATTAAAAAATTAGCTTTCTATATAGGTGTGACATTAAACAGAGAGCCGACCCAACTAGAAAATGCCATTGCCAAGATGCCCCATAACGTAATACGTATACTGCCTTTTAACATAGAGGTACGGGCGAAGTAACTGGATAAAGCACCTAATAAGGCCAATGAAATAACACCTGTGATCAGGACTGAGCGTGCGACCCACGTGCTTGGACTGAGTAAAATCGCGAGCATGGGGAGGGCCGCACCACAAGAGAAAGACGCTGCTGAGGACAAAGCCGCTTGAACTGGGTTGGCAGCAGTATTTTCATGAATCCCAATTTCATCTCGTGCATGTGCACCGAGAGCATCGTGTTCAGTCAGTTGCTTGGCAACCTCGTGGGCAAGCTCAGGATTCAAACCCCGTGAAATATAAATCTGAGTCAGTTCTTTTAATTCAGCATGTGGGTTTTTTTCTAGTTCTCTAGCCTCAAATCGCAGATCAGATTTTTCAATGTCTTCTTGAGATTTGACCGAAATGTATTCGCCAGCTGCCATTGAGGTAGCACCAGAAATGAGTCCTGCGATACAGGTAATCAATAAGGTATGAGAACTTGCGCCGCTCGCAGCCATACCCATAATTAAACTGGTGACGGAAATAATGCCATCATTGGCACCTAAAACAGCGGCTCTCAGCCAGCCAGAACGTTGTATCACATGCGGTTCTGCATGTTGGGAATAGGACATAATCTTGCTCTTTTAGATTGAGTGAATTTCATTATTTATAAAAGTGAATGTAGCGAATATTTGTAAAATTCTATTGATGATTCATAAACTTAATCTATTATAAAATAACTTATTTTAACGATAGCATAACCATGATTTGGTTATAATATGTGAATAATTTAACACTTTAACTTTAGATTACATTGACTTTTTATTGTCTATATTCTGAGTATTTTTAGTTGAGATCTGCGATGAACAATTCCAAAAATAAGCTGCTGAGTCATACACTATTAATTTTAGGTCTTATCTTACCAGTTCAATATGCATTCAGTGCTGATTCTGATTTTGTCAAAGAAGGGGATGCAGCATATAAACCAGGTAACCCAATTTATGATCGTTGGGACAAGTTTTATAAAATTGAACAAAGCCAGCCAGTAGAAGCTGAGAAAATCTTGCTTGAATTAGGACAAATCACGCCACAAGATATCAAGGTTTGGAAAAGTCTGACTTATTTGCAGATTCGCTTAAATAAACAAAATGATGCTATTCAAAGTGTGCGTAAGGCTGAACAGCTTGCACCCGAAGATGATCAACTGAAATTACAAGAAGCGTATTTGTTGAATCAGCAAAAAAGGAACAAAGAAGCCTTAGTGATTTTTAAGAATTTATCGACCTCATCCGACGCTGAAATTGCTGCAAAAGCGCAGCAAGCAGTGCAAAACCTGAGCGGGGCATCTGTTCCCTCGACGTTTAAAGATGTGTATTTTGCCCCGTCTTATGAGTCACGTTATGACGATTTCATTTTTCCCTTAAAAATGCGTTATGGGAAGAATCTTGATAATGGACGGGCGCAAGTGTATGGCTTTGTGAATCTAAACCGTGACACCAAATCTAAAGGCGGCGTACGTCCAGAAATTATTGATGAGAATGCAGTGACGATTGGTGTAGGAGCGAACTATCAACCGTGGCAATCAATTCCGATCCGTGCTTATTTAGAAGTGGGTGGCAGCTATGATCTGATTGACCGTAATCGGGATAAATTCCGGGAAAGTGTGGTGGGTGGGGTCACTGGCTATCAAGAGTGGTATGCAAACCCAGCGATTGAGCAGCGTACGATTTGGAATGATTATTTTACGGATCTGTATGGCAATGTCGCGAGTTACTCTCGCGAGGACTATAATGTAATTGCTGATTTACGCTTGCGTTCAGGCTTCAATGTATATCGCGGTGAAGTAGGTACCGTACAAGCCTATGGCAAACTGCATACTTTGGCAGATTCTAAAGGCGAAAATTACAATAATTTATTTGAATATGGTGCAGGCGTTGCTTGGCAGCCGTTTAACTATGTTCCAGTAAAACTAAGAGTTGAACGACTGTATGGACATTACTTTAAAGATGCTTTAGCTGATGGCACTGAAAACTATAACAACACACGTACTGAACTGGTTTTTTATAAGAGTTTTTAAGGATTGATCTCTGTGCTACGAGCTCGATACTTTAGCCTATACCACAATGCGACTGCATAAACTGTCATACGGTTCATATAATGTGGACCGTCAAAAATATACACTTTTTGTCCTTCGTAGGCTTTCAGTTGTTGCATGATTTCCCATGGGTAGGCGGAGCGAAACTTTCCGCCTTTCACGGGACGAAAAGCTTCTAATACAATCACAATATTATCCTTACCAAATTCTTTTTGAAGGTCTTCTAGCACGACTCGGGCTTGTTGAGGTGAACGCGTTCCAACGCCAACACCATCTTGGAAGAATACACCTGTGTGGCTTGGTAACCAGCTTTTTAACCAGGAATCTAAATGTTCAGGTGCTTGTTCGCCACTATAGATACTGATCCAAAGTGGTTTGGGCAAAGTTCGAATGGCTTTGGCAAGATCATCTACACAAATCCAAGTTGGGTCTGCTTCTACAGGAAAGTAATAACCTTTAAGAGGAATGAACTTGGTATTCTCTATTATTTTTTTAGAATTTTCAGCAAGTTGTAATACATTGGAGCGAGCTATCTTCTCATCATATTCTCCTGCTAATCCAAGTAAAATATGCTGAGCCCATGCTTTTTGCTGGAGCTGTTTCAGATTAATGTTTTTATCCCATTTTTCTAAACCCATGTCATGATCAAACCATGATTTAGATTGCACCACCGACCATTGTGGCACGAAAGTAGAAACACCAAGTAAGTCCCAATTGCCTGACGGTGGCGTTGTAGCCAAGTCAGGTTGCCAGAACATACCTTCAATTTGTGGAGGTTGTACATCTGTTTTGAGATGATGAATACAACCTCCTAAAAATAACAGGGCTGATAAAGCAAGCGTGATTAACGTTGTGGATTTAGTCAGCCTTATTTTTAGCATTTGGTCTTTTTCGCCAGTACCAGAGCAAAATTGCAAGAACCATGATAGCAGAGATTATAACGACCAAGATAAAGAATGATGATTGCTTAACAAGAGGGGCTTTCTGGTTACCGACCATAATCTTTTGTAAAATGAAGACCTGACCACTTTCAGTCACCAATATCTTGCTGGCATTATTGGGGATATTTTGTTGAACCTTTTCCCAAAGCTTGGTGAAGTTTTGAGCGCCTTGCATCGAGTCAGTAATAATATCAAAGCGTTGATCATGGAAACTGACCAAGAAGCCATTCACAGTCGCAGGTGGGTAAAGTGTGCTTTGGTGCATTAATACCTGTTGGCGATAGATATTGGGGTTGACCTGTACATTGAGAAGTTCGGGTTTTGCTGGATCAAGTTTGACTAGATTGAGTGGGATTGGATCATTGGTCATCAGCATTTTTTTAGCCACTTGGCTGACGATCATCGCGATTTCCAAGCTTCCCGCATTGCTATCAATCGCAATGGTTGGATGGGTTGCAAAAGTCATTGATAAGGATGCAACCCCATTTTTGAGTTTATGCGGGAGTTTTACCGTCGATTTTTGTGTATCAATCCAGAGAGAACCTTTTGCGGTTGGTAAACATTGTGAATTTACAATCACCGAATTTTCAAGCTTTAAGTTAAAGGTCGTATTGTTCGAAATAGTTTTGGCAAAATAGTTAAATTGTCGATTTACTGGGTCCGAATCTAAATTGGCTGTTTTCAAACTCCCCGCAAAACCGCCATCAATCCAAGTAGTAATGTTAGAGCCTTCCAATAAACCACTCTGCACACGCAATGCAATTTGACCTTGTAAAATATCCGTTGGCTGCCAAACTGCGGGGAAGTTGAGGAAGAGATTTTTTTCAGCTTGGTTCAAGCGGAAATCACTAATACCTAAATCGGCAAGGGTGTGAATTTGTTTGATTTTAGCCCAGTTTGGTGCTGCAAGCTTATTGGGAAGAAAGGTTGCTGAGGTATTCAGTTGTTGTAAATATTCTGAATTGAGTAAGCCGTTAATTGCAGAGGTTAGTTTTTCTGGTTGGTCATATTGAATTTGTAATGTTGGAATATCATTGACAGTGCTAATTTGCACTAAAGTCCCTTTAGGTAAAGGACTGGCTGATTTTAAAATTTCAATATAAAAGTTGGGTGTTTGCTCCGTTGGTGCGTTTTGTTCATACCATTGGATAGGCGTGACTGAACCCCATGCACTGATCAAACGTCCTAGCATTGAAGCTTCATTGACATTTGCGGGATTATATTTCAAGACTCCAACAAATGGCGTTGGACGGACAACCTGTGGGTTAAATAAAGCATCAGGCAAATCTTTTAAGCGATAAACGGGGCGGTGGCGTGTATATTCAATTTTAGAATTACTTAAATAAGTTACCTGATCGACATCCTCACTACAGAAGGTAGTTCGGTCAGCAGCAGGCGAGGTATTTGGCGAATACTGCTGTAAAATAAAATCTAAACGATGAAAACCGTTTTGAGTTGCAGGAATGTCGAAGCTTAATGTACCGTCGCCATTTAAGGTGGTGTTGTAGATCAGCTTGTCATCAAATTTGACGAGTAAAGTGGTGAAATGCTCTGTGGAGTAATCGCTAGTAAAACGGATGTTCTGCCATTCAGAGCCTTTGCCTACATAAAAGAAGTGCGGTTCAATGGTATATTTATTGGACGTGTTGATGTTGTCAAAGGTCCATGTATTTAATGTATCCGCAGATGTGAATACGGGCAAGGAGAGGACTACACTTGCAAGCATAGCTTTTAAAAATGGATGATGTAAGGTTTTATTTTTCATTTATTTTTTCTCCTTGCTACGCTCAGTTTTATACCACTGTAACGAGTTTCCCTGAATCTTATTTTTAAGCATGTCATAAGCCGCTTTAAACACGATAAATAAGAATACTTGTGAATACGTGACATAAGATAAAACCGCGAAGAAATATAGTTGAGGTTTGGCTCTTTCTAAAGATAGGGTGAACCACATTTGTGCGACATATAAACAGAAGGATAGGCCCCAAAGTAACGTAAATGGACCAGGAACAGTAATCCCTGCAATACCCAATAAGCCTAACGTTAAAGTGATGTGACTCCAGATCAGTGCAGGTACAAATAGCACATAGCACATGATGTTGTTAAAAATTTCGATGCCGATAGGGAATGGTTTTCGAAGTGCGATCGGTAAATATTTACTGGTAACGTAGAAATTCCCTTGAGTCCAACGTGAGCGTTGTTTTACAAATACACTTAGAGAAGGAGGGTCTTGTTGCCAACCAACCGCGTAGGGTACCCATTTAATCCGTCTTTGCCCGAGGAAAATTCTAAAGCTCATCTCGGTATCATCGACCAAAGATTTTTCATCAAAACCACCTAGCGTTTCTAAAGCATCGCGCCAGATTACGTAATTGGTGCCCATTAAGGTCGACAGTTCAAAACGCTGCCAACGACCCCCTTGGAAAATCCATTGGAAGAAAATAAACTCGATCGCAATAAAACGAGTCAAAATACTGTCACGCCAGTTACGGGTACGGACTTTACCATTCACTGCGACTAATTTTTTATCGGCCAGCAAGGTCTGGGCTAATAGGCGGACACAGTCGGGTTCAGGGGTACTATCAGCATCGTAGACGACGATCAGTTCTCCCGTGGCATGCGGTAAACCGTTGTTGAGTGTACGAGATTTACCTTTGCCACCCATACCTTTCGGTACATTAACAATTTTAATGCAAGGATAAATGGCCGCCATTCTTTCAGCAATTTCTAGCGTATTGTCTTTTGAACCATCATTAATCAGTAGTACTTCATAGGCATGTACAGGATAATCCTGTTGTGCAATCGCATGTAAAGTGTCTTCGATGACCACACCTTCGTTATAGGCTGGAATCAAGACACTTAATACGGGCCATCGTTCAGGAATAGGCAGATTTTCCAGTTCTTTTGCTGCATTTTTAGAATATTTCCATGCCTGAAAGCTCAACCATGCCCAAAAGGCTTGTGGAATCCAAATGCCTAAAAAGCCAAATAAGAAAAGAATATCAATTGCGGGCATTTATTCTTCTCCTACGAATGATAGAAATAATCAAGATCAGGAGTAATCCGCCGCCAAGTAATAAAGAAATCCAGGAGATAGAACTCCCAAATGTGCTGAGTAAACTCGGATAATGTGCCGAATAGATATAATCCAGTGGAATAACCACTGTACTTAGCCCAATCAAAATATAGCCAAATAAACTGGTTTCAACTCCATCCGTACTGCTGCTAAATTGTGTGCGATTCAGATCCCATGAGATCCCCAGTTTTGGATACTCAATAGTATTTACGGGCATTCCAAGTGGTGGATTAATTACCACTTGATAACCTGAGCTTTGTGCAGGATCGGTAATCGCTTGATAAAAATAGTGCTGATGATGTTGAATTTTTCGCGCTGGAATACGTAATTCATCAGGGAGGTCTGATTGAATAATATAACTACCAGCGGGTTGAGCAATCAGGTTTTCATCCCAACCCGTTTCAATCAATGCCGCTAAGGGACGTAGGCCAATGGCAGTTGAGAAAGTTGCTTTAGCTGCAAAATACTTTGCATGAGCCATTTGATAGAAGGCAACAGGAATAGCACCTTCATTGACGGCTTTTTTAATTTTATAATATTTAACCGCGCTAAAATATTCATTGGGTAAAATCACACCTGGTTTAACGCCTTGTTCAACCAATTGTTTAAAGCTTTCGGAGTCCAACTGATCAGATGTGAACACAGGCCACCATGTCGCAGGCTGAGGAAAGAATTCAGCAACCGTTTGCGGTGTTTGAATTTGAGTACTTAGATCCGTTTTTGCTGCTTCGATCTGACAGTGATAGTACTGCTGATAAAATTGCTGCAAGGTTGTATCTGGGAAATGGCTGGTTGCAACCAGTACACCACAGATATTGAGTAATACTGACATCAGCGCACCTCTCGACTGGAAGGTGCTAAGTATTCAGTATGTTGCTCAATATGCAGTTTGAGTACAGTCAGTTCCTGAAGGTCTTGAATGAAGTGTGGATAGATGTGATGTTCATCAATGCTCGGTTCGTGAATGACAATACTTTTAATTTCACTGAGTTCTTCATTAATGAAATGGTAAATCACACTCTCTCTTTCATTTGAAAGAATCGCCATAATTTTATTCTGGGTTTCTTTCCAGATGTCTTCGCCCAGCATTTCACGAATTAGTACGGTATTATTGATATGAGTGGTAATAATTTTATAGTGATCTTTATGCGTGAGCTGCAATAGCTTTTTTAATTCGCCTTGGAAATGTTTCAATGCAGTGAGCGGCAAAATATCGTGTTGATAATTTCGATCATAACTCTGAATGTCGCGGAAGCTCTTTAGCGCATTTTGAATATTATGACGTATCGCACTTAAAAAGATCGGTGTAATTGGTAGCACAAACAATAATAGCAGTTGACGTTCGACATAAGTTTGATTGGCGAGGTCAAGGAAAAAATAGACAGCAACACCAACAAATGTGACGAGCCCGAGAACTAAGGCCATACCAACATTTAAAAAAGCCCCTGAAATTAACAAAATAAGTAAAAACACCCAGCTTCCGCGATAACTTGCTGGCAGCCACTCGTACGCAACGATGCCCATAAAAATTTGAGCTGAGATAATCCACAAGACGAGTGCTGGAGCCGGATTTTTTTGCATAATAATTTTAGTTTTAATAAATGTCTTTTGTGAAGAAGTTAGCATTATTTTACAGTTCTGACGACAGTTTTTCTGTTGTTAGCTTTGTAAAATAATTTTATAAACAGTAACATACAGTATAGTCTGTATTTCAAAATAATAAAAAGTATCCTATTTTAGAAGTTTATTTAACTTATGTAAGCTCTGTTAATGTGATTTGAATGCATCGATTGCACGTAGTCGACTGGCCTTTAAATCCACTATCGGCTTAGGATAATCCAGTATTAAAGCCTGATTTTTTGCATAAGGTTCATGAATCATTTTGTTATCAAGATGGGCAAGTTCTGGAATCCATTGACGGATATATTCGCCTTCAGGATCAAACTTTTGTGATTGCGTCGTTGGATTAAACACACGGAAATAAGGAACAGCATCCGTGCCTGTCGAAGCACACCATTGCCATCCCCCATTATTGGCAGCCAAGTCACCATCAATCAGGTGCTGCATAAACCATTGTTCACCTTTACGCCAGTCGATGAGGAGGTTTTTGCTTAAGAACATGGCGCAGATCATACGGACTCGATTATGCATCCAACCCGTGGCTAACATTTGCCGCATACCTGCATCAATAATTGGAATCCCTGTTTGTCCTTGTTGCCATTTTTCTAAAGCAATAGGATCATCTCGCCAGTTGATCTTTTGGGTCTGGGATTGAAAGGGCTGATGTTTGGAGACATTGGGAAAATCAAACAAGATATGTTGGTAGAACTCACGCCAAAGTAATTCATCTAACCATGTTTGTTGGCCTTCAGATTGAATCTCAAAATGACCGTGTTGCTGTCTAAACAGGGCTTGCAGGCATTGCCGAATCGAAATAATCCCAATATTTAAATAGGCTGATAACTGACTGGTGCCTGAAACAGCCGGTAAATCACGTGCAGTTTTATAAGCTGCTAAGTGCTCATCAATAAATTGATCTAAGAGTATGAGTGCATGTGCTTCTCCAACTTGCCATTTGCTAAAGTTGGTATCTTGGATTTGTTTTATATAGTCGCGTTGTAATGTTTGGATGTCATCTTGTTGAAAGGCGGATATATCCAGAGACAGCGGTTGCTGCTCTGTTGGGGAAGGATAACATTGGGGTAAACCGTGCTGTAAACGTTGATAGCAGGTTTTCTTAAATGCACCAAAAACCTGATAGGGTGAGTTAGATTGATTGCGGATAGAGGCCACTGGAAATAGAGTTCGATCATGGAAAAGGATCAATTCTTTTTTATATTGATTGATTTGATGCTGTACAGTCTGATCTCGTTTGAGTTCATTGATCCCAAGTTCGATATTGGCATATATATTTTCAATATTAAGTTTTTGCATTAAACGTGAGAAAAAATCAGGGATATCTTTCCAAAATGGAATTGTTTGAACCAGCAGGGGAATATTCAGGTCTGCAAGTTGCTGTTTGAGTTGTTGTAATTGACGTAGATAAAATTCGATTTTAATCGCTGCATCGTCATGTTGCTGCCACTGCGCAGGGGACAAAATGATAAGTGCAATTGTAGGGCCTGCCTGAGTCGCATGCCAAAGTGCTGCATGATCATGGATTCTTAAATCTTGGCGAAACCAAATCAGTTGATAGGTCTGAGACATAGCTGTGGATTGTAATCGAAAGTTGAATAACGTTAAGCGATTTTTCGATTTTGGAAAAGTGCTTGGCAATAAAAAAGCAAAGCCGAAGCTTTGCTTTTTCCATCTAATTCAAAAATGAATTAGTGGTGGTGACCACCTGCACCGTGAACGTGACCATGATCTAATTCTTCTTGAGAAGCATCACGGATTTCAACGATTTCTACTTCAAAAGTAAGATCTTGGCCAGCAAGTGGGAAGTTCGCATCAACGATGATGTTGTCGCCTTCAATCGCTTTAACAGTTACGATTTGAACGCCATCATCAGTTTGAGCTTGGAATTGCATACCAGGTTGGATGTTGTCCACACCTTGGAACATTTGAGCTGGAACTTCTTGAACGAGGTCTGGGTTATATTCGCCATAACCTTCAGCAGCTGGAACGTTTACAGTGAATTTTTCGCCTACAGTTTTACCTGTAAGTGCATTTTCTAAACCAGGAATGATGTTGCCTGCGCCGTGCAAATATGCAAGTGGTTCACCTTGAGATTGATCAAGTGTTTCACCCTCAGCGTTTGTTAAAGTGTAGTGGAATGAAACCACGTGGTTAAGTGCAATAGCAGTCATGTTTTGAATCCATGTCATCAATAGTTTTAGCTGTATATCATAAAGTGAAAAATAGATTTTGTTGACTATTTTCCACTTTTTGAAACGATTTAGTTAAATATTGAGACGAAATATCAAATTTCAACTCAATACAGCTTAATTTTTGGACGTACACGACGCGTTAGAAAATCCTTCATGGTCAGCATACCTGCTTGGGTATAGCCATGAATATTGGCTTGATGCAATCGGTATAACGATACATACATGGTTTTTGCAATAAAGCCCTGTACGCTGACATCGCCTAACAACTCGCCTACAGCTTGATTATGGCTTAATGACACCAGAGATCCTTTCTCATTAAAGCTAAACATTGGTTGCGGAGAACCCGACAAACGTGCGGCCATTGCATCGACCAAGAATGTTGCTTGCTGACTTGCCACTTGCGCACGTGGGCCTAATGGCGGTTGACGCGCATCTAATTGACAGTTGGCGCAATCACCAAAGGCAAATACATTTGGGTCAGAATAAGTCTGTAGTGTTGCATACACCATTAAACGATTAATCTTGTCACGTTTAAAATCAGTAAATGATTCTAGAACTTTCGGTGCTTTGACGCCTGCTGCCCAAACCGTAATATCGGAGTGCAAGACACTGCCATTACTAAAATAGACATTTGATTCATCGACTTTTTGCACTTTATGTTGGGTCAGAATTTCAATACCCATTTTTTTCAGTTGCTTGGCACTGTGTGCAGCCGTTTTTTCAGTCAGTGCAGGGAGAATGCGATCAGAGGCTTCAATTAGGGTAATCTTAACCTGCTTTGGATCAATTTTCTTTAAACCATATCGATAAAAGTTTTTCGTGGTTTCAATTAGTTCCGCTGCAAGTTCAACCCCCGTTGCACCTGCACCAACAATGCCAATATTTAAAGCACGTTCAGTTGGTTGGTTTTGTGCTTCGATATATAGATGAAACAAATCTTGTTGGAAGATATCAGCCTGTTTTCGACTATCTAAGAAGTGGCAATGTTCACGCACACCTTCGGTACCGAAGTCATTGGATACAGAACCAACTGCAAGTATCAGCGTATCGTAACTGAGACTTTGAGTCAGGGGAGTATGTTCTTTAGAAAGCTGTGGGGGAGAAAGTGTAATTTGTTTTTGATCTTTATTGACATCGATTAAGGTTCCAAGCACGAACTCAAAATGATGTTTTTCTGCGTGAGCAAAATAATTGGTTTGTTCTTCGTGAGGATTAAGTGAACCTGCTGCGATTTCGTGAAGGAGAGGTTTCCATATGTGAGTGAGGTTTTGGTCAACTAGGGTAATTCGGGCTTTCTTGCGTCGACCAAAACGTTCTCCTAGTTGTGTCGCAAGCTCTAAACCACCTGCGCCACCGCCTACAATCACGATATGATGTAAGGTTTTACTCATGATTAACCTAATTTTTTTTGTGAAAGGATGGCAGGATTATGCCATCCTTTTTTTTATATTGTATTGGCAATCTTGATAGAAATAGTAGGTTTTTTTTAACCTTGGTTTAAAGGGTAAAGTTTTGGGTTTTTAGTGTCATTTGTTGAGAAAAAACTGAACAAATTCGAAAACCAGATCATAATTTTCTGAAAAATATTGGCTTCTTCAATCTGTACATCATTCTCAATTTGTAAGCTACGTATCAATTGATTGTTTTGATAAATCGATACCGTTGCCAAGTTCATGACTTGAGTCAAAGGGGCAGTTAAATGCTGTTCATTGAGCTCAATATTGATATGTGTATTGGTGGTTTGAAGCGGTTCAACGGTCGTGACTTGCTGGTTGGCATCTGTCAAATGAATACGTTGGGTGAGTAAGTCAAAAGTGTTTAAATCAATGGGTGCGGTTTGACCATATAAAGAAGTGGTCACAATGGTCGGTTGCTGTGTTTCAACTTTAAATATCTTCAAAGTTGATTTAATCACAGGCAATTCGGCAATCAACCTTTGCTTTGGAATTATTTCTTCATCGCGGGTATAGGTATAGGCCAAGTTCATTAACTTATGTGCCACTTCAGCACGTTTTACTGCGCTAGGTGTACCTAATACCACAACAATCAAACGACGTTTTTCAACTTGTGGATTAAAGGTCGGACGCTCAGCAGTGAGGGCTAAGTTGTAACCCGCCGCTTTGGTAAAACCTGTTTTTAAGCCATCTGCAGTTGGATCCATTTTCAAAGCAAGATTGGTTGCATGATGGAAGCGTTGGTTATAACTAAAACTTGGCATTTTTGAATAATATAAATATTCAGGTGTTTGTTTCACAATCGCTTTTGCAAGTAGGCTTAAATCCGCCGCTGTTGAATAATGATCGGTCATGGTAATCCCAGCAGGATTGCTGAAATGTGTATCTTTCATGCCCAATGCTTGTGCTTCTTGATTCATACGAGCAACGAACTGCGGCACACTGCCTGAAATTTTTTCAGCAAGGGTGACTGCTGCATCATTGGCAGACATCACAATTAAACCTGCCAAAAGCTGATCCACCGAAATCTGTTCGCCAGCTTTCAGGTACATCTGTGACTCATCCCACATCACTGTACTGACCACAGGTGTAGCCGTCAGCACTTCTTCTTTACGTAATTTACCCGCTTTGATCTCTTTTAATGCGATATAGGCAACCATCATTTTGGTTAAAGACGCTGGCGCACGTTGAACGTGGCTATTATGTTCAGCGATGATTTGCCCTGATTGAGCATCAATCACCGACCATGCTTGTGCTTCAACTGTTTCAGGGGCGATGTTCAGTAAATTTGCATGTGCAAGGTTTGCACAGACGAGACTAAACAACGTAAAGAGGGAGAGGAGAAATTTCACGTGAATACCTTGTATTGCCGATCCGATGGCCCAGAATGCGAGACAAGAATGCTATGACTTTTTTGTTGAAGAATCTAGGGGCTATTGACAATTTATATATGAATTGCGTTGTAGGCTAAAAAATCATCAGACGAGGCATGGAACGCAGGGAATGGCTATTCCCTTGCCAAGTTTCATAACGAAGTATGAGGATATTTTAGCCACAACCCTTTGGGACAGGAACATTTTTTGTCGCTACTACGTTATGCCTTGTTCATTTAGAATGACTAAATTTCACAAGACATGCCTTGTATCGCCTAAAAAACATCCGCTGTCGCAACCATAGATAAAGTGACAATAGCCCCTAAACTTTTGCTGACAATTACGACATCTACGCATGACTTTGTAAAAAAATGCTAAGCTGTGTGAAATTGTTCCTATTTTCATGATTAAAAATTATGTTGCACTACCAAATTGAGTTCGACGATTATCGCCAGCACCTGATTCATGTCACACTTCGTTTTCTTGCAAATCCCAATCAAGAACTTTGGCTACCGACTTGGATTCCCGGTAGTTATTTGATTCGAGAATTCTCAAAACATATCGAGTCAGTGAAAGCATCAGATGAAGCTGGACGTTTACTGACGATTAAAAAAACTGAAAAAAATCGTTGGCGTTTATTCAATACTGATCATGAACTGATTACGGTTGAATATGATGTGTATGCCTATGATTTGTCCGTACGTGGTGCTTATGTCGATCAAACACGGTTATATGTTAACCCTGCATGTGTTTGTTTAGGGCTGATAGATCAAGAACAAGCAGCATGTGAGCTTGAACTATTCCTACCTGATGAATTAAAACATTTTCAAATCGCAACAGGTTTGCCATCAAAAAGCTTGGTAAAGGGGCGTTTCACCTTAAAAGCGGAAAATTATGATCAACTGATTGATAGCCCATTTGAGTTGGCAGATCAAAGCCGTTTTAGTTTTGAAGCCAACGGTATTCCACATGAGTTTGTAATCTCAGGGAAGCACACGACCAATTTGTCGCGTTTAGAGGCAGACATTCAAAAGATCTGCCAGACTGAAATCAACATGTTTGGTTCAGCACCATTCCAAAACTATACCTTTATGACCATGGCCACAGGCAATAGTTATGGTGGTTTGGAGCACTGCAACAGTACTAGCTTAATTACCCCACGTGATGATTTACCGAAGGCAGATGAAACAGAAGAACCTTCTAAAGATTATCAACGTTTCTTAGGTCTGTGCAGCCATGAGTATTTTCATTCATGGTTAGTGAAATTTATTCGTCCTGAAAATTTTGCCAACTATGATTTGCATAAAGAATCGTACACCAGCTTACTGTGGATTTTTGAGGGTTTTACGTCTTATTACGATGATTTGATTTTATTGCGTAGTGGGGTGATTTCGCAGAAGTCTTATTTAGAGCTACTGAAAGCGCAAATTGATCGTTATTTACAAAATCCAGGCCGCTTGATTCAATCGGTTTCAGAGTCGAGTTTTGATGCATGGATTAAGTTCTATCGTCAGGATGAAAACTCAAACAATGCAGGCACCAGTTACTATAACAAAGGCAGTTTAGTGGCACTTTGCCTAGACTTAGGCTTACGCTTACGTGGTTCTAACTTAGATGCTTTGATGCGTCGTTTGTATGAAAATACCCAAAACGGCATTCAGGTCAATGATCGGACTATTTTTGAATTATGTAATGAACTGACAGGTGATAACTGGATCGAGCAAATTAATCATTTGATTAACACCACAGATGAGTTACCACTCGATCAACTATTCCCTGAATTTGGTTTAAGTTATAGCATCAAAGATGATAAGGCTTTGCCTTTTGGCTTAAAAGTCGTTGATAAAGCGGAAGGTGTGGTGGTGCAACAGCTTCGTCGTGACAGTGCCGCAGCTCAAGCAGGCTTGTCGGCGAATGATGTGATTATTGCGATTGATGGTATCAAAGCATCAGAAAAACTTTTAGCCAAATATGCGAAGCAAAAAGGTCGCTTTACAGTTTATGCATTCCGTCGCGATGAGTTATTACAACTGGAACTACAAGCGGGTGAAAACTCACTCACAACAGTTGAACTTAAAGTTGAAGACCAACAAAAAGTTGACCGCTGGTTGAAGGGTTAGAACTTGATAAAAAGGACGCTATGAGCGTCCTTTTTATTAGCTGCCACGATAGGTCGAATAACCATAGGGGCTGAGCAGTAATGGAATGTGATAGTGCGGTAAGGTTCCATCAACTTCAAAAATAACAGGAATTTCAGGGAAAAAACTACTTTGCTTTTGCGCTTTATACCAGTCACCTGTTTTAAAAGTTACTTTATAAATACCTGACTTTAATTGTTGTTGCGCCGGATAAAGCGCAGGAATTCGTCCATTCTGATCAGTTTTGGCCTGATTGATTTCTATCCATTGATTTTTTTGTTGTGCTTCGAGAACAACGGTGACATCAGCAGCAGGTAGACCATTTTGCTGATTGAGAACATGCACACTCAATGGGTTTGTTGCTGCGAATAAGCTGCTTGAAGCCGATAGTGCGGCGATGGCGAATAGATTTTTATACATAGCAAAATTCCACCTTTCTTGATCAATGTTTCCGTATGTATTGCCGTCAGTTGTTGTGAGGGCAATGCATAGGCATGGGATAGGAGCGCAAAAAAAAACACTGCTAATCAGTGCTTTTTAATGCTGTTTTAGAATGAATATCTTGCACCGAGATAGAACTCGCTTGAGTATAGATGTGCTTTCATTTGCTCATCTTGCAAACTACGCGCATTGGCAAAGTTGTTTAACCCGCTATCGGCTTTACCCAAGTCTACATAACGGTAGCCCAAATCAAGGTTAAGGTTATCAATTGCTTTATAACTAGCCCCTGCACCTATGCTATACACCAGTTGAGTTTCGGTATTTGAAAGATATTGGCGAGAGGTATTACCTTGCCAGCCTGAAGATTCGGTACGTGCAACACCTAGTCCAAGATTGCCGTATACAGCGACATTTTGCATGACTTCAAAATCACGATAAGCATTCAACATTAAACGTTGTGTATCGACTTTATGATGATTGAGGCTGGTTGGAAAGTTGCTTGAGCCACTGGTAAATTCAGCATTATTTTTAAAGGTATATTCACCATCAGTACGCCAACCATTGCCAAAGTCATAGCCGAAGCCCAATGAGGTATTGGTTAAATCTTTTTTATCTTTACCCGCGATAAATTGACCAATGCCAGGGCGTAAGCTGGTTTCCATATTGTCGGCTTGGAGCTTAGCAGCGGCAACTTTTGCAGAGATATAATAACCTGCATCATTTACGTTCTGAGCGTAACTTAGGGATACAGCAGTCAGTAAAACAGATGAAACCGCGAAACGGGTGAGTAGCTTGTCCATATTCAATTTTCCAAAATCAGTAGAGGAATGTTTGGTGATAAAAATCTTTATTTCCTCAGGACATGGTAGGAAGAAAAAAATCTTGGCGTGATGACAATTGGATTACCGATTTGTAATCTTGGCAATGAATAAACAAGGTTAAGATGTGGGATGCATATTTTAATTGTCGAAGATGAATCTAAAATCGCGCAGTTTTTAGCGAAAGGATTAAATGAATCAGGTTATACCTGTGCTATTGCAAAAGATGGCATAGAGGCATTGTCACGTTTGCAACAAGACCTCTTTGATTTACTGATTTTGGATGTGATGTTGCCACAATTGGACGGTTGGCAAGTTTTGCAAACATTACGTACTTTTTCGAAAATGCCAGTTTTAATGCTAACTGCAAAAGATCATGTTCTAGATCGAGTAAAAGGTTTGGAGCTTGGAGCCGATGATTATTTAATTAAACCATTTTCTTATGTGGAACTCTTGGCAAGGATCAAAAGCCTGTTACGCCGTGTACCGAATGTAGAAAAAGAAATTTATCAAATTTCAAACTTAAGCTTAAACCGACTCAGTCGAGAAGTGTATCGTGCTGATACTAAAATTGATTTAACTGCCAAAGAGTTTGTGTTGTTACAGTTGTTGATTCAACATCGTGGTGAAGTACTGACACGAACGCAAATTGCCTCAATGGTTTGGAATATTAATTTTGATACGGATACCAACGTGGTGGATGTTGCGATACGCCGATTAAGGGCAAAGATTGATGATCATTTTGTTCCCAAGTTAATTTATACCGTCAGGGGCATGGGCTATAAGGTTGATTTAAAAGATGGCAATAATGAATAGACTGTCATTGGCATCCCGCTTAAGTATTGCCTTTAGCTTAATTTCCTGCATAGTTTTTATCAGTATTGGCGGTTTGTCCTATCAAAATTTTCGTGAAATGGTCTATACCCAGCAAGATAAGGCCTTGGCTGCTCGGATCAAACGAATGGAAGTTTTTTTGACCGATGCACATACCGTTCAGATATTGGGGAAATATCCTAAGCTTTATGAAAATATGGTGGGGCACGAGGACAGTATTTTTATTGTCAAAGAATCAGCACAGGATCTCATTAGGATTAATCCATTACAGATCAAAATCCCTGAACTGAATTATTCAAATAAAATTCAGTATCGTAATAATACAGTTGAGCATCCAAGTACACGCTTTGCATTTCAATCCATCCAATATGGTCATAAGCAGTATCAATTGATTGCGGGACAACAATGGGATGGGGCGAACCAGATCCTGAGTCAATATTTTTGGAAAGTCTTGTTCTATAGCGGGCTAGGTATTCTATTGTCCAGTCTTCTGGGATTTATGGTGGGGCATTATTTATTCCGTTCCATGCGTACTTTAATTGCCGAGACCAGTAAAATTAATGTGCAAAAACTGAATCATCGTATTGAAGTTGAATCCACCAATATTGAAGTTCAGCAACTGAGTCAGGCGATGAATGAAATGCTGGATAAAATTCAGCAGGATTATCAGAAACTGGCGCAATTTTCAGAAGATATTGCACATGAACTGAGAACGCCACTCAATAATTTAATGGGACAAACTCAGATTTTATTGTCACAACCCCGTAAAACAGAAGAATTAGAAAATTTATTATATTCGCATTTGGAAGAGTATGAACGACTCACCAAAATGATCGAAAGCATGCTGTTTATTGCACGTTCTGAACATGATGAACAGATACTTGAGAAAAAGTCAGTCAATGTCAAACAGCTGATGAGAAATGTTATTGATTATTTTGATTGTTTGATTGAAGAACATCAGATGACGCTCCAACTGGATGTCATGGATGATTTCAATATCATGGCGAATGAGGCATTAATTCAGCGTGCGATTGCGAATTTAATCAGTAATGCCATTTTACATGGTCGAGCGCATGGTGTGATTGCAGTAGCGGTAAAGCAACGTGATTTAAACTGTGTCATGACGATTGTGACAGAAGGCGTTTTTATTGATGAAAAGCATTTGCCTTACTTATTCGACCGGTTTTATCAGGTCGATGAAAGTCGACATCAAAAAGCACAAACAGGTGGTCTGGGGTTGGCTATTGTGAGCTCAATTATGCAGTTACATGCAGGTTCAACTGAGGTCGAAAATCGATTTGAAGGGGTGGCGTTTAAATTGATCTTACCACTAAAGAATTAACGTAATCTTCATCAAGCTCTGTCAAAATAGGGTTCATGCTTAAGCAATATGCATATTTGTTTGCTAAATGATCAATTCAGTACGTTCATTTAAAGTTGGCAGTGGTTTGTATTTGAAAAGACATAACTTGACCTCATATATACATACCAGAACGCTACTATTATATCATTTTGTAGTATTTTTTATCGAAATGTCGTTATCACAGGATATTGCGTTGACTAGCATGTGATGAACGCTGATACTCTCAAGTTTGTTCAAGCAAATCGGTTCTAGGAGCTGGGCCACAAGCGCAGTTTTCCATAACTCAATCCAACACAAGGGGCTATATATGGCTGGTGGAAAGTCAAAAATCATTTACACACTGACTGATGAGGCGCCTTTATTAGCGACTTATTCATTACTACCGATCATTGAGACCTTTACAAAACCTGCTGGCATTGAGATTGTTAAAAGTGACATCTCAGTTGCGGTTCGTGTGCTCGCAGAATTTTCAGATTACCTCAAAGATGAGCAAAAGGTAAACAATAACCTTGCGGAGTTAGGTCGTCTTACGCAAGATCCAGATACCAATATCATTAAACTTCCGAACATCAGTGCTTCTGTTGCTCAGCTTGTTTCATGTATTAAAGAGCTCCAGTCGAAGGGCTATGCAATTCCTGATTATCCAGAAAACCCAACCACTGAAGAAGAAAAAGAAATCAAGGCACGTTATGGTAAATGCCTTGGTTCAGCTGTAAACCCAGTATTGCGTGAAGGTAACTCTGACCGTCGTGCACCAGCTGCGGTAAAAAATTATGCGAAAAAACACCCGCATTCAATGAGCGAGTGGAAGCAGTGGTCACAGACTCATGTTTCTCACATGGATGAAGGCGACTTCTACCATGGCGAAAAATCAATGACTTTAGACCGTGCACGTAATGTGAAAATGGAACTCATCACTAAGTCTGGTGAAACCATTGTGCTTAAGCCAAAAGTTGCACTTCAAGATGGTGAAATCATTGACTCAATGTTTATGAGCAAAAAAGCATTGTGTGACTTCTACGAGAAAGAACTCGAAGACTGTCGTGAAGCGGGCATTTTGTTCTCATTACACGTGAAAGCAACCATGATGAAAGTTTCACACCCGATCGTATTCGGTCACTGTGTGAAAATCTATTACAAAGATGCTTTTGAAAAACACGGTAAATTGTTTGATGAACTCGGTATTAACGTAAACAATGGTATGGCTGGTCTTTATGAAAAGATCGCAACTTTACCGACGTCTTTACGTGAAGAAATCATCGAAGATTTACATGCTTGCCAAGAACACCGTCCTGCGCTTGCAATGGTTGATTCTGCAAAAGGCATCACCAACTTCCATTCACCAAACGATGTGATTGTCGATGCTTCTATGCCTGCAATGATTCGTGGTGGCGGTAAAATGTGGGGTGCTGACGGCAAACCTTACGACTGTAAAGCAGTCATGCCTGAATCAACTTTCGCACGTATCTACCAAGAAATGATCAATTTCTGTAAGTGGAATGGTAACTTTGACCCACGTACTATGGGTACTGTGCCTAACGTTGGTTTGATGGCGCAAAAAGCAGAAGAATACGGTTCACACGATAAGACTTTTGAAATTTCAGAAGCGGGTATTGCCAACATTACTGATCTAGACACTGGTGAAGTGTTGATGAGCCAAAATGTGGAAGAAGGCGACATCTGGCGTATGTGTCAGGTGAAAGACGCACCGATTCGTGACTGGGTGAAACTTGCAGTAACACGTGCACGTAACTCAGGTATGCCTGCGATTTTCTGGTTAGACCCATACCGTCCACATGAAAATGAATTGATCAAGAAAGTTGAAAAATACTTGAAAGATCATGACACTACTGGTCTTGATATCCAAATCATGTCACAAGTACGTGCAATGCGTTATACGCTTGAGCGTGTAGCACGTGGTTTAGATACCATTTCGGTAACGGGTAACATCTTACGTGATTACTTAACTGACTTGTTCCCGATCATGGAATTGGGTACTTCAGCGAAAATGTTGTCAATCGTGCCGTTAATGGCTGGCGGTGGCATGTACGAAACAGGTGCGGGTGGTTCAGCGCCGAAACATGTACAGCAGTTAGTTGAAGAAAACCACTTACGTTGGGATTCACTCGGTGAGTTCCTTGCATTGGCGGTGTCTTTAGAAGAGCTTGGTATCAAAGAAGACAATAACCGTGCGAAATTGCTTGCCAAGACGCTTGATCAAGCGACAGGAAAATTGTTGGATAACGACAAATCGCCATCACGTCGTACAGGTGAGTTAGATAACCGTGGCAGCCACTTCTATTTAGCATTGTACTGGGCTGAAGCATTAGCAGCTCAAGACGAAGATGCTGAGTTGAAAGCGAAATTTGCTCCGCTTGCAAAATCACTTGCTGAAAACGAACAGAAGATTGTTGCTGAGCTTGCTCAAGTACAAGGTCAAGCTGCTGATATCGGTGGTTACTATGCAATCGATCCAGCGAAAGTAAATGCAGTAATGCGTCCAAGTACAACATTTAATACCACACTTGCGTCACTGTAATTGTTGATATATCACCGACAATATTGTCGGTGATATAAAAAAGCCGATGTGAAAACATCGGCTTTTTTATGCGCTCAATTTAGATTTTAACGACCGTTACGGCTACGTCCGCGTGGTGCTTTGGTATTTGGACGCGTTGTACCATTGGTCTTACGACGTGGTTTATCTGCATCATCAGTTTGCCAAATACGGGTTGTACCACCGCCAGCTTTTTTCTTACCTTTAAATGGTTTTTCACCTCTTTCTTCACGTGCTTTATCTTTTGCACGAGAGAAATGCGGTTTATTATTCGATTTTTTCGCGAAAGAACGACCTTCATAAGGCTTGTCTGCCGGAACGTCTTTAAAGTCTGGATAAAGTAAAGGTTCGATTTCGAGTTGTTCACCAGGCTGTAAACCGAGTTTGACGAGATCAATGCTGCCAATTTGCGTACGAATCAGACGTAAAGTCGGGAAACCCACAGCCGCTGTCATACGACGTACTTGACGATTACGACCTTCGCAGATTTGTAGTTCGATCCAAGTCGTTGGAATATTGGCACGATAACGTACCGGTGGGTTACGTTCCCATAGCCATTCAGGTTGATCAACTTTACGCGCTTTGGCAGGTAAAGTCATACCATCTGCAAGTTCAACACCTTTTTGCAGTTTTTCAATTGCTTCTTCTGTGACATCACCATCAACTTGAGCAAGATAAGTTTTATATTTCTTATTATCAGGATGGGTGATGAATTGATTTAAACCACCATGATCAGTAAGAAACATTAAACCTTCGGAGTCTAAATCTAAACGTCCTGCAATACGAAGTTCAGGATCTTTAATAAAACTTGAAACTGTTAAATGTTTTTCATCTTCGCGAAACTGTGACAAAACGTCAAAAGGTTTATTAAATACGACTACTTTCATATGGATATACTACTTTGGCTATGGGCGGCATCATAACAATAAAGGTTTCTATTTAATGGAGAAATGTTGTTATTTCCCGTATAAATCTCAAAAAAAACCTGTTTTGAACTAAACTGTTTCATGCAATAAAAAACGAAAGTATGCCATAGAAGGCATAGAGATAATCGCTAAATACATGAGGGAGAACCTACAAAATGGGTTATCAGAAGATTGTGGTTCCTGCTGATGGAGACAAAATCACAGTAAATGCAGACCTGTCATTGAATGTTCCAAATCGTCCAATCATCCCTTTTATTGAAGGTGATGGTATTGGTGTGGATATTACACCAGCAATGAAGGCAGTAGTAGATGCCGCCGTGTTAAAAGCTTACGGTGGCAAACGTTCAATCGAATGGATGGAAGTCTACTGCGGCGAAAAAGCAGATAAAATTTATGGCAATTATATGCCAGAAGAAACTTTTGATGCTTTACGCGAGTTTATTATATCAATAAAAGGCCCTTTGACTACACCTGTCGGAGGCGGTATTCGTTCTTTGAATGTTGCATTGCGCCAAGAACTTGATCTATATGTTTGTGTGCGTCCAGTACGTTGGTTTGAAGGTGTGCCTTCACCTGTGCAACATCCAGAACTCACGGATATGGTGATTTTCCGTGAAAACTCAGAAGATATCTATGCGGGGATTGAATGGAAGGCCGATTCTCCAGAAGCGAAAAAAGTTATTAAATTTTTGCAAGAAGAAATGGGGGTGACCAAAATCCGATTCCCTAAAGATTGTGGTATCGGCATTAAGCCTGTTTCTAAAGAAGGAACCCAACGTCTGGTGCGTAAAGCCATTCAGTTTGCGATGGATAATGACAAACCTTCTGTGACGCTAGTACACAAAGGTAACATCATGAAATACACCGAAGGTGCGTTTAAAGAGTGGGGCTATGAACTTGCGATGGAGCGTTTTGGTGGGCAGCTGCTGGATGGTGGGCCTTGGGTAAAAATTAAAAATCCGAAAACGGGTAAAGACATCATTATTAAAGATGTGATTGCCGATGCATTCTTACAGCAAATTTTAATGCGTCCAGCCGATTATTCCGTGATTGCGACACTGAACTTAAATGGTGACTATATTTCTGATGCACTTGCAGCAGAAGTGGGCGGTATTGGGATTGCACCGGGTGCGAATATTGGCGGTGCAATTGCAGTCTATGAAGCAACACATGGCACTGCACCGAAGTATGCGGGGCAAGATAAGGTCAACCCAGGCTCGATTATTCTCTCTGCCGAAATGATGCTGCGTGATATGGGCTGGGTTGAAGCTGCAGATCTAATCATTCAAGGTGTTTCGGGTGCAATTTCAGCCAAGACCGTGACGTACGACTTTGAGCGTTTAATGCCCAATGCAACTTTATTACGTTGTTCTGAATTTGGACAAGCTATAATCCAGCATATGGAAGATTAAAGTCTAAGTATGAAATGAAAGAGTGGTTTTGCCGCTCTTTTTTTATTTTAAATTGAGATAAATAAGTCATGAGAAAAACATGTACAAAATTGAATGTATGACATATTTTGATGTATTCGAAAATAAAAATTGAATATCATGGCGGAAAGAAAATATGGTGCAGCAGCACCGAAAACAACAGAAACCATTACCAACTTGGATTGGTATGGACAAGTACTCAATAATCAAAAATATGAGCGGACGCTATTTGTTGACTTAGATCTGTCAGAAGCCCAAAGCACTGGCGCGATTTTTAATGAATGCACTTTTCGACGAGCACGTTTTAATGCATCGGTTCATCAGCGTAGCGCATTTTTAAATTGTACTTTCTATTTCTGCAATTTCTTTGATAGCAAATTCACCGACTGCAAGTTGGTTGGTAGCATGTTTAGCGATTGTCAGTTTCACCATATGCGGGTTGAGGACAGTGATTGGGCTTTTGTTGGATTACCGGGCGCGGATTTAGAGAAAGCTTCTTTTTTGAGAACCCGTTTAAGAGAAGCTGATTTGACTGGAGCGCGTTGCCATGGAAGTTCGATTAGAGAGAGTGATCTCTCTGGTGCATGGCTACACCGCGCAGATTTTACCGAGTGTGATTTAAGAGGTAGTGATTTGAGTACTTTAGATCCGAAAGAGACTCAAATTAAAGAGGCGATTATTAATCTTGATCAAACGCTGATGATTGCAGAAAATCTAGGCTTCGATGTCAGAATTGATTGAGTCTGTGAAAAGAGTTTGATCAAAATGAGTGGTTTTATGCCACTCATTTTTATGGGAGATGGAATAAAGCTTATCTTGTTAAGAAAGATAGAGTCGAATAAAAGGGAGTAATTGTGATCTAAAGAAGCCCGTTAAACGGTTACTTGAATTCAATGCGTGTAGAGATTATCTGTGATAATACTGCTTATGTTTGTGGAGATAGCACATTGGCTATATGTGATATTTGACACGCCACAGTTTAAGAACTTGGGTATTATTTCTTTGCAGAAGGTAAATAGAAAATTAAACAATATGGGAAAGATGAGTATTGACCGATATGTAATAGGTAACATACTCCAAATTGAGAACTAATTAAATTCATGTCGTGCTAAAACAGTCTCAAATTTAATGGTTAAGGCTATTCTGTGATTATATTTTTTCGTTATTCAAATCTGCGTCTCGATGACCTAATTCTGGCTGCTCTCGCTCTAACCATTTTTGATAGCTAATACTGATATTAAATACATTCATACTTATACTCAGTAATAACGCGATGATACTAATTAGAATTTCTATTTTCTGCTTCAGAATTAATGTAATAATTAATATTAAAGCTGAGGTGGAAATGAAAAATGTATCAATTGAAACAGCATAGTGATTGTTCTTTGTCATAAAAGATAGGGTATAAATGAATACAACTCCAATAATGTTTAGGAGAGCAACCCAAAATAAGATTTTAACTTTCATATCACTTCTTCTTTTCAACAATGAATGCTGGAATTCGTTCCCCACCGATTACGTTGCCTACATAGCTGTTATTCCCTCTACTGTAGGCCCATAGATAGATCTCTTTATCTGTAGGTGAAGTTCGCTCATAAACAGCTTCTTTTCTAGAAAAATAAGCCCAGCCTTTTTGACCGTGCACTCTGCATTTTTCTTGTCTAATTGCAAATATATCTGCAATGGATTGAGGTGAAGTCCCTCTTAGTCCTGTATTGCAGCCATGCAAAACGAGATTAGCATTCGGAGACCAGCGCAATTTCTCTAACTGGGATATTTCACTATAGGAAATTGTACCATCCTCTAAAACTTCATTACGAGCGTTTCTGGTGCTCAAAAACTCTAGGCCATCATTACCATCGTCTGTTTTACTAGAATGGCTAAAAACATGCATTTCCCTGACCTTAGCAACATTCTTATTTATCTCGTCATAGATTTCCTTCCAAACTTTTTTAAAGTCTTGGCCTGACGTAACTTGGTACTCTTTAAATACATAGTTATCACCGCAGTTTTTTAGCTTCAGTTGGGATAGCCAGTGATTTGATGCTCGTTGAAAAGCCTTGTCATCGCTCTTTGATGGTTTGTAGTAATAAACACATATTAAATATTCTTTTAACTTGATGGGCTGTTTATGTACAGATTCAGCCTTTGTATTGGTTTTGCAGGTTCCTTGTGTCACTCCGGCTCTCCGATAAAAATGTGAATATCTTCAGGTTTGGTCGTATGAAACCTTTCTGTATATCCATTTTCATCTGTGGTTCCTGAAGCTACGACACTACCAGTAGAGTCTTTGAGGTGATAGGGGATGTTTGCCAAGGGTTCATTATCATCTCTATCGATCAATTGAACACGCTCATCAAAATTTAATTGATCAATAATATTCTGAACATTACTTGCTTGCCCTGAGCTAGCACCCGAACCAGAGCCACCAGTTCGCACAGCTAAATCTGAAATCTTCATGTACTTTGCGCCACATGTTGCTTGGTCGCCAGCCACAATTAAATTATGGCCATTAACCTGCATAAAACCTCGTTGCGTTGCTATGGCTTTTGAAATCACATTACATTTAGGACAATAATGTTTCATTCCCTCTAAATGAGCCGCTTTACCATCTATCAGCCAAAAATCATCTCCCTCAATGATCTTGCCACCGTGGTTAGTAAAACATCCTCTTGTTATAAATGCTTGCATATTATGAATATCCAGGATTATTAAAATAAATAGAAAATTTAAAAATAATTGGATAAAGATTGTCACCTTTATAATTTTTATGCAAAGCATTGCCCAATTTGTTTATAAATTAGATGTTTTGTGTGTATTTGATGAGTTTAAATATAGTAAATTGGATTATATTGAATTTATTGCGGAAATATGAGCTTTCATGAATTACCTATATTATGTACACATCTATTTACCCATGCTGTGAAAACAAATAGCAACTTATTAAAGATGTGGTTATTTAAAGGCTGATTTAAAAATAAAATACCTACAACAAGTGATAATAAAATAAATCTTCATATGCAGCGTTGATCAGCCTGTTTTTACTTACAAAAGGGATCAACGTTTGGATTGCTATTCCAGATATATTCGGCCTCTTCAGCACAAAGCTGGGCAACTTTTTCACCTTGTGTGTCATGAATAAAGGCAAGAGTCATATCCATACCTGCACTCACACCCGATGAAGTATAGAATTTCCCATCAATCACCCAACGGGCTTGGGCTTGCCACAACACTTGGTCATTGAGTTTTTGTACAAATTCAAACGCCATTTTATTCGATGTTGCCTTAACACCATTTAAAACACCTGTCCCTGCAAGTAATGAACTGCCTGTACAAATGGTCAGCACGTATTTACTTTGAGCCGCTAAAGTTTTGAGCTGATCAAGAAACTGTTGATTTTTAATTAATTCAAAAGTCACGATACCGCCAGGAACGAGCAGAATACTTTGGTTATTCACGTGTATTTCGTTAAAGGATTTGGTCTGGATACAAACACCATGCTTATTGGAAACTAGACCGCCATTCAGGCTATAAAACTGGACTTGATAATGTTGTTGCAACAAGCCAAACAATTCAACAGGACCCATAATGTCGAGGGTTTCAAAATCTTCAAATACGACAGCATTTACAGGAATACGCATGGTTTTTCTCGCTTGTTTAATCTGCGTCATACCATAGTGAGCTTCAAATTTTTTATTGTGAATATTCTGTATGGCTTATTTTGAATTATGCTAAATCATTGGACTTTTAGGCTGATCTGTTAGCAAGCGGAACACATTTTGGGCTTAAATTTTATACATTTAGGTAAGTTAAACAACAAATGCTACGGTGTATCGTAAATTTAGAAAAATCTGTATCTATACTTTATAGACCAAATGTTCAAAATAATTGAAAAATAGAGAGAGTGCTGTGACATGAAGATGTACCAAGTTGATGCTTTTACAAAAGAATTATTTAAAGGAAATCCCGCGGCTGTAATCGTCGTCGATGAATGGTTAGATGATCGTTTGATGCAGAATATTGCCATGGAAAATAATCTGTCTGAAACGGCTTTTGTGAAAACGATTGATGAAACCAATTATGAGATTCGTTGGTTTTCTCCACTCAATGAGGTTGCGTTTTGTGGGCATGCGACTTTAGCCAGCGCATTTGTTTTATTTAAAGACTTTACCAAGGTAGAAACGATCCAGTTCCATGTACGTGATCTGGGTGTTTTTATTGTCAGCAAAGATGCCGATGGCAAAATTAAAATGAATTTCCCGATTCGTAAAGCAGAGTTAGTTACTGATTATCCTCAAGTATTACGTGAAGGGCTGACCAAGCCATTTAAAGCGGTCTATCGCAATGTCCAAGCCTATATTATTGAATATGAAACGGTGCAAGATGTATTGGATGAACAACCTGATCTGGAAAAGCTAAAACAACTTGGACAAGTTCGTACAGCAATTACTGCTTCTCAACCCGATGTTGCAATTACCGCCAGAGGTGAAGGGCAGTTTGATTGTGTTTCTCGTTATTTTGCACCAGCAATTGGTATCGATGAAGATCCAGTAACAGGTTCAATCCATACTGCAATCGTTCCACTTTGGGCTGAAAAATTGAATCAGACTCGATTAACAGCCTTTCAGGCATCTAAACGCGGTGGGATTTTAGAATGTGTGATTGTGTCTGAAGATCGTATTGAAATTTCAGGCTATGCCAAATTGTATATGCAAGCCGAACTGACAATCTGATTTTTAGCTTAAACTGTGCAAAAATAAAGATAAAAGCTGTTTAAATAAACAGCTTTTTTCAAAACATAACTATTAAAAATGCGAATCGTTCTCTACTATAGCTTGACGTTTTTATTTAAATCATCAAAAACACTTGGATAAATTATGTTAATGCGGTTTAAGCAACTTACTCTCTCTCTTTGTTTGATTGGGTTGAGTGCAACGTCTTGGTCTCAGACGGTACTCGTAAAAAGTGAAAAAAATATCGAAGAATATAAATTAGATAATGGTTTCAGAGTTATTCTTGCGCCAAACGATAAAGAAAATAAAGTCTATGTAAATACGGTTTATTTAACAGGTTCTTTGAATGATCCTAAGGGTAAAGGCGGACTTGCACATCTATTAGAACATTTGGCCTTTAAAGGCACTCAAAATGTGAAGGGTGACGAGTTTCAACGTCGTCTAGATCAATATACGTTGATGACCAATGCCAGCACAGATTATTATGCGACCAAATATTTAAATATTGTTCGCCCTGAAAAAAATGCACTTAATGAAATTCTGTACCTTGAATCAGAGCGTATGGATAAATTGGTGCTGCAAGAAAAATTTGTTCCTTCTGAAATTGAAATCGTAAAACGTGAACGAGAAATCCGTATGGATCAACCGTTTGCTGTACTGATGGATCAAATGTGGAAAGCGGCTTATGGCAATCAATATTTAGGCCGTTTGCCAATTGGCGATTTACCTGAATTAAAGTCGATTCAGCTGAATGAATTGAACCAGTTCTATAGAACTTGGTATGCGCCAAATAATGCAGTGATGGTGATTTCGGGTAAATTTGATAAGACTGAGGTCCTATCTAAAATTGATCAGTATTTTAGTCCAATTCCAGCACGTCCAGTACCTGCGCAAGTTCAAGTGCCAGTTCTCGATTCAAGTAAAATCGAACAACGTCAGTTTACGGTACAAAAGGGTAGTGATTTAGCCAAATTCCATGTCTATATGAATGGAAAAAATACCCCATTACAACCGACTTTAGCGCTTGCGCCAGCGTTATATACCATGCAGCCAAGTGGTACTTTGTATAAGAGTATGGTGGAGACGGGAATCAGTACGGCAGTGCAATCAACCACTTGGTTAGATCAAGACTTTAACGTGGTCTTTATGGGCGCAATTTATGCCCCGAATCATGATGCGAAAAAGGTTGATGATGCTCTAAAAACAGGTGTTGAAAATAGCCAACCATTCACCGAGGCTGAATTACAGCGGATTAAAAATATTACGCAAAATACCGCAGATACCATTGCTAATGACGCTGTCGCTTTAGGTTCACGCCTGAGCGATTATGCGGTTTCATCACATGGTCAATGGGATCAATACTTTAAGGACTTACAAGCTGTTCAAGACTTAAAGCTGAATGATGCAAATAAAACCTTAAAAGAATTTTTAGTCTCTTCACATCGTATCTCAGGCGATATTTTACCGACGCCTGAAGATCAAAAGAAAGCGATGACCATGAAAGCAGAGGAGAAGCCTAAAACTTTAGATCAAAGCGATGAAAAGCCTGAACCATTAAAAGATGCAAATGTTTACAAGCAGGAAGTGACCCAATTTATGGCACAGTCTGCTCAGCAATTGCAAAAAAATGAGCAGAAAATTCAACGTGGTGAATTAAAGAATGGGATCCGCTATGCACTCTTCCCAACGTCTACACGTGATGATAAAACTTATGCCACGATTAGCTTAGATTTTGGTGATGAAAAAGCATTATTTGGTAAAGGGGTTACTTTAGATTTAGCCAGCTATTTAATGCTGCGTGGTTCTGAAAAGCATACCTTGCAGGAAATTACTGATAAGGCGATTGCGGCTAGTGGTGGCGCATCGGTTAGTTCAAATGGCAATGGTTTTACCATCGTTGTTCAAGCGAAGAAAGACAAGTTCGAAGACTTCTTTAACTTTATTGTTGATGTCCTTAAGCAGCCAAAATTCTCGCAAACTGAGTTTGATCTAGCAAAAAATCAAAGCCTGTCTGTATTGGATCGTCCATATACGGAACCCGCGGTTGTCTCATCGATGACCTTGTCTAAGATTCTGGAAATCTATCAACCAGGCGATATCCGTTATCACTTTGAACCAGAACTGGCGAAGAAACAGATTAGTGAAGTAACCCAGCCGCAAGTGAAACAATTCTATGATCAGTTCTTTGTGACAGACCATGCGCAAATTGCTGTAACAGGTGATTTTGATGCCAAGAAAATGCAAAAGACCTTACAAAAAGCCTTTGGCTCTTGGAAAGCGAAGCAGCCTTTTACTAAAGTAACAGGTCAATATACGGTGTATAAAGCACAGAAAGTGCATGCTTTATCGGAACAACGTGAGTTCGGCAGTTATCAAAGTGTATTGGCATTGCCTGTGGGTTCATACCATAAAGATGCACCTGCATTGATTATTCTTAGCCATATCTTGGGTAACTCGCAATTGTCATCACGATTAGCACAGGAGCTACGTGAGAAAAATGCGTTGGTGTATGGCTTTGGTAGCGGCTTAGATCTTGATCCAGATATTGATGATGGTACTTTAAGCATTACTGCAAATTATACCTCTGGCCGTTCTGAGCAAGTTTCACAATCGGTACACAAGGTATTGAATGAGTTGCTGAGCAAAGGTGTGACTGAGCAGGAAGTGGAAGCAGCCAAAGCAGATATCATGAAAAAACGTGTAACAGCTTTGGAAGATGAACGTAATATTCATGGCATGCTGACAGGTCAGTTAGAGCGTAACAAAACGCTGTTGGATCGCGCAGAGCGCGATCAGGAGCTTGCGAAATTGACCAAAGAAGATGTCAATGCTGCCATCAAAAAATACATCAAGCTTGATCAGTTTGTAGAAGTCATGGCGGATCAATATGGTCAGCCTCAAAACTTGAAATAAGCAAGCAAAAAATAAAGCCACCGATCTGGTGGCTTTATTTTTGCATCAAAGATTAATGATCATGTTTGTGGGTATGAAAATCTTCGTTCTTACGGAATCGTAAGTAGTTTTCAAACTGTTCACAATATTCGTCAAAATTATCTTCTAACATCATTTGGAATTGTTGCAGTAGATAAGACATGACTTGTTCTTTGGCATCACGCATTTCATTGCCATCTTTAAAGTTATTAGCTGCGACCCATGTATTAAAACGGGCAGTGGCAAATAACATGGCTGCACTTACTTGGCCACGTAACTCTTCTGGCTTGGCTTGCTTACCTTTGGGTGGTCGGCAGAAATCATTGGCAAGTTTAATAAATTCATCTGCACGCTCAAAAAACACCGCATTTAAAGCTTCTTCATCAGTCACATCGGTGGCGTTAATTTTTTGAGACATGATATTTTCCAGCGACAAGTTAAGACACTTCATTATAGACAAAGCCTTGTCGAAACTAAACCTTTGCCTTAATCTAAAATAGCCTAAGTAATTAGAATAATCACTATGCAAGATGCAATCGCGATTCAAAGCTTAAAAACAGATATAGCCTTACTGCGCCAACATATTTATCCACCTCAGTATTTAGAAAATGTTGAAGGCTTACCGATTTATTATGGGCTGCAACAAGATATAGATGAATATTATCGGCAATGGCAACCCTTGATTGAGCGGGCACAACAGGTGTGTCGGCCTTTTATGGAAGATGACGTGGTGGATGCGATTCATTTACCAAGTCATTTAAATCTGCCGCTGTTTTTCTTTCATGTCGATCGGATTCGGATTAATAAAACACGCGCTAAAGAGTCGAAAACTTTTCGTGGCGTCGCTGCCTTGTTAGAAAAATGTGGGCAGTTTGAGACGGATCAGATTTTTGCAATGCAGGAATGGTTGGGCAGTGATGATACCGCTGCCTTAGTTGCGCATCGTGAGTTTATTGATTTACGAACTTATGTTTTCCAACACGGACAAAGTGAATATACGCGAACTCGTTTTTATATGAATGGCATGATTCTCAGTGTTGAACCGCATTTTAAATTGGTCGATGCACGGGATAAGCCACGTAAGCAGCGTAATGACAGTTATAGTGATCCGATTGCAGATAATGGAACGTGGACGATTTTTGGGAAATATCGGTAAATGATTTAAGTAGAATAAATAGTTTAACACTCTAATTTTCATTAAAAAATAATAGCACAGCCACAAGTGCTATATAAAGTTTGAATGTTTTCGCGTAGGCGATTTCCTACTTTGTTTTCGGACAAAGTAGGCAAAGCCTGAGGTGCGAATCGCAAAGATTAATAATCTTTGTCGTACCGCAAGGCGAAAGCTATGCTTGAGTATAGACTACGCACTTCGCTTGTCTTGCACTAAGTCAAAGCTTTAGTCGCTTTGACTTGCTCAGGTTGCTGATGACGTTTCCGAGTATCCGCTTTTTTGTAGGACTTAGATTATTTGTGGCGGCATTCATGCCGCCAAGCACGATAGCGATTTAAGGAAATTTGTTTTGGTGGAGCTATCGCTTCTCATCCCAAAAAGCGTCCTGAGCAGATAGGGCTTGAAGCTTTTTATCCGCTTTTTTGGCCACATGTGGTTGCTGAGCCTTAACCCAACCTAATGCAAATAAAAACTGCGGGTGTTCAGCAGTTTGTTGCTCAAAGATTTGCTCAGCAACAAACAGGTCATTATAAAACCCTAAATATTCCTGAATTGGCTGTAACTTATTTAAGAATTGTTGAACCTCTTTTTCAGGATAAATCCCTGCAATAAAGTCGATGCAATAACGCAATTGTTTTACACGCTTACGAGTACGATGTTGTTGCTCAACTTCTAAAGTTGAAAACTGAGCTGCATCTTTTAGAATCTTTTGGTAAAGCTTGGTTAAGCTTTTAGCTGCTTGTTTAGAAAGTTTAGACTTAGACTCATGCTCACTATAGGTGAAGCTGAGTAATGCTAAAAATAGCTGTGTGGTTTTAGTGTGGCTTAATAATTGAGAAACACTGCTGTCAACATTTTCAGGGAATGGGAAATCAAAATCACAGACTTCTTTTACTAAAGGAAGAACAGAATCTTGAATCGCATCATTATCGCGTGATTGACCTAATGCTCTAAAAATATCAGCCAATTGGCTTTCCCAAGTGGGATCAGTTTGCGCAGACCAGTTAGAAAAATGCTTTAAAGCAGAACGTAAACGACGTAAACCAACGCGAGCTTGGTGAATATGATCTGCTTCGGCTACACCATCGGCAATTGCTGCTGCATTGGGCAAGATATGATTAAGCGTATTTTCGATAATCAGTTTGATTGCTTGTTCAGCACTGACATTTTTCTCTAGGCTGAGTGATTTCGCTTTGGTGGCAGGGGATACCGTTTTGCCAATAGCCAATAAATTACCACGTTCAGCCTTACTGCGCACATCAAGCCAGAGTTGATATTTATCGACCCACGTTTTGGCAAAATCAATCAGAGATTGTGCTGAGCCTTGTTTTAATTCAAATTCGACTTCACAGATTTTGGCTTGATCAGTTGGTGTACGGATTTCACCATCGTCTAAGCAGACTTCAATTTGAGATCCCTCAAACTCGAATACATGGAAGGTACGCTGTACATCAGTTTGAAATTGCAGCTTTAGTTCAGCAGGTGCTTCACCTAGCACATCACGGAGTACAGTTTGGACTGTTTGATTATGTTTGTATAAAGATAAATCCAGTTCAGGTTCTTCAGCACATTTGCCTAAATAAATATCTTCTTCGATGCGTTGTAAATGGTTTTTACTGGCAGCTTTAAAGGTTTGCACCCAATGTTCACCTTCCTGACGCAGGCGAATCGCCACATAATTTTTAGCCAGTAAACGGTCAGCAGTGTCATAGTATTTTGCTTGTAGCTGAATTTTCTGTGCTTTTTGTTTGCTTAAAACTTGTAACACACTTTTTTTCTTAGATTCAGGGAGTTGAAATTTTAGTTCTATTTCCATGATGTTATGACTCCTGACCACCGAAAATGATATAGACGAAACGTAGTATAACTTGTTGATCTCAAAAATCATTGTAAAGTTGTTTTAAGCTTGGAAAGGATGGCACGCAATGACTTTATTTTGTACAGAAAATGCATTAACGTGTGGAGAGTCTTGCTCGATTAGGATGATCCAAAAATGAATGCACCAGCGAATATTACCAAGCCAGTGGAATTTTCATTACCTATTAAAAACTATGATGAATTTTATCACTTTTATTTAACAGAACATCGCAGTATAGCCAGCCGTCGTTTGCACGTCGCAGGCAGCTCGATCGGTTTATATTTCTTTAGTAAAGCGATTCGTAAACGTCAGGCAAAATATGCGTTGTATGGTCTGGTTTCTGGCTATGCCTGTGCTTGGGTTGGGCATTTTTTCTTTGAACATAATAAGCCTGCCAGCTTTAAACAGCCGCTGTATAGCTTTATTTCAGATTGGCGCATGTTGTCAGACGTTGCACGAGGCCGTTTGAGTTTGATCGATCGTCAGTTTGATAAAATTGAGTCTTAAAATTAGTTTAATACTTCAAAAGCTGCTCTGGCAGCTTTTTTATTTGTTCTGATTTGCAGCGGTTAATGATGTAAATACACTCCCTCTCTTTAATTTTTAACCAAGAAAATATACCCTGAAGCTAATGTAATTATAGTGAATAGTGAAACGTTCATGCGCGGTCTATACCTCATTACCAATGACGATCCAATCCAATTATTATTAGAAAAATTAGATGTGGCTCTAGCAACAGGACAGATTGCCATTCTGCAATACCGTCGTAAGAAAGTGGCAAAAGCAGATCAGCCAAGTGAAGTTGAGCAGATCAAAGTACTTTGTGAAAAGCATCAAGTCCCATTTGTAATTAATGATGATTTGGCACTGGCAGAGCAATTTGGATTAGGGGTACATCTTGGACAGTCTGATGGTGAAATAAGTGATGCGGCTGCACGCTTACCGCAAGGTGTGATTATTGGTCGTACCTGCTTAAATTCATTGGAGTTGGCGGAGAAGGCAATTGCGGATGGTGCAACTTATGTGGCCTTTGGTGCGGTTTATGCGACTTCAACCAAACCAGAAGCAGGCAATGTTGGGATCGAAGTGATCAAACAAGCGAAACAAAAGTTTGCTGTGCCGATTTGTGCGATTGGTGGTTTGACCGTTGAAAATTCTCAAGTCGTGATTGAGGCTGGGGCAAGCCTTTGTGCGGTAATTAGTGATATATTAGGACGATCAACAGCCGAAATTCCTGCTCGTGTAAATGCATGGGCAATGTTATTTGACTAATTATATGTATCCGCTTCGCGGAACTTTTATTGTTTCTCGGAACCACAACGTTCCTCGTCCTCGATTCTAGGTTGAGTCTTTTATGAGCTTATCTCCAAAGCAAGAACAGCTATTTAAACAAGCAAATAAACATATTCCAGGTGGCGTAAATTCACCTGTACGTGCATTTAACGGTGTTGGTGGTACGCCTGTCTTTATCGAAAAGGCAAAAGGGGCGTACTTGTGGGATGTCGATGGCAAGCGTTATGTGGACTATGTCGGTTCATGGGGACCAATGATTTTAGGTCATGCACATCCTGATATTATTCAAGCAGTACAAACTGCGGCAGAAGATGGCCTAAGTTTTGGAGCACCAACGGTACATGAAACCACTTTGGCAGACACCATTTGCGAGATCATGCCTTCAATTGAATTGGTACGTATGACCAGCTCAGGTACTGAAGCCACCATGACCGCGATTCGTTTGGCACGCGGTTATACTGGCCGTGACAAGATTGTGAAATTTGAAGGCTGCTATCACGGTCATTCCGATTCATTATTGGTCAAAGCAGGTTCAGGCTTATTGACGCTTGGTGAAGGTGAGCCAACTTCAAAAGGTGTACCAGCTGATTTTGCTAAACATACATTAACGCTCCCGTATAACAATATCGAAGCGTTGAAAGAGTGCTTTACCAAGTTCGGTCATGAGATTGCTGGGGTAATCATTGAACCTGTTGCAGGCAACATGAATTTAGTGACGCCAATCGATGGTTTCTTGCAAGCAATTCGTGATGTCTGTGATGAATACAAATCTGTCTTTATCATTGATGAAGTAATGACAGGTTTCCGTGTTGCTTTAGGCGGTGCACAATCGGTCTATAAGGTTAAACCTGATTTGACCACGTTGGGTAAAATCATTGGTGCGGGCTTACCGGTTGGTGCTTTTGGTGGTAAACGTGAAATCATGGAATGCATCGCACCTTTAGGTGGTGTTTATCAAGCAGGTACATTGTCAGGGAATCCATTGGCAATGCGTGCAGGTATTGCGATGTTCAAGCATCTTCGTGAACCAGAGTTTTATGACAAGCTAGCTGCACAGCTCGCAAAATTGCTTGAGGGTTTGCAGGCTGCGGCAGATGAAGCGGGTATTCCATTTAAAACCCAGCAAGTGGGTGGCATGTTCGGCTTGTATTTCACCGATCAAGAGGACATTACCAGCTTTGATTCAATGTTGGCTTGTGACGTTGAAGCATTTAAGAAATTCTTCCATGGCATGTTAAAGCGCGGTGTCTATCTTGCTCCATCTGCATTTGAAGCTGGATTTATTTCATCAATGCATTCAGATCAAGATATTGCAGAGACCATTCAGGCAGCAAAAGAAACCTTTGCAGAAATGAAATAACCCTGTGATGCATAGAAGCCCGATTCGTTCGGGCTTTTTTTATGGGCGCATTTTACTTGAGCCGAATAGAGAGCTTAACGGGTTTAACAATAATGCTTGAGTGTAATGAACTCTTAGCAAGTTCCCAGCTGTTCGTATGATAAACCGCAGCGACGAAGCGCAAAGATAAACAATCTTTACTGTACCGCAAGATGAAATAATGCTTGAATAGTAAACTATATTTGCGTTGGTCTTAGGCTGTGCTTTGGGCCTACGTAGGCTGTAGATGGCAGTTGTATCATATCTAAAAGCTTTTTATAAGAAACCCATAGGAATGGAGTAAAACATGAAAACTAAACATTATTTAACGTCCGCTGATGTGGAAATTTTAGTTGACGCAGCATGGCAATATGCAACAGCGCACAGCTTTAATGTCAGCATTGCAGTTGTCGATGACGGAGGAACTTTATTAATGATGAAGCGTATGGATGGCGCATCGGTACTATCGACACAGATTTGCCAAGAAAAAGCACAATCTGCTGCGGTCAGCCGAAGAACCACCAAGGCATCCGAAGATATGATCCGTGATGGTAAGATCGGCTTTTTAACCATCAATGCAGCAAAAGGCATGTTAGAAGGTGGTGAGCCGATTGTATATCAAGGGCAGGTTGTCGGGGCTGTTGGTATTTCGGGCGTGCAATCTTTTCAAGATGCAGAAATTGCCCAACATGCAATTCAACAATTTCTAGAGCAACAGACCTAAATCATCCTGTAAATGCGATTCTGGATGAAATATCGAGAGAAACACGAAAAAAATCAGTAAAAATACGTGTCATGCATTGTAATTCAGCGCCAAGCTTTTTATGATTGCCCGCTTGTTTTCATCCAGTCGTTGGAAGGTTACCTTGAATGATTTTCTAAGTGAATATTTGATTCATCGTGATGAAGATTTTATGGTCATCCATAAACCTGCAGGCTTACTTACTGTGCCGGGGAAAACACCTGATTTACAAGATTGTTTAATCAATCGTTTATTAGAATTAGAACCAAAAACTTTACTGATTCATCGTTTAGATCGCGATACTTCTGGTATCTTGGTGTTTGGTTTATCCAAATTTGGGCAAAGCAATATTTCACGCCAATTTCAAGATCGTCAAACCTCAAAAATTTATCAAGCTTTGGTAGCTGGACATTTACAGGGTCAGGGCACAGTCGATATTCCTGTGATTTATGATCCAAGCCGTCCTCCATTGCATATTGTGGATGCTTCCTATCACAAGCCGGCATTAACCGAATGGCAAGCGATCGAACATCTAGAAATTCAAGGACAAGCTGTAACTCGAGTTAAACTCATTCCGATTACAGGGCGTTCACATCAGCTTCGTGTGCATATGCAATATTTAGGTCATCCGATTCTAGGCGATACCTTATATGCCACGCCAGAACAGCAACAGCTTTATCCGCGTTTGTGTTTACATGCAACGCAATTGAGCTTTGCGCATCCTAAAACAGGTGCACAACTCAGCTTTGATTGTGCAGTACCGTTTTAGTCTAAAAACTTTTTTATGAAACACGATGTGATGCACGCTATTTGATTGCGCTTTGTGTCAAAATACATCGTTGAAAACTACATAAAATGCCTTAACTTTTATTTGGGTCAAGGCATAAAATATGTAGGCTAACTTGAGATAAAGGTGGAAAAATTGCAGCAGTTTGCTATTGGTCAACGTTGGTTATCAGATACTGAAACTGAACTCGGTTTAGGGGTTCTTATTGATGTAGATGAACGTTCTATCAGCATTTTATTCCCTAAAAGTGATGAAACTCGTGTCTATGCACGTAACAATGCGCCTTTATCTCGCATCATCTTTAATGTTAATGATGAAGTACAAGACCAAGAAGGCATCAAGTGGACTGTTGAGTCGATTGAAGATCGTCATGGCGTACTGCGTTATGATGTGGTTCGTAGCCTTGAAAATGGCGAACAAGAACGTAAGTCACTGAATGAAACCCGTATCGGTGCGCAAATCCAGCTGTCAAAACCATTAGAACGTCTGCTAGCCAGCCAAGTTGATTATAAAGAATGGTATGACCTCCGCATTGAAGCGATGCTGTTGCAGGCACAAATGCACACCAGCCCTTTACGTGGTTTTCTTGGTGCACGTGTAGGCTTGATTCCACACCAGCTCTATATTGCACATGAAGTCGGTAAACGTTTTGCTCCGCGTGTTTTATTGGCCGATGAAGTTGGCTTGGGTAAAACCATTGAAGCAGGTTTGATCATTCACCAACAACTGAAAACAGGCCGTTCAGAACGCATTCTGATTTTAGTCCCTGATTCATTGCAATATCAGTGGATGATTGAAATGCGCCGCCGTTTCAATCTACAATTTTCACTGTTCGATTTAACCCGTACTGCTTCGATCAAAGAACATGATCCTGACCTGAATCCATTCCTGACTGAGCAATGCATTATTGCCAGCGTCGACCTGATGGTTGACCACGATGACTTGCGTGAGCAGGCCATGGAAGCTGGTTTTGATCTATTGGTGGTCGATGAAGCCCATCATTTGATGTGGAGTGAAGAAGAAGGCGGTAATGATCGTTATGATCTGGTCGAAGAATTGGCTGAACAAACAGCAGGTGTGTTACTGCTCACCGCAACACCTGAGCAATTAGGCGTTGAAAGCCATTTTGCCCGTCTTCGTTTACTCGATCCGCAACGTTTCAGCAGCTTGGATCGTTTCCTTGATGAAGAAGAGCAATATCAACATACTGCAAAAATTGCAGAAGTGTTGATGTCAGATCAAGCATTAACAGAAGAGCATCTTGCTGCACTGGACGGTTTATTGGGTCATCGTATTGATGATCAACCTGAACAGCGTATGCGTGCGATTCATGAATTATTAGACCGTCACGGCACAGGTCGTATCCTGTTCCGTAACACCCGTGAAGCGATTCAAGGCTTCCCAGGTCGTGATTGCCAGCCAGCACCTTTACCAGCACCAGAAGACTGGTCATTTGATGGCAAAATGCGTGAGCAAATGTGGCCAGAAGAAGGTCAATTGGATGGCGCATGGATGGAAAATGATCCGCGTGTGCCTTGGTTGATGGAAGTGCTGCGTAAAGAATTAAAACACAAAAAAGTGTTGTTGATTGCACGTAGTGGGCCAGTGGTAGAAGCATTGGAAAACGTCCTACGTTTACATGCGGGTATTCGTACCGCTATGTTCCATGAGGGCATGAGTCTATTAGAGCGTGACCAAGCTGCGGCATATTTTGCAGAAGACAGTTATGGCGCTCAAATCTTATTGTGTTCGGAAATCGGTTCAGAAGGGCGTAACTTCCAGTTTGCCAGTGATTTGATTTTATTTGATCTGCCTGCAAACCCTGATGTATTGGAACAACGTATTGGTCGTTTGGACCGTATTGGTCAGGAAAATCGTATTCAAATTCATGTGCCGTATCTGATGGGTACAGCACAAGAACGTATGTTCCGTTGGTATAACGAAGCGCTCAATATTTTCAGCAGTATTTCTCCAACCGCACAAACGCTACAAGAAAATTTTATTGTTGAATTGAAAGATTGTTTGTTGGCCGATCAAGGTCAGACGTTTGAAGATTTACTTGAAGAAGTGAATGTACAGCGTCAAGCCTTGGAAGCTGAACTACAAGCGGGTCGTGACCGTTTGCTCGAGTACAACTCTTGCCGTCCAGTGGTTGCACAAGGCATTGTACAAGCGCTTGAAGATTATGATGACAACACCACTTTGCCAATGTTCGTGAAGCGTTTCATGTCATCCACCAATATCGATTTTGATGAGCAAAGCAACGGTACCGTGATCATTAAGCCGACTGATCAAATGCAAGTGCAAGGAATTACCTTGGATGAAGAAGGCATGACTGCGACCTTCTATCGTGATCAGGCACAAATCCGTGAAGATGCACAATATTTGACTTTGGAACATCCGTTTATTGAAAGTGTGATGGAAATGATCCGCACACAATCATTTGGTAGTACCAATGTTGCCTTATTGAAGTCGAATGCCTTGAAACAAGGTTCAGTCTTGTTGGAAGTGTGGTTTAAGGTTGATGTGGTTGCGCCGAAAGCATTGAACTTGCCATCAAGTTTGCCGAAACAATTGATTCGCGTATTACTCAGTGAAAATGGTCAGGACTTGTCTGCCAAGATTGACCCAAGCATTTTACGTCCATATCTGCATCACCTAGATGGCAATAGCTGTCGTCAAGTGGTGAAAGCACGCCGTGAAGTGATTGAGTCACGTTATGCGCAAGCTTTAGAGATTGCCAAGGGATCATTGCCTGAATTAATGCAGCAAGCTAAAGAGCATTACAGTGGCAAATGGCAATATGAAATTGACCGTTTAAGCTATCTCAAGCAATTTAATCCAAGTATTCGTGAAGATGAGATTGAGCGTTTACAGAAGTTCCAAAAAGAAGGCCTAGGTCTGTTGGATGGTCTGTCTGTGACACCAGAAGCAATTCAAGTTTTGGTTGTGGTTAAGCCTTAATTGCAACAGCAATAAAAAAGAGGACGATTAAGGTCCTCTTTTTTTATCTATTGATTTAGTGATCAATATTGGCTTCCAAGAACCATAAATATTGATCCAGATCTTCGAGTGCAGCATGGATAATATCTTCGGAAATCGGATCTTGAATTTCATCAATGGTATCGCGCAAATGGTTGGCAACCACACCATAACGATCTGCCAGTTCTTTTAAGTGGTCTTGTACCGCGTGAATCGCCACAGGATATGGCTTGAGGTGTGATGTTTCTGCAACGGTCTGCGTTGTTCCTAATGCGGTTCCACCGATCTGTACCGCACGCTCTGCGACATTGTCCAAATGGGTGATCAATGAAGTGCGGAAGGTATCTAACATTTCATGCACTGCAATAAAGTTGCTACCCCGCATGTTCCAGTGCGCCTGCTTGGTTAATAAGGACAGATCAATCAGGTTGGCAAGGATTTGATTTAAGATTTTTACCGTGGACTCTTTAATTGAGTCATCTAAATTATTACGTGTATATACTTTTAAAGCTTTCGCTGTTGAAGAATTCATAGTTACCTCATTCAATTATAATGTGATGAAACATCGTGAATAAAAACCATTCATTTCTTGGCTAGCTTATCGCTTGAATTGGGGCTTGAGTGTTTTTGTTTTCTAGGCTTTTGTAAGTTTGCTTATCATCAATTTTGTTTTTGATTTTATTGGTTTTGATTCAGATGGAATGATGCTTCCATCTGTTAGACTTCTTTTCGAATTGTTAAAAAATAGCTTAAATCAGCCCTGCATCTTTACATTCCAGTTTGATATAGGCATAGAAAATAGGCGCAACAATCAGACCGCTGAGTCCAAAAATCGACTCGAAAATGAGCATCGCCAATAATACCTCCCATGCACTGGCATTGATTTTGGTGCCAATGATTTTAGCATTGACGAAGTATTCCAGCTTATGAATGATCACGAGATAGGCCAATGCGATTGCCGCCACAGACAAGGATATGGTCAAGCCCGCCATAATGATCAAGGTATTTGAAATCAGATTACCAATAATCGGCAGTAGACCAAAAATAAAGGTCAGAATGGTCAGGGTCTTGGCAAAAGGTAAATGGATATTAAAGATCGGCAGAACGATAAAGACAAAGATCATAAATAATGCGGTATTGATCAGCGAAATTTTCACTTGCGCAAAGACCACATTTTTAAACGAAACGGAAAGCTTTTGAATACGATGCAGCACAGCCGCTTTAAACGCAGGTTGTGGTGCATGCTGTTTAAAATTCTGGATCGACACCAAAATCCCGACAATCAGACCAATCACCATTGTCGCTAGATTATGCAGAATATCAGTTCCCGTATTTTTGACGATTGAAATATTATTTTTGATAAAAGACAGAATCTGGTTTTTGATATCTGCCACGCTATGCGGCAAATAACCCGGCAGGTAATGACTCATTTCCGCTTGGAATTTAATTAGCGTTTGATCGATCTTAAAGTTAAAGGAGTTTAGTCCAGTCCCTTTTAAATCATAGATCACAAAGCTAATCAGACTGGTAATAAAAAAACCAATCAGGAACGTGGTTAAAATACCGAGAATAATACTGATAAAAATACGTGCACGTTGACCATCAATATGTTTTTCAACAATCGAACTTAAACTGTTAATAATTTCAAAGACCAGAAAACCTGCAAAAAAACTCGGAAGTAAATGCAGGGGAATGACCATCATTAAAAACAAAGCCATCAGGATAAAGCTGGCGATGATACTTTGACGGTCACTGAGTAGATTCATGATCTAGATGCCTAGTTTAAGTTGTTGTTATGTTAAAGAACAAACATATGATTTTGATGACATCTATCCTATTGCGCTGCGAATAATTAATCAATTTCCATTTCATTGATATGGCGCGCACCTTCTAAAATCATACGAATCATGACCATGGTTTGTTCTGCCACTTCAGTACGTTGTTCCGCAGGCAAATCCAGCACTTTTGCGCCCATATTGAACACCAATTGCGTGATGGCTTTGGCTGCAAGATCAGCATGACATAGCTTACTGTTATTTAAGCGCTCTAAACGAATCAGGTCTTCTTGAAGCTCTTGCTGAAAGAAGTTCAGTTGACGGTCAACTGCGGCCTTATATGAGGTCGAGCCGGTATAACCTTCACGTAATAACAAACTCAGGTTGCCTTCATCGGTATTCAATTGTTGAATAAACACTTCAACCGAACTGCGGATAATGCTTTGCTGCTTTGAAGCCTGTAAACGTGCTTCACGAATAATACGGCGCAGTACCAAACCCGATTGATCAATCAAGGCAATTGCCAGTTCATCAATATCTTTGAAATGACGATAGAAACTATTTGGTGCAATACCTGCTTCGCGTGCAATTTCACGTAAGCTGAGCGAGGCGATACTTTTTTGCGGGCCAATCAAGTTGAGCGTGGCTTGAAACAACTCTTCTTTGGTAATGGTTGCTTTTCTACCTACTGAGCGCACAGGAGATTTCATAGGAATGACATCTTGTTCGTTTAAGTTGTCATGACCGAGCGGTAAAAAAGAAGAATGAACCATTGTTTTCAATATATAAGTAAGCTACTCGGGATTATAGCGATTGTCAGTGGACTTGTGAAATGTAAATTCTTATACGAGTGTATATACAAATATATATACATATGTATAATAATTAGCAAACAACCAGAGTAAACCTGCTCATGCAAGCAATTGAAAAGAGAAACTCTCTATTTAATTCGTTGGCTCACAGTGTGATGAACAGCCATGACGCCAATTTTTGGTTACAGAAAATCAATCCATTGTGGTCGATTAATCAGTCTCTTGCCAAAATCGTAAAAAAACAAATCGTGGCAAAAGACACCGTCAGTCTTATTCTGCAATGCAACCGACATGTTGCTCGTGGTGTTGCTGGGCAGCATCATCCTGTAACAGTTGATATCGCAGGTCGCCACTACGAGCGTACCTATAGCTTGATGCAGGTGGATGCCGATCATCTCTGTTTAACCGTAAAAAAAGTGGATCAAGGTCTAGTCAGTTCTTGGTTGGTTGAGGGTAGCCAAACCGGGGATATCTTACGTTTAGGACAGCCTTATGGTGAGATGCAACAAACAGTTGCAACACCACATTTAGTATTGTTGGCAGCGGGGAGTGGTATCACCCCGATGTTGAGTTTGATTGAAGGCTTATGTCAGTCTAAACAATTGAATACAACCTCTGTCAAATTGATGTATTGGGTTAAAACCCATACTGATGCTGCTTATGTAGAATATCTGAAAGAAGTATCTGAAAATTTTCCAAATTTTAGTGCCCAAATTTTTTATACCCAAGAACAAGATCAACGTTTAAATCAAAGCCATGTTGATCAAATTCGTGATTTAGCTGAAACCACAGTCTATGCCTGTGGACCATCGGGTTTTGCGGCAACAGCAGAACGTTTGTTCCAAGACGCTGCAACCTTACAAACAGAAGCTTTTAGCTTGAGTCAATTTGATGTGGATGCGACGGACACGGGCTTTGTGAATGTCACGTTGACGCAATCCAATAAGACCATCGCCATTCCTAAAGGCCAATCGATTCTGTCTAGCTTAGAACATCAAGGCATCAAGCCAAATCATGGTTGTCGTATGGGGATTTGTAATAAATGTGCGTGTAATAAAGCACAAGGCGCAACCAAAAACTTATTGAATGGTGCTGCCAATAATGAACCAACACAGCTATTAAAAATTTGTGTCAATTCAGCCCAGTCTGATCTTGTGATTGATCTATAAGAGAGTAATTGATTATGAACATGCCTGTTAAGATGGAATTTTTTAAAAATCCCAAAAATCGTGATTTAACTGCTGCAGAATTAGATGCTTTTGCTCGTGAACTCGATCAAATCAAACAAGACGTGTTAGATGATTTAGGCGAGAAAGATGCCAAATATATCCGCCGTGTCTATTCCACCATTCGTTATAGCAGTTTGGCTGGACGTGCTTGTTTATTTCTTGGTTGGTTCCCGCCAGCTTGGTTACTTGGTACAGGCTTACTCGGTTTCGCCAAAATCATGGAAAATATGGAGTTGGGCCATAATGTCATGCATGGTCAGTATGACTGGATGAATGATCCGAAGTTTAATGGTCAAACCTATGAATGGGATACGGTGGGAACATCAGATAACTGGCGTCAAACCCATAACTATAAGCATCATACCTATACCAATGTAAAAGGCATGGATGATGATGTCGGTTATGGCGTATTCCGATTGTTCCCTGAACAGCGCTGGTCGAAGTTCACTTTAATTCAGCCGATCTATATTGTGCCATTTAGCTTGTTGTTCCAATGGGGGGTCGCAGTTCAAAATCTTGAATTGGGTAAGGTGCTGTATAAGCGTAAAACCATGGCACAATTCAAACGCGAATGGCAGCCTGCGCAAAAGAAAATCCTCAAGCAAATGTTTAAGGACTATGTGTTCTTTCCATTGATTGCAGGTCCTGCAGCGATTCCGGTATTTACTGGTAACTTGGTGGCGAATGGGATTCGCAATGTCTGGACATTCAGCATTATTTTCTGTGGTCACTTTACCAAAGATGTTGAAGTTTTCCCGAAAGCCGTATTGCAAGATGAAAGCCGTGGCCATTGGTATATGCGTCAGATCCGTGGTTCATCCAATCTGACTGGTTCAGAAGCCTTCCATATCTTAACGGGACATTTGAGTCATCAAATTGAGCATCATTTATTCCCTGATATTCCTGCACGTCGCTATCGTCAAGTTGCACCGAAAGTACAGGCGGTGTGTGAGAAATATGGCCTGCATTATAACAATGCCAGCTTTGTAAAGCAGTTTGGTGAAGTGGTAGGACGTATTTTTAAATATGCACTGCCTTTTAAAAAGTAAGCGATAACGCCTAAAAAAGCCCTGAATGCATATGCTTCAGGGCTTTTTTATTTTATTTCTTCTTTTTGGAAATCCACATGGTGATGGTGGCATGGAAAACTTTTTCATTGTGCTGATCAAGTACATCAACATTGACTAAGTATTCGCCAGCTTTTTCCCAATCATAGTGAGGCTCAGCAGGCGTAGCAATCGCAATCAGATCAGTTTCAGCCTTCTTCAAATATTCAACCGTCATACCTTTCGGGATCCAGCGATGGCTTGAAGGAACCGTGACCTCGGTCATGGTACCGCCAGCAAGTTCTGCCATATTACACATCGCGATCGCATGCACCGTACCAATATGATTGAGTACAGTGCGTTTTTTCTTAATGCTGATTTTGCAGGAATTGGGTTTTAGCTCCTCAAATAAGGGAGAAATACTACTGAAATAAGGTGCCTTTAAGCAGAGCATACGGGTAAATGTCCATTTCCCAGCAGGCAAGACAGATACTTTGTTCCATAGATCTAGAGTTGAGGCCATGACTAAACTTCCTATAACAGAATTAAATTCTTTTACAGAATATAATTCTGTTTACAAGTTGTGGTCAAGTCATACACAATAGTTCCGACGATTGGTGAATTTGATTAAACTATGCAAGCAGCCCAACAATTATTAGAACGTTTATATCCACAACGTAGGTCATTATTAAAAAGACAAATTTTGCTGGATGCTTTGTCATGCTTTATTGAATACGGTTTGGAAACCACCAGTATTGAAATGATTCGGGGAAAATCTGACAGTAGTGTGGGGGCGATTTATCATCATTTTAAGAATAAAGATGGCGTCGTTGCAGCATTGGTGTTTGCTGCTTTAGATGATCAGGCTCGACTACGAGATCAATATTTACAACAAGCAAAATCGCTTAAAGAACTGCTCTATGCGTTGATCTATAGCTATACGGATTGGGTTTCTGATCAGCCTAAGTTTGCACAGTTTCTATTACTTGCCCATTTTAGTGTGCGGCAGGGTGAGTATGAACAACAATTAAATGATAAAAATAAACTCAGGAATCAAAAAATAGTTGGTTATATTTCCAATTATGCAGATGCCAGTTTATTAAAATCAGTGCCAGCAGAGTTAATGATGTCTTTGGTCATTGGTGCAACAGAAAGCTATTGTCGCGCTTGGTTGTCTGAAAAAGTAGTGACCAATCCCAGAGCATATCGAGAAACTTTGGCACAAGCCGCTTGGGATTCATTACAACATTTAAGCAAACATCCATAACGCGAAAACGATCAGGATAACAATCGATGAAACCTAGCAGTGAGAATCAAAAATATACAGGGGTGTGTTTATGCGGAGCAGTGGTTTTTCAGCTAAATCTGAAAAAAATTAAAATGATGTATCGTTGCTATTGCAGCCTATGTCGTAAGCAGAGTGGGGCTGCTTCGAATGCTTCAACTTTTGTGCGGACAGAATCATTTCAGTGGCAGCAAGGCGAGTCGTTGATTCAAACTTATATTAAAAATACAGGCTTTAATAGTAGCTTCTGTAAACAATGTGGTTCACCTGTACCGAATGCTTTAGGTATCAATCCAAAGGTGATGTGGATTCCTTTAGGATTGATTCAGGAGGATTTTAGTCCAGAGCTCGAGCTAAATTTTTGTGTGAACTCTAAAGTGAGTTGGGCCGAAACTCATCAAAAACTTAGTGAATTTGATGAGTTACCTAATAGCATTGAGTTGACACATTATTTTGAAATCAATCAATAAAAAGCCGAATACGAACATTCGGCTTTAGAGTGTTAGAAATCAAACGAGGTCTGTAAATAGTAGGTCCGAGAAGGGCCTGCGTAGATGCCACCCACCTGATCTGCGGAACGAGTGTAATAGTCATGATTGAATAGGTTTTTCACACCTAAGCCAACTTTTAAGCCTGACAGGGAGGTATCGGAAAAGTCATAAGCGGCGCGAACACCAACAATACCGTAACCCGGAATATTGCCATAACGACCCGTACCATCATTGTTATTTCCAGAGGCAGTTTGACGCGACTGTGCATAGAGATTGGTGTTGAAGGTCCATTGATCACGTTTGTAGTCCACACCCGCATTGCCAACCCAGTTTGAATAGAAATCCAGTTCATTGCCTGAGTCTTGGCCTGCCGATGCGGTTGCTTTGGTATAGGTGGTATTGGCATACATCGAGACATTGGCTAGGTCATCATTGATTGCACCTAGATTATATTTAAAGCCGAGTTCAGCACCTTTATGCTTGGTCGCCCCCAGATTTGAATAGGTTTGTGTGGCATCATCACGCTTGAGCTGATCGGCGAAATCAATATAGAACAGGGTAAATTCAAGCGATAAATAATCGTCCAGATAATGTGTGCCGATTTCATAATTATCTGCTTTTTCAGGATTTAAACCGTCCATAGTCAAATAAGCACCTCTGGCATTGGTATTGGCCATTTGACTATATTGCAGTGGAGCAAATGATTTACCGTAGTTGGCAAAAATATTCCATTGATCATTGGCTTTGTACATCACCGCAAAGCTTGGCAGTACAGCGTCATAGGATTTGCTAGCATTCACGCCATTCAGAACTGAATAATCACGGTTTAACTTATACATATTTTCATTGGTTTTAATTCGCTCGAAACGAATCCCTGGTGTGAAGGACCATGCGCCTAAATCGGTACGGTTATCGACATAGACGGCATGTGCTTCAGTGTCGCCATCCGCTTTGGTCCAGCCATAAAAATCACTTGGGCCTGTGTCACGGTTATAATTGGCGCGATCAACGGATTCACTGCTCGTTTCCTTTAAATAACGATAACCGACAGACACTTCATTCAGCGTATCGCCGAACTGAAACGCATGTGAATAACGTGGTTCAATGGCAGTTACTTTATAATCACGTGGGGCAATCTGATAAAGACTGGAACCGCTGCGCTCTACACCTGCATCACGATAACTATCGAGGTGGTAAGCGAGCACCTCAAAGGCATTGTTGTCTTTTTTATAATTATATTTGAGCGAGATATCATTACGGTTGCCTTCCATATAGTCGTGGTTGCGTAAAGACTGATATGGGTTTTGTGCATACTGTGCAGGGGTTAAACCGCCAGGCATATCCACCTTGGCTTCATAACGATGCAGATTCGCTTCAATGCTTGAATAATCATCTAAGGCATAGCGGGCTTTTAAACGTAGATCATTGATATTGGCATAATCATTTTGATCACGATAACCATCACCATTCACGCCTGAATAGAGCAAAGCCAGACCGAGGCCATTGTCTAAAGTGGTCCCCACAAACAGGTTTGGATTGACTTTTAAATTGCCATTTTCAGCCACTTCCGTGGTCATGCCGACACTGGCTGCAAAATTTTCGGGAATGCTGCGCGTATTAAAATTGATAATCCCACCGACGTTTTGTGGCCCAAAGCGGACAGAGCCAGCACCACGAACCACATCAATCGATTCCATATTGCCCAAGGTGGTTGGGGCCAATGAAAGCTGAGGCTGTCCATAGGGCGCTACGGCTAAAGGGACACCATCGATCATCAGTTGCGAACGGGGTGAAAATCTTGAGGTCAGGCCTCGAACACCAATACTTAAAGAGGCATCGCTGCCAGAGGTGCCTGAGTTTTCAGAGACTTGAACACCGGGAACAGTACGTAGTGCTTCTTTGACTGAGGTAATACCTCGAGCTTCTAAGCTTTGTTGATTGACCACGGTACGAGCACCGGGGTGGTTGAGCACTTTTTTGGCATTGGCTTGCTCTAACCAGTTGCCTTCAGCTTGGATGGAAATGGTTGTCAACGTTTGAGTGGTATTGCTTTGGCTATCATCTGCAAATGTTGTCGTCGCAACACAGCTGATCAGTGCTGTGATGGCACAGCTTAGGGCAGAGGGCTTAAATTTGGAGAAATCAAGAGGAGCAGAAATCGAGCATGTCATAAGTGGATTGCCGAACGAAATGAGGTAGAGGAGTTATTTTGCGCTGTTATTCTAATTGATTATAATTCTCATTTGTAGTTATTGTTTAGCTAAACTAATTAAAGTTTCACATAATATATATAATTTTTTTTGTTAAGAGGTGAAATGTTGCAGGGTACACAGAATCGAGGTTTTGATTTCATTTAGATTGTGGCTTATCGGCGATATTTGTTGTGAAAGAGATAAAACGCCGAACTTAAAGGTTCGGCGTTTTATATTTAAAAATCATATGATGTTTGCAAGAAAAAGGTTCGTGGTTGGCCCACATATTTACCGCCTGTGGAGTCAGAAGAGCGGGTATAGTATTGCTTATCAAACACGTTCTTTACGCCACCAGCGATCTTTAAGCCCTTGAGCTGATTGCTAAAGTCATAGGCGGTGCGTACAGCGAAGGTTGAATATCCAGGAATGTCACCCGTGCGGCCATCTGCTGTTTCTTCAGTCTGATAAACATCCCCAGAACCTGGTGCATGTTGTTTGGACTGCGCAAACATGTCCGCATTCACAGACCATTGATCTACATGATAAGCCAGACCTAGATTACCTACATGACGTGAGTAAAAGGGGAGGTCTTTGCCTTCAAACTTACCTGCTTCAGATGTTGCTTTGGTAAAGGTGTAATTCCCGTAAACTTTGAGACCTTCTAGCGCATCAGCCAGTTGACCGAAATCATAGCTGATTCCTGTTTCAACGCCTTTATGACTGGTTGCACCTAAGTCTGTCCAAATCCCAGTTCCAATCGTATCTGGACGTTCCAACATTAATTCTTTGTCGAAATCTAAATAAAAGACGGTTAACTCGGCATTCAGACCATTGCCTAGATATTTGGTTCCGATTTCATAGTTTTTAGATTTTTCAGGATGTAATCCATCCAGAGTCGTTGCTGCTGTGTTGACTCCGCCGACAGATTTAGTCGTTACGAGTTGGTTGTATTGCTGTGGACCAAACGAAACGCCAGCATTGGCAAAAATATTCCAGTTCTCATTGGCTTTATACAGCACCGATAAGCTTGGTAAAAACTCGTCAGATTTGATTTTTGGATAAACGGTATTGGTGGCGACACCATTTTGATACGCAGTAAAATCGTTATGAGTATCAATCGATTCAAAACGAACCCCAGGTGTAATCACCCAATTTGCGAGTCCAAAACGGTTGTCGATATAAACTGCATGTGCTTTGGTGCCGCCCTCACTGCTTGTATTGGCAATGCGTTCACCAGGTGTTCCTGTGAGCGCATTATATGCGGCAGTACGACCAGAAAACTCGGAACTTTCTTCCTGTAAATAACGATAGCCAACAGTCACTTCATTATCCATACCCGCCCAACGATAGGCGCGTGAATATCGTGGTTCTATACCAAAATATTTATAATCACGAGGAGAGTTACTAATACGACTGGTACCATTATTGGCAATGGACTCTAAGTCACTGGTTCGGAAAGAGTCGACGTAATAGCCTAATACTTCAAAATTATTCAGTTCATCTTTATGACTATATTTCACAGAAACATCAGAACGACGGCCTGCGAAATAGTTGCGGCTTTGATTGGATTGATAAGGATTATCTGCAAATTGTGCCGCCGTTAAACCTTCTGGCATTTCGCCTCGACCTTCATAATGATGCATATTCACTGCAATCGCATCCTGATCAGTCCATTGGTAGGCGGTTTTTAACATGACATCATCGATATCAATTTTATTATTGGCTTCTCGATAACCATCACCTTTGCTGCCTGAATAAAGTAGAGCCATACCTAGACCATTATCAAGTGTGCCACCAATAAACAGATTCGGTGTGTACTTGAGTTGGTCTGTCCCCGTTGCAAATTCTGTGGTTAACCCGACTGAACCTGAAAATTCTTTGGGGATTGCCCTTGTCGCGAAGTTGATGATGCCACCGACATTTTGTGGCCCAAAGCGAACTGAACCTGCACCACGCACCGCATCTACAGACTCAATATTACCCATTGATACAGGCGCTAATGATAATTGTGGCTGACCATAAGGAGCGAATGAGAGCGGTACACCATCCATAAGTACAGTAGAGCGTGGTGATAAGCGTGAGGTAAGACCTCGTACCCCAATATTTAAAGAAACATCACTGCCACCCGTACCGTTGCTGTCTTGAACTTGTACGCCGGGAATTTGCTTTAAAGCATCACGGATTGAAGTGGTGGCGATTTCATCCAAACGTTTACGATCGATAATGCTACGGGCACCTGCATGTTGTTGTACTTTTTCAGCATTGGCATCGTCCAGCCAATTGCCTTGCGCCTGAATTGAAATCGTCGCAAGCGTTTGCGTTTCAGCGGGTTGTGCTTCATCGGCAAAAGCAGCATGTGATATGCCACTCAATAAAATAGCAATGGCGAGACTCAGAGAAGAAGGCTGGAATTTGATCAATGATGTTGCTGTATAGGATACAATTTTCATATCAGGGGCAAATGCTGTAAATTTCCCGAATATTAATCAGTTATTGCACCGAATGAAATAAGAACGATTATCACTTATAACTATGAGAAGAGTTAAGTTGATTGTTTTTTTGCTCAAGATACTTTTGGCTATTTCAAACAACAAAAAACCGTGCTTAAGCACGGCCTTTTGTTGTTGTCAGACTTATTATTTAAATTGGATTGAACCATTGGCACTGACCGTAATTTTTGATTCACCTGCTGCCATATCCTGAGCAGGGGCTGCTTCAGCCATGGCAAACTTGGCCATGCCACCGCGCATCATCGGTTGCGGAAAGTAGTTGCTGGTATTCAGGTTTAAACTGACAAGGTTGTATTGGCCTTTATTCCATGCTTGGATGATGGCTTGCGCACGTTGCTGGAAGTTCTTCGATGCTTCAATCATCAGCTCATTTTCAACTTTTTTACGCTGTTCATCCGACACGGTAAAGTTAATCGATTGGGTCTGGAAGCTTTGTTGCAATTCGCTGATCAACTGGCTTGCGGCTTTAAAGTCTTTACTTTCCAGTTGGATTTCCGCGCGGGCACGCCATTCTTTCAACTTATTGCTGTCATTGTCATATACAGGATAGGTACTTTGTGCGCCTGTTTCGACTTTGACCTGTGAATATTTACGCGCAATCGCTTGTGCTTGATTCATCAGTTGGTTGATTTGATTTGAGAGTTCTGCAGGTTGTTTATTGCTTTTCTCGACATAAAGCACGGCACGCATTTCATCATTGGCAACCTGACGTGATGCATCCGCTTGGATATTCACAATGTTGTAGTTCAAGTTCTCAGTCTCGTGAGCAAAAAGGCTTGGGCTCAATGCAGCCCCGATCATTAATGTAGCAAGTGCTAAAGTACGCATAAAAATGTCCTTAGAATTTGGTATCGAAAATTTATTTTTACCAGTTCGATATTAAAAAGAACTGATGTCGAACTTCTGCATATTTTGTGGTGACTTTGTAAGAGATTAGCAGTGTTTTGCAACAGGAAAATAAAACAAAAAATATTTAAAATCAGCTTATTAAGTGGAGTAATTTGACCATTTATCTAAAAACGCAGGCGGGATTAAAAAAAGCTTACTTTCTTTAGCTTGTCACATAGTATGATGATAATCCATCATAGTTATTGGAATGAAATATTTTTTCAATAATTTAGATGCATGTAAGACACAAAAAGTGTTTATTTTATTTCAAAATTAGGTATCATCTCGCTCCTAGTTGAAAGATATAAACAAGTGTCTGCACTAGATTCTAAAAAGCACCGAGTCAAACGACCGCAAGTCACCAGACTTATTTCTTTTACCCATATCAGAGATGGTAATTCGATATGAGCGTTACTTCCGTAAATCCTGCCGCTAATGCAACTAACGAATATTATCTGACTCGCCAAAGTCAGATGGAATCGAATGTTCGTAGTTATCCACGTAAATTACCGTTAGCGATAGCAAAAGCACAAGGCTGTTGGGTTACTGATGTTGAAGGTACAGAGTACCTTGATTGTTTAGCTGGGGCAGGAACATTGGCTTTGGGCCATAATCATCCTGCGGTGATTCAAAGTATTCAAGACACATTGGCAAGCGGTTTGCCATTGCATACTTTAGACTTAACGACTCCTTTAAAAGATGCGTTTACTGAAGCGCTTTTGGCTTATTTGCCAGGCGGTCAAGAAGAATATTGCCTACAATTCTGTGGTCCATCTGGTGCAGATGGTACAGAAGCAGCGATTAAATTAGCGAAAACTTATACGGGTCGTAGCACAGTGATTAGTTTCTCTGGTGGCTACCATGGTATGACGCACGGCGCGCTTGCAATGACAGGTAACCTGTCAGCGAAGAATGCGGTGAATGGCTTAATGCCAGGTGTGCAATTTATGCCATACCCACATGAATATCGTTGCCCACTTGGTTTAGGTGGGGAAGCAGGTGTTGACGCTTTAACTTACTTCTTTGAAAACTTCATTGAAGATGTTGAAAGTGGTGTAACCAAGCCTGCAGCTGTGATCCTTGAAGCGATTCAAGGTGAAGGTGGTGTTGTTACTGCGCCAGTAAAATGGTTGCAAAAAATCCGTGAAGTGACTGAAAAGCACAACATCGTTTTAATCTTGGACGAAGTTCAAGCTGGTTTTGCACGTTCAGGTAAAATGTTTGCCTTTGAACATGCTGGAATCGAGCCTGATGTTGTGGTGATGTCTAAAGCGGTAGGTGGTAGCTTACCACTTGCAGTATTGGGTATTAAACGTAAGTTTGATGCTTGGCAGCCTGCGGGTCACACGGGTACTTTCCGTGGTAACCAACTTGCGATGGGTACAGGTTTAGCATCACTTCAAGTGATCAAAGAACAAAACCTTGCTCAAAATGCGCAAGAGCGTGGTGATTTCTTACAAGCAGAGTTCAAGAAACTTGCTCAAGAATTCCCATGTATTGGTAACGTACGTGGCCGTGGTTTGATGATCGGTGTTGAGATCGTTGACGAGCGTAAACCTGCGGATCATATGGGTTCATTACCTGCTGATGCACAATTGGCTGCTGCAATTCAGACTGCTTGTTTCAACAATAAATTATTGCTTGAAAAAGGCGGCCGTAACGGTACTGTTATCCGTTTACTTTGCCCGTTGATTATCAATCAAGAAGAGTGCGTAGAGGCGGTTGCTCGCTTCAAGAAAGCTGTTGCTGAAGCATTAAAAGCAGTACGAGGCTAATTCATGGTTGATTTTGCAGAACATCGTAAAGCGTTACTCTGCAATGATGCTCAATCTATTGCTGACTATCAGTCAGCAATGGGCGAGGCGGTAACTGCCGTTTCAGCATGGTTGCAAAATGATAAAATGTACACTGGCGGTAGCATTAAAGATTTGCGTGAAGCAATCTCTTTTGCACCTTCAAAACAAGGTTTAGGTGTACAGCAATCATTACAACGTATGGTTGAGCTTTTCCTCAACAAAAGCTTAAAAGTACATCACCCACATTCACTTGCACACTTACACTGCCCAACCATGGTGATGAGCCAGATTGCGGAAGTGTTGATCAATGCAACCAACCAATCGATGGACTCATGGGATCAAAGCCCAGCGGGTTCTTTGATGGAAGTTCAACTCATTGATTGGCTTCGCCAAAAAGTGGGCTATGGTGCAGGTCAAGCTGGTGTGTTCACGTCTGGTGGTACACAGTCAAACTTGATGGGTGTATTGCTGGCACGTGACTGGTGCATCTCGAAAAACTGGAAAGACGAAAATGGTAAGCCATGGTCGGTTCAGCGTGATGGTATTCCAGCAGAAGCAATGAAAAACGTCAAAGTCATCTGTTCTGAAAATGCACATTTCTCTGTGCAAAAGAACATGGCCATGATGGGTATGGGCTTCCAGTCTGTTGTCACTGTTCCTGTGAATGAAAATGCACAGATGGATGTTGATGCACTGGAAAAAACCATGGCGCATCTTCAGTCTGAAGGAAAAATCGTGGCCTGTGTTGTTGCAACAGCGGGTACGACTGATGCTGGTGCAATTGATCCACTCAAGAAAATCCGTGAAATTACCACGAAATTTGGTTCATGGATGCATATTGATGCAGCTTGGGGCGGTGCACTGATTCTTTCAAATGACCATCGTTCAATGTTAGATGGAATTGAATTATCAGACTCAATCACGCTTGATTTCCATAAACATTATTTCCAAAGCATTAGCTGTGGCGCTTTCTTGTTGAAAGACGAAGCAAACTATCGCTTTATGCATTATGAGGCAGAATATTTAAACTCTGCTTATGATGAAGAACATGGTGTACCTAACCTTGTGTCTAAATCATTACAAACGACACGTCGTTTTGATGCATTGAAATTATGGATGACGGTTGAAGCATTAGGCGAAGAGCTTTATGGTTCAATGATTGATCATGGTGTGAAATTAACACGTGAAGTTGCAGATTATATTAAAGCAACAGCGGGTCTTGAATTGTTGGTTGAACCACAATTCGCTTCAGTCCTGTTCCGTGTCGTACCAGAAGCTTATCCTGCTGAATTTATCGATAGCTTAAACCAAAACGTGGCAGATGAATTGTTTGCTCGTGGTGAAGCGAATATTGGTGTCACCAAAGTGGGTAATGTTCAATCATTGAAGATGACCACTTTAAGCCCAGTTGCAACGCTTGAAAACGTTCAAAACTTGCTTGCACTTGTGTTGGCAGAAGCTGATCGTATTAAAGATGCAATTGCTGCAGGAACTTATGTTCCAGCGATTGATTAATTTCAATCTGGCACATCCATCAAAATAAAAAAGAGGTCTGAATAGACCTCTTTTTTATTGCGTCTTGGAACTGAATATAAATCAGCTAGGCGGCAAAAATAGCATTAAATCCCATTTTTCTTAGGAGTCGACGATACATACTTGAGCTACGGTCTGCTGGAAAATGCGCTTCCATCGATAAATCCAGGGGGAGATATTCAGGTTTCTGGGTTTCAACAATCAGTCGATCTTCTTCAAAAATCTGTAGATTGAATGCATAGGCATCCTCAACAGGTAAATCTTTATCATAATTACGGCAGATTGGTGCAAACAGGCGAGTTTGTCGCGCGCTTACAGGAGAGGCCGCATTCATGATCACCTGTTTGCTTTGATTCGGAAAATGAATGGTCAGTGTGGCAGTAAAAGGCAGGCTGATTTCAAAATGTCTGAGCCAGTTAAAATTATCTTGCCCTCGTTGCGCTGTGCCAATCGGATAGCGTCCGACACTGCTGATATAATCCGCATTGAAGCCATAACTGGTTTCTGTGGTGCTATAGTCTGGCACTTCAACATCATCAGGATCACCAAAAGTATCAGGATGTACCCACGCAAAATGGGCGACATCAATAAATCCTTCCAGTTGCCGACCGGCAAAGCAATTTAAGTCTACAAAAGGACATAGCAGTTGCTGGTAGTCTGCATCCTCCCAGTAGGGCATGTCAGGAATAATAGGTTTATCATCTTGGCGAGCTGCTAAGCAACACCAGATCAGTCCATACTTTTCAGTGGCAGCATAGGTTTTCAAATGAAAGCGCTCCGAGATTTTATGCTGTGGATGTGCAGGAATACGATTGCATTTGCCGGCATGCCCAAAGCGTAATCCGTGATAGCGACAGACAATACCTTGCCCGTCATGACGGCCCAAGCTAAGGGGAACTCCACGATGTGGGCAAACATCTTTTGCAACAATCAGTTCATCTCCCATTTTGTAAATAACCAATGGCATATCCAGCAACATGGCTGCTGTTGGCTGCTCTGAAATATCACGGGCGAGCGCAATCGGATACCAGTGCTGAGCAAGTAGCTGCCAATCATGCTCTGAAAAGGTCATGTGTATAGGTAAATCCGTATGCTTAAACGTTGTAATCACTTTGCTGTTCATCTTCTTATCTTCTGGCTCATTGGTATTGAATATAGCGAAGCCAGCTGTTCTAAGAAATTTCAATTAATTGAATGAAGTGTCGTAACTTTTAGAACACAGAAGTTGAGATGAAATTACATAAAGGCATGTAGTTGGTTTGCTGTTTAGTTGCATTCTGTCCAGCATCTCTACGATGGTTTTTTATAATGACAAGGTAGAAAATTGTCGCTGTTCTGCACAAATTGTGCATCTTTAATCTAAATCAGAAATAATTATGCATAAACTGTGATGCACAAATTCCATATTGTAGTGAGAGATGCTCAATATTTTGATGGATAGATGTCATCACTTTTGCACTTGGGACCTAGAGCTGAGGTCGGATCAGGCAAAACATCATGATTACAATGAATAGAAGGAACAAGGCATGCAACACTTAAATATGCAAAACCAATTTAAACTGATTATTAACGGTCAATCTTGTCTCGGTGAAGCAGGCGAACTTGAGATTATCAATCCTGCAACAGCTGCTGTTGCAGCAAAGTGTGCGCAGGCTTCGATTGCACAGGTGAATCAAGCAATTGAGGCGGCAAAGCAAGCTTTTGGAAGCTGGCAACGCAGTTCTCATGAGGAACGCAAAAGCATACTGAAAAAGATTGCGGATGGGATTGAACAACATGCCGAAACTCTGGCAGAGTTGATTGTAGTTGAGCAAGGTAAACCCTTGGCATTGGCACAAATGGAAGTACAGGGTGCGATTGGCTGGACACGTTATACCGCAAGTTTAGAAATACCAGTTGATATTATTGAAGACAGTGAACAGAAACGAATTGAACGTCATTATCAGCCCTTAGGTGTGGTGGCTTCGATTACGCCGTGGAACTGGCCGTTGATGATTGCGGTGTGGCATATCATGCCTGCCTTACGTGCGGGCAATGTAGTGATTAATAAACCATCTGAATTTACCCCTTTGGCTACGTTAAAACTCTGTGAAATTATTCAACAAGAAGTGCCTGCGGGTGTGATTTCAATCTTGCTGGGTAAAGGCGACGTCGGTGAGGCATTATCAACTCATCCTGATATCGCCAAAGTGGTTTTTACAGGTTCGACCAAGACGGGTCAGCACATTATGTCAGGTGCGGTAAAAACCTTAAAGCATCTGACCCTAGAGCTGGGTGGCAATGATGCGGGGATTGTTTTACCTGATGCCGATCTTGATCAAATAGCCAAGCGCATTTTTAACGTGGCATTTTTAAATGCTGGGCAAACCTGTGCTGCTTTAAAACGTTTGTATGTGCACGAAAGCCAATATGACGCGCTAGCACAAAAACTGGCTGATATTGCCAATGCCCAAAATGTTGGAGATGGCATGGCGACAGAGACCACATTTGGTCCTGTGCAAAATCAGCTGCAATATCAAAAAGTAAAAGCCTTAATTGCCGATGCGCTTGCGCAAGGTGCCAAGGCGCTGTCGGGTGATCAGACTATACCTGAGCAAGGCTATTTTATTGCGCCAACGATTTTAACTGGACTGGATGAAAGCTGCCGAGTGGTACAAGAGGAGCAGTTTGGCCCCGTGTTACCGATTCTAAAATATCGTGATATTGATGATGCAATTGCACGGGCCAATGCCAGTGAATTTGGATTAGGTGGTTCAATCTGGTCTTCTGATTTAAAAGCTGCACAGTTCTACGCTTCACAACTACAATGCGGCACTGCATGGGTGAATACCCATGCAGAGATTGTTCCACATGCACCGTTTGGTGGTTGGAAAATGTCGGGTGTGGGGGCTGAGTTTGGCATGGAAGGTTTGCTGGAAAATACAGTAGGACAAACTGTGCATATCAATAAAATCTAAACCTTCATATTTTTAAGGCGGATCTAATATCCGCCTTTTTGTTTTTATGCATGGTGCTGCTTAAAACGAGGTCTAAGTGGCTGGATGGTAGCTGTGACCCTTGGATTTGCTGAGAAAGTGATTCTGTTCTTTGATTTTTTTTAACACAATGTAAGATTTTATATGGCCAATAAAACTATAAGACAGTAGTCGCTCTGTCACGAATTGAGACAGCTGTTCCAGATTTTCTGCGACGACTTTTAAAATAAAATCAGCATCGCCGCTAATTGAAAAAGCATCCTGAATATTGTCCTCAGCTTCAATTAAGTCCTGAAAGGCCTGTTGTGACTTGGCCTCGTGAATACGTAAGTTAATGTGGATCATCGCGGTAACCTCCAAGCCTAAAGCTTGTTGGTGGATGCGGGCGGCATAACCCAAGATCACGCCTTTTTGCTCCAGTAACTGTCGTCTTCTGGAACATTGTGATGCCGATAAACCGATTAAATCTCCAACTTCCTGATTGGTGAGCCGTCCATTCTTTTGTAGGGCCTGAATGATTTGCCAGTCGAACTTATCCATTGCATAAAATCCTTTTATGATACACAAATATTGTATTTTTATTAAAATGCGTTTTTATTATGCACGAAATTTAACAGGTAGATGAAATATTATTTTTCTATGGAATAAAAAATTGACTTGAAAGGATGTAGAGCAATGTTCATAGAAATCGGTGATTTTTTAAATCTTCGTCTAAAACAAATGGGTATCCAACATCTGTTTGGTGTACCTGGTGATTTTAACCTTTCTTATCTCGAACAAGTTGAGGCAGATGCCCAACTTGAATTTATTGGTAATTGTAATGAATTAAATGCGGCTTATGCTGCTGACGGTTATGCACGCATCAACGGTTTTGCTGCTTTGACAACGACCTATGGGGTCGGTGATTTAAGTGCGATTAATGGCATTGCAGGTGCTTATGCTGAGAATGTACCAGTGGTGCATATTTCAGGGATTCCGCCTTTACATGTGGTGCAGAAAGGCACTCTGGTTCATCACACGCTGGTAGATGGCAACTATGACAACATCATGAACTGCATGAAAGAGTTCACTGTTGCACAGACCCGTTTAACCCCAGCCAATGCCGCCTATGAAATTGACCGTGTGTTACGTCAATGTTTCCTTGAACGTCGACCTGTACATATCCAGTTGGCATCGGATATTACTCACGTCAAAATTGAAGTGACAGATCGTTCACTCGATTTATCTTACCCGAGGGTTGAGCCAGAGCTGTTACAAAGCGCAGTCACCAAACTGTGTGAGGTGATTGCGCAAGCCAAGCGACCAGCGCTGCTGATTGATAATGAAGCCTCTGTTTTTGGGATTACCTCACTACTGGATGATTTATCCAAAAAATGCTCGATTCCTTTTGCCAGTATGCTGACCGCTAAAAATATTATGGATGAGGGTTCACCGCGTTATGTGGGAACCTATGTCGGTGGCGCAAGCCAAGCGCATGTGCGTCAGGCCATTGAGCAGTCTGATTGCTTGATGGGTATCGGGGTGCGTTTTACTGATGTCGGAACTGGGGTATTTACCCATCAAATTGCCACTGAAAACTATATTGAAATCAAACCTTATGGTTTGACGATTTTTGGACAGGATTTCCCCGGCATCGAAATTGGACAACTTCTGGTGGAACTGAATAAGAAGGTTGCACCACGAAAGTTAAGCCAGCCGATGTTGGAGCAGCAAGCACAACAGACACTTGAGGTGCCTGAACAGCAAAAGCTGAGTCAGGATGTCTTGTGGCGTTATATTGCGGGCTTTCTTAAAGATGATGATGTGGTTATCGGTGAAGTCGGGACTTCTAACTCAGCCTTGGCGGGGCTCAAGCTACCTGCAACTGCTAAATATATTGCACAACCACTGTGGGGCTCGATTGGTTATACCTTGCCAGCATTACTCGGTAGTTTATTGGCTGCACCAGAACGCCGCCAAATCCTATTTATTGGTGATGGTTCATTTCAGCTCACGGTACAGGAGCTTTCGACCATTATCCGTCATGGTCTCAAGCCCATTATTTTTTTACTCAATAATGGTGGCTATACCATTGAACGTTTAATCATGGGCGAGAACGCGGCTTATAACGATGTTCAGGACTGGAAATATAGCGAGATTCCAAATGTTTTTAACGGTAGCCAAGACTATAAAAGCTGTGTGGTAGAAACCGCAGGGCAGTTAAAGCAGGTTTTGGATAATATGCATCAGTTCGACGGAATGACCTTCATTGAACTAAAACTCCCAGCTATGGATGCACCATCTAGTTTGAAAAAATTTGCGTCAGTGATTGCCCGCTTTGATTATGGCGATCGAGGCTATGAAATCTTAAAACAGCGTTCCCAAGCATTACCCAGTAAAAAAGTAATTTCCTTCTGATCAGAAGGAAATTGGAAAATCTTCAACTTTATAAATTGATAAGAGAGCGAATCAGATTCGGAGCTTCATGCTGAGCTTCGAATCATGCGCTGTATAAAAAGGTGTACAGGATGTGACACACACATTGGAGATAACATGATGGATGTAAACAATAAACATGAGTTAAAGCAAGGATTGTCCAATCGGCATATCCAGCTGATTGCGCTAGGCGGGGCAATTGGGACAGGATTATTTCTGGGTCTTTCGCAAACCATCAAACTGGCAGGGCCCTCTATTTTATTGGGTTATGCGATTGCTGGTGTGATTGCGTTTTTAATTATGCGCCATTTAGGAGAAATGGTGGTTGAAGAACCCGTGAGCGGTTCATTTAGTTATTTTGCCAATAAATACTGGGGCCGCATGGCAGGCTTTATGTCGGGCTGGAATTATTGGGTGCTGTATGTGTTGGTCAGTATGGCTGAACTGAGCGCCATCGGGACCTTTATTCAGTTTTGGTGGCCAGACGTGCCCACATGGCTGACTGCCTTGGTGTTCTTTGTGCTGATTAATGCCATTAATCTGGTCAATGTCAGATTCTTTGGTGAGTCCGAATTTCTGTTCTCCTGCATTAAGATTGTTGCGATTTTAAGTATGATCGGTTTTGGTGCTTATTTATTGCTTTCAGGTTCTGCGGGTCCACAGGCGGGGATTGCCAATTTATGGCAACACGGTGGCTTTTTTCCACATGGCACGCATGGCTTTATTATGGCGCTTGCCGTGATCATGTTTGCCTTTGGTGGGCTTGAACTGATCGGAATTGCCGCAGCAGAAACCAAAAATCCTGAAACCACTATTCCTAAGGCGGTGAATCAGATTGTGTACCGTATTTTGATTTTCTATATTGGTGCAATCGGGATTTTACTCTGTCTTTATCCATGGAATATGGTGGCGGAAGGGGGCAGCCCTTTTGTGTTGATCTTCCAGTCTTTGAATAGTAATGGGGTTGCCAATGTCCTCAATTTTGTGGTGTTGATTGCAGCGGTTTCTGTTTATAACAGTTGTATTTATTGTAATAGCCGTATGTTGCATGGCTTGGCCGAACAGGGCAATGCACCTGCGATATTGAAAAAAGTGAATGCGCGTGGAATTCCGGTTCCTGCGGCGATTGTCTCTGCTTCGGTTACGGCGATATGTGTGTTGGTCAACTATTTAATTCCGGGTGAAGCCTTTCAGTTATTCATGATGCTGGTGGTTGCAGCATTGGTGATTAACTGGTTAATGATTTCCGTCACCCATTTGAAATTTAATAAAGCAATGCGCCTGAAACAACATCAAACCAAATTTAAAAGCATCTGGAGCCCATGGAGTAATTATCTCACCATCAGCTTTGTCTGCTTTATTTTGATTATTATGGCGATGACCCCTGATATGCGTTTGGCTGTTATTCTTGGACCGATCTGGCTGGCGATTTTAGCGGCGATGTATATCTTTAAATATCGTAAAAAAATGCTGGTTCTGCCCGAAGCACAGTCCAATCTTTAAATCAAAAAAGGCACAGTAAGGTGCCTTTTTTTTTATTGCATCAAAGTTGTATTGATCTAGAAGGGTGGAAACTTGTCCTGAACCAGATTGAGTTGAATTCCATGCTCTAAATAGGCTTTCAAGCTATCTACGACGGTGGTGAAGCCACCCGTATTATCAATAATAAAGGCAATCAGCTCATCACCTTGTAAGGGGATATTATAATTTTGAATTCTGAGATAGGTTTGATCGTCATTGATCGCTTCAAAGATAAAATCAACCGTACTGCTCGGCTCGCCCCATTGAATCTGAATCAATTCATTGGTAATGATTTTTGTCACCTTTACGTTTGCCGAAACTTGGTATTTTTCCCAAGTCCATTCAACCGTTTTTCCTTGTTCAAGTGGTGCTGTTGCCGAACTAAACCAAAATTTTGAGGTGATTTCTGGATCAATAAATGCTTCAAAAACGCTGTGGGCCGGTTTACGAATCAGCATTTGTGTTTCAATTATGACAGGATTTAGCATTGTATCTGTTCTTTTTGATAGGGAATTGTCATAAAACATATATAAACTGGTTGCTCTGCCCAAGATGCTTTTTGTTAAGCTGAATGCGCGAGTGTTCTTTTAAATCCGATAAAATTCAATATCTAAACGTTATTTTCTGAGTGTAATCGAGTTCCGAGCTGCAAAAAATAAAGCAGAAAATATGACTTTATGACCAATAATTTTCTAAAAATTGAGCTTAAGAAATGGCTATCACAAAAGCGTCATAAAGTTGTCACTTAATTGTCATATTATCTGCTCAAAATGCAGTTAACCAAAGTACAACACTTAACTTAAAAAGAGTTGTAAACCAAATTGCATAAATGAGAGAAAACAGAATGCGCTTAAATCCACGTCACATCGCAATTGCATTAGCTGTATCTGGGGCAACTGTAGCAACGACTGCGAATGCAGCTCGTGATACGATTCAAATTGCTGGTTCATCTACTGTATTACCGTTTGCAAGTATTGTTGCTGAAGAGTTTGGCAACACATTCCCACAGTTCAAAGCACCGGTTGTTGGTTCAGGTGGTACGGGCGGTGGTTTGAAGCAATTCTGCCAAGGTGTAGGTGATAACACCATCGACATCGCAAATGCTTCTCGTCAAATTAAAGACACAGAGCTTGATGCATGTAAAAAATCTGGTGTAAACCAAGTACAAGAAATTAAAGTGGGTTACGACGGTATCGTATTTGCATCAAATGTTAAAAAAGCAGCGTATAAATTAAAACCAATCCATGTATTCACTGCATTATCTGCACAGCTTCCTTCAAATGGTAAATTAGTTCCAAACCCATATACAACTTGGAACCAAATTGATAAATCATTACCAAATGAGCCGATCACTTTAGTTATTCCTGCATCTAACCACGGTACGCGTGAAGTTTTCCAAGAGAAAATGGTTGATGCTGGTTGTGAAGCATTTGATTACTACAAAGCTTTAAGTAAAGACGATCAAAAGAAAGCATGTTCAACCTTCCGTAAAGATGGTCGTGTGATTGAAATTGCGGGTGACTATACTGAAACTCTAGCTCGCTTGAAAACTTCTCCAAATGCAGTCGGTGTATTTGGTCTAGGTTTCTATGATTCAAACCGTGATAAATTACGTGTAGCGACTGTAAATGGCGTGACTCCATCTGAGAAAACTGTACTAGATGGTAGCTACCTTGTTTCGCGTCCATTGTTCTTCTACGTGAAAGGCGAGCACTTGAAATCAATCAAAGGCTTACCGCAATACACAGAATTCTTCTTAAACAAGAAAATTTCTGGTAAAGGTTCTAAATTAGAAAAAGCGGGCTTGATTCCTTTAAGCGACAAAGAGCGCGCAAAAATCCTAGCTGATTTCAAAGCTGGTAAATCAGTTAAGTAATATTGTTAAAAGGGAGGCTGGTGAGACGTTGGATCATCAGCCTTTTTGTCTAGCTAAGTTTTTTCAAATCATGAAAATTGAGAAAACAGTGGAGATTACATGAATCTGCTACTTATCGGTGTGTTATTAGCCCTTGTGGCAATTGCATATCAAATCGGGCTGAGTAAAAGCCGTAACCTAGCAGGTAAGGGAAATAACTCAGCAACACTACATTCTCGTCCAGGATATTATGGGGCGTTGGTTGCTTTGTGGTGTGGTATTCCTGCTTTTTTAATTTTGATTATTTGGAACTTGGTTGAACCAAGTATTTTACAGCATATTATTTTTAATAATATTCCTGCATCTGTAAGTTCGACCTTAGATGCGGCAGGTCGTGATGTTTTAACCAGTCGAGTGCAAGCCATTGCTTCTGGTTTCGGGGTAACAGATCAGCCAGCAGCATATGAAGTTGCAGCAGCGCAACAACTTGCTAAATTCCAGACCATTGGCTCATTTGCAAAACTTGCAGTGGTGATTAGTGCTGGACTGGCTGGTTTAGTGTGGGCAAAGCGTCATGTGAGCCAACAATTCCGTGCACGTAACCAAGTCGAAAAAACCATTAATGTTGCATTGATTCTGTGTTCTGGTGTCGCAATCCTGACAACAATCGGTATTGTTTTATCGATGTTGAGAGAAGCGTTACACTTTTTCCATTTTGTGAGTCCAGTTGATTTCTTCTTTGGTACTGAATGGAATCCAGGTTTTAGCACCTCAGGAAATGCAGAAGGCAGTTACGGTATCTTACCGCTGATTTGGGGAACCTTGATGGTCAGTGGTATCGCATTATTGGTTGCGGTACCGATTGGCTTGTTGGTTGCGATTTATCTGGCTGAATATGCATCGCCAAGGTTGCGTTCTTGGGCAAAACCTGCGATTGAGGTTTTGGCAGGGATTCCAACCATCGTTTATGGCGTATTCGCTTTAATGGTGATTGGCCCATTCTTCAAAATGGTGGGTGAGAGTGTTGGCATCAATATTAATGCGACCAGCGCACTCACCGCAGGTTTTGTAATGGGGATTATGATTATCCCATTCGTCTCCTCATTATCCGATGACATCATTACTCAGGTACCTCGCGCATTACGTGATGGTTCTTTGGGTTTAGGTGCAACGAAATCAGAAACGATTCGTCAAGTCGTTCTACCAGCTGCCCTACCAGGGATTACAGGGGCATTTTTACTTGCCGTATCCCGTGCCGTGGGTGAGACCATGATTGTGGTGCTTGCAGCAGGAAACAGTCCATTGTTGCATGCAAATCCATTTGAAGCAGTTTCAACCGTAACCGTCACGATTGTGAAGCAATTAACGGGGGATACTGACTTTGCCAGCCCGCAAGCACTGGTGGCATTTGCCCTTGGTTTAACGCTGTTTGTGATTACTTTGGGTCTAAACATTATTGCACTGTACATCGTGCGTAAATATCGTGAGCAATACGAATGAGTTCATCAAATACATCTCCTCTGGATCCGAACCTATTGGATCCTCAAGTAGCTGCTGAACAACGTGAGCAGCGTAAAAGAAAGATCCAAAGTTCTTTGGCTAAGCGTCATCGGAAAGAAAAAACCTTTCGCTTTGCCGGTATCTCGGCGGTTGTGATCGCGCTGGCATTTGTTGCCTTACTATTTGGTAGCATCTTGGCGAAAGGTCTGCCTGCTTTTTGGCAAAGCAGTATTACAGTTCCTGTTTATTTTGATCCAGCGATCATTAATGTTGGGGCGAAGCCAAAACAAACAGTTGGTGAAGCCCCAGCTCACTTTGAAGAGCGCATGGTCGCTTGGCAAACTGAAATGGGGATGGTGGATTGGGATGCCTTGATCGTAAATGGCATCGTTGCCAAAAATAAAGCATTAGAGTCTCAACGTGATTATCTAAGCAGTTTATATACCAGTTCTGAAGCATACCGTTTGCGTGATATGGTGCTTAAAAACCCTGCACTGATTGGAAGCAAAGAAGAGATCAAATTCTTAGCGGATGCCAATATAGATGTATGGTTAGCAGGTAATATTGACCGTAGTTTGCCAGATGATCAGCAACAACTTGAACCAGAAGTTCGTCAACTGGCAGATCAGTTAAAAGCAGAAGGAATTATTAAAAGTACCTTCAATACTAACTTGTTCTTTAGTCCAGATTCTCGTAGTTCACCTGCAACAAGTGGTTTAGCCGGCGCATTCATGGGTTCATTATTCATGATGATGATCGTGATTGTGATCTCGATTCCAATTGGTGTTGCGAGTGCAATTTATCTTGAAGAGTTTGCACCAAAGAACATGATGACGGACATTATTGAAGTCAACATTAATAACTTGGCTGCGGTTCCTTCAATTGTATTTGGTTTACTCGGTGCAGCTATCTTTATTGGCTGGATGCAATTGCCATTATCAGCACCACTGGTCGGTGGTTTGGTTCTGAGCTTAATGACTTTACCAACCGTGATTATCACGACACGTGCATCGTTAAAAGCAGTGCCGCCTTCGATTCGTCAAGCCGCGTTGGGTCTAGGCGCGTCGAAAGTACAAACCATTTTTCATCACGTATTGCCGCTGGCGTTACCGGGCATTATGACAGGTGCGATCATTGGGGTTGCACATGCACTGGGTGAAACTGCGCCATTACTTTTAATCGGAATGAGTGCTTTCGTTGCAAGCGTGCCGACAACACCACTCGATCAAGCAACCGCATTGCCAGTACAAGTGTATTTATGGCAAGGTAATGAATTACGTAACTTCTTCGAAGGACGTACTGCAGCAGCGATTATTGTTTTACTAGCGTTAATGATTGGTTTGAATAGCCTTGCCATTTGGCTCCGTAAGAAATTTGAAGTGCGTTGGTAATTGAGGAGAGTACAATGAATACGATTGATATTATGAACGCCGTAGAAAAGGATAAATCAGTGAATCCACAGCAAAAAGAATTTACGTCACCTGAAGCGCAAGTTCAGCAATCAAATACTGCATTTGTCTCTCAGTTTGAAACGGCTTCTTCAAATAAAAAGCCAAAAACGAGCGAAGTGAAAATCAGTACCAAAGATGTTCATGTTTATTATGGTGACGCTGAGGCGATCAAAGGCATCGACCTTGATGTTTACCAGAATGAGGTGATTGCATTTATTGGCCCATCGGGTTGTGGTAAATCAACGTTCTTACGGACTTTAAACCGTATGAATGACACGATTGATAGCTGCCGTGTGACAGGTAAGGTGACTTTGGATGATCAAGATATCTATGATCCAAACCTTGATGTGGTGTTATTGCGTGCGCAAGTAGGCATGGTGTTCCAAAAGCCAAACCCATTCCCAAAATCAATTTTTGACAATGTTGCTTATGGCCCGAAACTACATGGTCTGGCACGTGATAAATATGATTTAGAAGAAATCGTGGAAAACAGTTTACGTAAAGCGGGCTTATGGGATGAAGTCAAAGATCGTTTGAGTCAGCCAGGCACTGGTTTATCAGGTGGTCAGCAACAGCGTTTATGTATTGCACGTACCATTGCGGTGAGTCCAGAAGTGATTTTGATGGATGAACCATGTTCGGCACTCGATCCAATTGCGACCGCAAAAATTGAAGAATTGATCTCAGAATTGTCAGAACAATTCACCATTGCGATCGTCACCCACTCTATGCAACAAGCGGCGCGTGTCTCTGACCGTACAGCTTACTTCCATTTGGGTGACCTGATTGAAGTGAACTCGACTGAAAAAGTGTTTACTCAGCCTGATCATCAATTGACTGAAGCTTATATTACAGGGCGTTTTGGTTAATTTTTTAGGGTTATATAAAAAAGGGTCTTCGGACTCTTTTTTTATATATAAATGAAAATGAATCTATTTTGCAAAATCGCTATTGAATTTTTATTGAGCAGACCACATCTTAGAACAATAACGCCGAACTTATAGAGCACATACTTCATGTTATTCCATTTACCTAAGTTTCCTGCTGAAATTCGTATTAGTCATTTAAATGCGCGTGTGAATGAACAAAGAAAAAGAATTGCGCAAACGACAGCATCTCGTTTGGAGTTATTACAACTTGTTCAACAACTTTCCAAAGAAGCCAAGATCCGCAAAAAGAATGATCAAAAAATCTATGTCCTCGACTTTAAAGGGGATGTCCAAGCTTCTGCCGTAGATACTATTCGTGAAGAAATTACCCTGATTTTAGCGACTGCCAAAGCAGGGCATGACCGTGTTGTTGTTCGCTTGGAAAGTCCTGGTGGAATGGTGCATGGCTATGGTCTTGCAGCAGCTCAATTGGTGCGTTTACGTGATGCAGGCTTTCACGTCACCATCTGTGTAGATAAGGTTGCAGCCAGTGGTGGTTATATGATGGCATGTATTGCCAGCGAAATTATCTCTGCGCCGTTTGCTGTGGTTGGTTCGATTGGTGTGGTCGCACAAGTGCCAAACTTCAATCGTTTGTTAAAACAACATAATGTTGATTTTGAATTATATACCGCAGGTGAATACAAGCGTACCGTGACTATGTTTGGTGAAAATACACCAGAAGGTAAGGCGAAGTTTGAAGAAGAATTGCAGCAAACCCATTCTTTATTTAAACATTTTGTTGAGAAATATCGTCCTCAACTGGATATTACAAAAGTGGCAACAGGCGAGCACTGGTATGGTGAGGATGCCCGTGAACTGAACTTGGTAGATAAGTTGCAAACTTCAGATGAGTATTTATTAAGTCTATTACCAAAGCATGATATTTATGTGATTAATACCCGTAAACGTCCAACTTTTGGTGAGAAATTAGGTTTGCAAGCTGCACAAATGGCTGAGAGTTTAATTCCGACTGTGCTCAGTAAAATTACCGATAGTCTGGCAAAGGCAAATAGCACATTGGTACAAATGCGTGATCCAAAATTTTAATGATTGGAACTGTAAAATGATCTTGAAAAACCAGTCTATAGGGCTGGTTTTTTTATGTGCCTTACTGCTGATTTCTATGAAAATACTTGGCTAGATTTGAATATTTGGTGAATTAAACAAACATGACAAAACTTCTGATCGAAGAGATTGTAGTCATATCAATCATTTGATATTTTATTTGCAAGATGAATTACTTAATTATTCATTAATCGAAGAATTATTTAAAAATATAATTGATAAGTGAGCATAATAATGACAAGAGTTGTTGTTTTTTCAAAGAAAAACTCGAATATCCTACAAGATGCACAACTAAAAAGTGTGGTTTTAGACCAGCCTTCGATCGTACAGATTGGTGTAAATCAAGCAGATATTAAATCAATTATCAAGCAAGGTAATGATCTTGTCATTACACTAAAAAATGGTGAAAAGATTGTTGTTAGTGGTTTTTATAGTAATGAAAATCTAACCGAACACAGCCTAGCACTCGCAAAAGTGGATGGTACTTATGCGGTCGCAGAGTTTGATGATTCGGGTAAATTTGTTCGTTATGCCCCAGCGACCTCATTGACCCAATTTGCATATACTGATGCAGTTACTACACCAGTTTCTCAGCCTCAAAATGTTGATCATGATTCTGCGATTAGTAAATCCCAATTATGGAAAGTGGGTTTGGCTGCTTTAGTCGCAGAAGGTGTGTATTTATGGGCAGTAAAAGATGATGATGACGATAAAAATAAAAGTAGTAACCAACCGATTGATATAACACCACCAGGGACACCGACAGCGAATTTGGGTACAGATACACAAACCATTACGGGTAAAACCGAAGCTAAGGCCAAAATCGAAATTAAGGATGCTGCGGGGAAAGTGATTGCTACGACTCAAGCCGATGCCGAAGGAAATTACACGATTAAGCTGGATCAGCCTTTGGTGAATGGTGGCAAGGTCAGCGTGACCGCGATCGATAGTTCTGGCAATGCCTCTAAAGCAGCTGTCGTGACGGGAAATAAAGATACCATTGCACCAGATGCGCCGACAGCACAACTTAATGCAGATGGCACAATTGTTACTGGCAAGGCAGAAGCCAATGCAAAAGTCTCGATTTATGATGCTGATGGAAAACTATTAGGTACCGTGATTGCGAATAAAGAAGGACTGTATTCGATAAAAGTTTCACCTGTATTAACCAGTGACAAAGGCGGAACAGTGGTTGCCGAAGATGCTGCAGGAAACAAATCGACACCTTCTAAAGTGATTGCCGGAAAAGATACTTTGCCTCCTGATCAACCTTTTGTGGATGTAAATAAGGAAGGTTCCTCAATTCAAGGTCGAGCAGAGGCGAATAGCAAGGTACAGATCAAAGATGCGGATGGAAAAATCATTGGCAGTGGAGTCACAGATGCGCAGGGTAAATTTCAGATTACACTTTCACCCGCATTAGCCACAGATAAAAAGGCAACCATCATTGTAGAAGATGCTGCTGGCAACCAGTCCAAGCCACTTGAGATTACTGCTGGAAAGGACACTATTGCGCCAGATAAAGCGGTTGCTGAAATCAATGCAGCAGGTGATTCGGTGGTAGGGACAGCGGAAGCAAATAGTAAAATTGAAATTAGAAGTGCAGATGGGAAAACGCTGTATGGTTCAGGTACTGTTGGTGCGGATGGAAAATTTAGCATTACACTTTCATCAGCTTTAACCGATAAAAATGTAGGTAAAGTCTATATCATTGATGCTGCAGGGAACCGTTCCGAAGCTTCCGATGTGGTCGGGACAAAAGATACCATTGCGCCCAATAAACCTATTTTGCAAACGGTCATGGATGATGTCGGTGCAGTAAAAGGGGCGATCGCTGCGGGAGGTGATACCGATGATAGCAAACCGACTTTGGCAGGTGTGGGCGAAGCAAAAGCCGTCCTGACGATTTATGACAATGGTCAACCGATTGGTACGGTAACAGTCGGGGATAATGGCAGATGGAGTTTTGAAGTTAAGCAGGATTTGAGTGTAGGGGCGCATAAAATCACCTTAACCCTGACTGATGCAGCAGGGAATATTAGTGAGACGAGTGATGCATTTAGTTTTAATGTGCTTGCACCTGCTGTAGCGAAAGCATCTTTGGCAGATACGGTTGATTTGGAAGCCTTGCAAACCCAGCAAGCTGAACCTGTTTCTGAATCGACCAACACTGAAAAATTGGGCTTAAGCAGCTTATTATCTTCTCCAGAACCAACATCAAATCAGTTGGATGAGGTTTTGAACCAATTGCTTACAGGGCAAAACTCATCTCCTACAATCAGTCATTCAGCAAACGCTGATTTAACAAATCTGGATTATGCTCAGACCATTAAAGCCGATCCTTTAGACCAGCTTACGGTATTGCAACATTCTATTATTTAATTGGTATTCATATTGAGAATAGCGCCTATTTTTGAATAGGCGTTTTTTGTTTGAGCAGTTGAATAATACCGATTAGCAGTGCTCCGATGGTTGCAAGGAACATATCTTTGTGGGCATCCCACACGTCGCCTTGTTGGCCATTATAGTTTTCAGCATCTTCAGGTGATAAACCAATGGCGATCCACCATTCGATCAGTTCATAAAACATGCTCGATGCCATGACAAACTGGATAACCAGCAGAAATAGGGTCAAAGGTTTGGCAGTTGGTAACCAGACTTGAAAACAGCGATAGAAAAAAGGATAGAGTAATAGACCGTAAGCAAAATGCACCAGTCGATCATACATATTACGTGACCAACCCATGGTTTGATTTAAGTCAAAGTGAAAAAGGCTTTCAATCCATTCATTATAAGGCACATAAGAGTAGAGGTAGTGTGCCCCTAAGATATGGATCAAAAGAAAGCCCAGATAGAGGCAAAAACTATAAAAACTGATGCCAATCTTTTTCATCGTGACGATGAGGGCGATGAGCATCAACACGGTACCCGCTTGGTGTAGTAGATAAGCCTCAAACTCAAGCGGTTGAATACTTGCAATTGCAACCACCAGAAGCACAATCGCCAGTGCAATATAATGTTTTAAACTCAGTTGTTGTTCGATCATACTGTATCCTAAATACAGTCAGGCAAGTTTTATTGCTGTTACTCAGTGGCCTTTACTGCAATTGTTCCTTTGGCTGTAGAGACGCCACCGAGTGCCTGACATGCTTGCTTATATAATTGATATTTTTGTTGTACAACTTCATCGAGCGGAATGTCAAAGAGATCTTCACCATTCTTATATTGTTCAATATAAGATGCTGCTTTGTCTTTATTCGCCGCCAGTGATTGTTGATAAAAATTTGAAATAGAAGAAGTTGCTAACTCATTGGATTCAATATTGTTACATTGAAAACTCTGTAGGACTTTTTCAGCGCGTTTTACTTCGCTTGATTTCCCAAAGATACAACCGGTTAAGCTCACGGTGGCAATGAGCAAGTACAAAAGCTTCATGATCGATAGAGTAGAATTTTAAAGGTGCTATTATTGTATATAAGGTGAATTTTATAAATTAATTATTTATGTCTAACACGATAAAAATTAATATTTTTTTACTCTGCATATCTAATTGTACAAAAGTTAAATAGACTGGATGTAAAATGAAAATAAGAAAAGCGCGGCTGTGTGATTGTTGATGCCTGTGTACCCTATAATTTATAGCGCTGCAGGTAATCAAGGAAACGAGCTTTGAAGGGGGAGTCCCCATATAATTCCAGATGGTCGCCGTATGGAGTGGTTATTTTAAACAGCAGTTTGTAAATAGTAGATAAAAACATTCAATTGATTGATAAAAAATGATTTTTAGCGGTATGCTAAATAGGAAAGTCATCAACACATCTTGTTATGTACATTAAGCACCCTTTTTTATTCTGTTTTTTGATTGGTCTCTCTGCTGGAGCTTATGCGGATGATTATGATTTTTTTGCAGAGCCGAGCGAAGATACAGAACATATGTTTGATGCTGCTTATCCTGAAATGAAAACAGCATATTCAGTTTTGCATAACCAATTTTTTCAAAATGAACGTTGGCGTGTCTATAACTATACGGCTTATCAAACCAATCAGTTTAACCATAAGATGTTGACAGGCGATACCACTAGCCTGTCACTGGATGATTTTTCGATTTCAGTCGGTTATGGCATGATGTATCAGTTGAACCAGACCAATCGAATTGGCTATGAATATCTTTCCAGTTTTCCCTTTGACCGAGGGCAATTGATTCGATTTTTCTGGTTACGGATTTTTTAACTGACTTTTTGATATAAACCGGCTCTGACCATACCTGCTTTGGTTTCTTTTATTTTCTGCCAAGTAGGCGGTAGGGTGAGTTGAGCTAAATCTCGATCTGCTTCTACATAAATATAAGCATGGTTTGCAATCATTGGGTTAGCCAGCTCAGCTAACTCTTGCCATAAATCTAGACTATAGGGCGGATCAAGAAACACCACATCAAAACTTGCGTTTAATTTTTTTAAAGCTTGCTGTGCCGTTGCAACATGCAGTTGGCAATTTTCCGCTTTTAGCAGTTGAATATTGTCTTTTAAGACTTTGGCTTGTGTTGGATTCGGTTCAATCATTACGACTTTTGCAGCTCCACGAGAAAGCGCTTCGAAACCTAATGCACCAGAGCCACTGCACAAGTCTAAAACCTGTGCGTTTTGAATATCCCACATCAACCAGTTGAATAGTGTTTCACGGACACGATCTGGTGTTGGACGTAAACCATCAATACTGGCAAAGGGTAAAGTACGGCGTTTCCAGTTACCACCGATGATACGTAATTGATTTTTCATTATTCAGTCACTCCATCCGTAGGTTGAGCACCTGTTGCTGGTGCAACAGGTGTAGAAGCTGGAGCGGATGAAGCGACGGGTGTAGATGCTGCTTGGCCATTCTGTGTTGCCGTGGTTGCAACACTGCTGCTTGGTAGTTCACCTGGTTTAATTCCCGCAGTCATTAAGCCTCCACTGACTTGATGGCTAGCTGGACGAAGTGGATTCTTTTTACGTGTCACCAGCCAATAGTCAAAGATTGGACGTGCTAGTTGGGCAGCTGAACCGCCATGTTTACCATTTTCCCAAACCACGGCAATGGCAATTTCAGGATTATCGGCAGGCGCAAAACCAACGAATAAGCCATGGTCCCATTGTCGAGATGAAAGTGCTGCTTCGTTATAACGTTTACCTTGAGCAATACTCTTGACTTGGGCTGTCCCTGTTTTACCTGCGATTGAATATTGCAAACCACCTTTAATACCACGACCTGTACCAGATTGAATCACATCCACCATTGCATCATGCATGTTGATCCAATCTTGTTCTGTACCATTGAAATTAATTTTGCCATCAGGCGCGTTATGGACACTAAATTTTTTGGCACCTTTGGTTTCTCTGAGTACATGTGGTGTGACATGTGAACCTTTATTGGCTGTGATCGCAGTTGCCATAGCAAGTTGTAAAGGTGTAGAGGTAAATGCCCCTTGCCCGATACTGACTGAAATGGTTTCACCTTTTAGCCATTTGGATTTACGCGTTCGCATTTTCCATTCAGGACTCGGGTAGAGACCTGTGCTTTCACTTGGTAAATCAACTCCAGTTTTTTCACCAAAGCCAAATTGGCGCATCCAGTCATTCATTTTCTCAATGCCCATGCGATAGGACAGGACATAGAAATAGGTATCGCAGGACACAATTTGAGCTTTATGCATGTTCACTGAACCATGACCCGTTTTTTTATGGTCACGGAAGCGGTGACTGTCACCAGGCAATGAGAAATAACCTGGATCGGAAATTGCAGTGCTCCAATCGACGAGACCATAATGAATACCACCTAAACCAAACATTGGTTTAATGGTTGAACCTGGTGGATATGCCCCCTGAACCGCACGGTTATAAAGCGGTTGATCGAGGTTGTCACGCAGTCCACTATAGTCTTTGGAACTAATTCCTGTCACGAAGAGGTTTGGATTAAAACTTGGGCTGGAGACCAATGCGAGGATTTCACCTGTACGTGGGTCCATGGCTACAATTGCACCACGGCGATCTGCCAATTGTTTTGCGGCAATAGTTTGTAAACCGTAATCAAGTGATAAATACAGATCATTACCACGCGCTGGATTTTGGCGACCTAAATTACGTAGTACATTGCCGTGTGCATCGGCTTCAACAGATTCATAGCCAGGAATACCATGCAACAGGTCTTCATAGCTTTTTTCGACCCCAATTTTACCAATCAGGTTGGTACCCGCATATAAATCCTTATCAATAGACTTGAGTTCTTTATCATTGATACGCCCCACATAACCAATCACATGCGCAAACAATTCACCATGTGGATAGTAGCGGGTCATTTGGGTTTCAATTTTGACCCCAGGAAAGGCATATTTCACTTCACTGAATTTGGCAATATCGGTTTCAGTCAAATTCAATTTGATCGCAAGGCGTTCAGTTTTACGTGCAGTTTTGACACGGCTTTTAAAGCGGTCAACATCATCTTGGGTCAAGCCCAGAATTGGAATGAGACGGGTAATGGTGTCATCAATATCGCTGACATCGGCACGACTCAGTGTTGCAGTGAAAACTGGATAGTTATCTGCTAATAGCACGCCGTTACGATCGTAGATGTAGCCACGAGCGGGTGCTAATGGCTGTAAGCGAATACGGTTCTTATCTGATGCCGTTGTAAAATCATCGTAATGAACGATCTGTAAATATGCATAACGACAGATCAATAAAAGTAGAAAAATCGCCACGACAAAGATTGCAAAAAAGATTCGACCCTTATAAATGCGCTTTTCTTGTTGCATATTTTTTAAAGGAAAGTGCTGTTTCATAGGGTGTCGACTTAATTACAAGATGGAGAGAATACAAAGGCTACGCATTTTAACGTAAGTTGCATGATCATACTGTAGAATTTTCAACAAATCATGCAAATGATGCTGCGACAGCTTTTGACTTTGCAGACATTAAAATTGTATGGTCTTGTATATTAGAAGCAAAATAATTCTGTTAAAGTCACAAACAGTTTGAAATAGGATTTTCCAATACACTCTTAGGGAAAATGGAGAAAATAATGAGAAAAATTTGCCTTTTATTATCGGTTTTAACACTTACTGGTTTTGCCCATGCTGACGAAAATCCGTTTAAGCCTGAGCCTAAATTAAAAGATGCAAACGTTTCAACGTGGAATGTAGGTGCAGGTTTTACTAAGAAATTATTACATGCCAACCTTGAATGGGTAAATCCGTATGGGATTGCCTACGCCAAAGCGGGTGCATTTTTAAATGATGACAATGAACCCGGTGGACAAATTGGATTCCGTTACCCGTACTACTTAACTGGTACCGATAAAAATGGTTATTACCTTGGTGTCTATGCAGGACATTTAGACAGTAAGAACTATGGGGGTAAACAAAAGGGCAACTTGGGTGTTGGTGCCGATCTTGCTTATGTCTGGTTGAATAGTGAGCGTATCAGCACATTCAGTGTAGGCGCAGGAGTACGCGAAAAAATAGAAGATGGGAATGGCAATACTGTGAAAAAATCAGAACCTGTCCTTCAGTTTTCTTATACCTTAAGTTTTGGTTTGTAAGAGGAAATTAACGTTCATCCTTTTATAGGCCATCATGTATCAATAATTCAGAGAGTCATGCATGTTTGATTACGTCAATGAATTGTGGCAGATTTTCCTAAATCGACCTGACCATCTGGCAGTCTTGAGTATCATCCCTGTGACCGCCTTTGTAACATGGGCACACGTATGGATGGCATTGAAAATGGTATTTTACCCAATCAACTTTTGGGGCTTCCATTTAGGACCATTACCTGTCGGTTGGCAAGGAATTGTGCCACGTAAAGCTGGACGTATTTCAGGCATCATCACTGATAACACGCTATCTAAATTGGGTTCATTGCGAGAGTTTTTAGAAGCAATGGATCCAGAAGATATGGCGATGATCATCGGTGAGCAGGTAGGGTTTGAGCTTGAGCATCTGATTGATGAAGTGATGATTGATCGTAATGCTGTACTTTGGGAAAACCTACCTTATTCGATTAAGCGTCGTATCTACGCGCAAGCACATAAACAGTTACCCACGACACTTAGGGAACTTGTGACTGAGCTGACCATGAACGTTGAGTCACTGGTGGACATGCGTGAAATGGTGGTGAGCCAAATGGAAGGTGACCGCCGTTTAATGGTACGCATGTTCCTGAAAGTGGGTCAGAAAGAAATTAATTTTATTTGGCATATCAGTGCATTAATAGGGATGTTCTTTGGTATATTCCAAATGATCGTTTGGTTTGTAGTGCCATGGCACTGGACGGTTCCGTTTTGGGCAGCAATCTGGGGCTTTTTAACCAACTGGATTGCGATCTGGATGGTCTTCAATCCGATTGAACCACACTATATTCGTTATCCGCAGATTTTTCGTCTGACCAAAGACCGCAAATTTCCTTGGATTGTGCCTGTGTTAAAGATTGGTACTTACAACGTTCAAGGCGCATTTATGAAGCGTCAGGAAGAGGTTTCCGATGTATTTGCCAGTGTAGTGACTGAAGATTTAATTACCTTAAAGTCCATCATGACTGAAATGATGTATGGTAGTAGAAAAGACAAAACTCGTCGTATTGTCAAGCGTCATATCAATGAAATTATGGAAACTCCACTGGTCAGAACCTCATTGCAGCTTTCATTAGGGCCAAGAGAATATGCTAGACTCAAGACCGACTTGATTGATCGCTCAATTGAAATTACCATGGGACCAGTATGTGACCCAGCTTTGAATGCAAGTCGTGCGCAGAAGATCTTTCAAATGTTTAGAGACCGCATCCGTGAACTAACACCGAAAGAGTTCCAAAACTTATTGCGTCCTGCGTTCCAAGAAGATGAGTGGATCTTAATTGTACTCGGTGGGGTGACTGGTTTCTTTGCTGGTTTAATTCACTTATTTGTTGCTTTCTTATAATTAATTTGATGTTGGTTGAGTGATAAGTCTGTATGATATTGCTCAATTTAAGATTTATTGTTTTTAAATGAGGATGTTCTTTTATGCGCATTATTTTACTCGGACCACCTGGGGCAGGCAAAGGTACTCAAGCTCAGTTGATCTGTAAGCGCTACAATATCCCACAAATTTCAACCGGTGATATGCTCCGTGCTGCAATTCGTGAAGGTACTGAACTTGGCTTAAAAGCGAAAAGCGTCATGGAATCAGGCGGTTTAGTCTCTGATGAACTGATTATTGGCTTGGTTAAAGAACGTATTGCTCAGCCTGACTGTGAAAATGGTTGTATCTTTGACGGTTTCCCGCGCACAATTCCACAAGCTGAAGCATTAGAAACAGCTGGAATTAGCATTGATCACGTGATTGAGATTGCTGTACCTGACGAAGAAATCGTGCAACGTCTTTCTGGTCGTCGTCAGCACCCTGCATCGGGTCGTGTTTATCACATTGTTTACAATCCACCAAAAGTGGAAGGTAAAGATGATGAAACAGGTGAAGACCTAGTGCAACGCCCAGATGACCAAGAAGAAACGATTCGTAAGCGTCTTGGGTCTTACCATAGCGAAACTGAGCAATTGGTTGGTTTCTATCAAGGTCGTGCTGCTTCTGGTGAAAATGCACCAACTTATGACAAGCTAGATGGTTTACGTGCCATCGAAAACGTTCAAGCTGATTTATTTGCAATCTTAGATAAATAATTTAAGTTGCAGATTTTAAAAGAGCTCTGAATACAGAGCTCTTTTTATTTGGAGGAAGCTCATGCTAAAAGTTGTTTTGATTTTAGTGGTCATTTTCAGCATCGTTTTACTGTTATTTCTTTTGTACCAAAGTCAGAAAATGCTGCGTCATGTGCAACAGCAACAAGCCTTGGAAAATAGAAAAAATGGTAAAGCTCGCCAATTACATCCAAAACTGCAACAGCAAAAAAAACCTCAGGATTAACTGAGGTTTTTTATTGCGATTGGTTTGCTTGCACCAAATTCAAACCGATCTGGCCAGTTACAGACATCTGCAACGATACATTCACCACATTTCGGTTTACGTGCGATACAGCAATAACGACCATGTAAGATCAGCCAGTGATGGGCATCAATAATAAATTCTTTCGGAATTACTTTAATCAAGCGATCTTCTACTTCTAAAACATTTTTTCCAACAGCTAAACCAGTGCGGTTACCGACACGAAAAATGTGCGTATCAACGGCCATGGTCGGCTGACCAAAAGCAGTATTCAGTACCACGTTCGCCGTTTTACGTCCTACACCGGGGAGGGCTTCCAATTCTTTACGTGTTTCTGGAATTTGACCTTGATATTGATCCACCAAAATTCGGCAGGTTTTAATCACGTTTTCAGCTTTAGAATTATATAAGCCAATGGTCTTGATATATGATTTTAAACCATCAATTCCGAGGTCTAAAATGGCTTGAGCGGTATTGGCATCAGGATAGAGTTTATCCGTGGCTTTGTTGACGCTGACATCAGTTGCTTGAGCAGACAGCAATACTGCAATCAGTAGCTCAAAAGGAGAGGAATAGTTCAGCTCGGTCTGAGGATGTGGTCTCTGTTCACGTAAACGTTCAAAAAAGGTCTGGATCTGCTTTTTAGTCATATTTTTTACGGACATTTAGACCTCCTGCAACTCAGTTAGACGTTGTTGTAAAGCAATTAATTGGGCTTGCTTTGATTCATCAGCACGAACACTGAGTTGTTTTTCAAGTTTTTTAATCTGGGTGCGTACTTTTGCAAGTTCGATTGTTGTTTTCGCATCGAGTGTGGTGTTTTCTTTCGGCTTATCCGCCAAGGTTATCACGGGGACATTATTGAGCGCCTGAGAAAATTGGGCGAAAAACTCCACATCAATTTCAGCACGTACAATTGGCCCTTTACGGCTCAAGCGACGTTTTTCTTCACGTTGGATATGCGCGTAATAACGATGTCTTAAATCATCCTGTTCAGCCGTACGTTGCGTTGTGGTGGGTAAAGGTTGGGTATCTTCAACCAGATCAATGCAGTCGACTGGACAAGGTGGAATGCATAACTCACAACCCGTACACAGGTCAGTCAAAATACTGTGCATTAATTTTCCACTACCAATAATCGCATCGACAGGGCAGGCACTAATACATTTGGTACAGCCAATACATTCATCTTCACGAATCACAGCTTTGATCCGTTGTGGTCGACCATCCAGTTGAATATCCCAAACGCTGGGTTCAGCTTTGAGTTGCGGGCGTTCTAACAAGGCTGCCAGTGCATCTGCAACAGGTTGTCCACCAGGCACACATTTATTGGCTTCCTCACCCTCTGCAATCGATTTTGCATAAGGTAAGCAGCCATCACGATGCCCGCATAAACCACATTGTGTTTGTGGTAACAGTTGGTCAATTTGGACAATAAGCGCATGTTGTGCAGTTGGGGACATGTATCGAAGATGAAGCAAAAAAACAGGGAGCTTAGTATAGCAAATAATGATTTATCGCGGCGAAGCAATCGAAAAATATCCGTAGCGTTGAAAATAGGTTGTGCTTATAAATAGTGCTTTTATTGATGTTTTTTAGTGCAATTAAGTTTTCAGATAAATCTGCTTTCCTGTTGGAATGTGACTTTTTCTACATTTTTGACCTTCATTTATTATATAAATAATGAATATTTATTAACATAAGTAAATGATTTTAATTAATAAAAATAGTTAAGCTTAAAAATAATATTGTGATGAAATAGTAATCTGTATTTAATAGATGGAAACTCTATTTTGGTGCATTTTTAGCACCAAGATAAATCACAAGCTCGGGGGTGAATGTTGAAATACAATAGCTTAAATGACTTTCTGGATTATGTTAAAGCTAGAGATCCATATCAACCTGAATTTTTGCAAGCGGTCGAAGAAGTGATGACCAGCTTGTGGCCATTCATTGAGAAAAATCCGAAATATGCTCAATATGGCTTGCTAGAAAGACTGGTTGAACCTGAGCGAGCGATTCAATTCCGTGTATCGTGGATGGATGACCAAGGTCAGACCCATGTCAATCGTGGTTTCCGCGTTCAATACAACTCTGCAATTGGTCCATACAAAGGGGGAATGCGTTTCCATCCTTCTGTGAATTTGTCCATTTTAAAGTTTTTAGGCTTTGAGCAAACCTTTAAAAATGCGCTAACTACTCTGCCAATGGGCGGTGGTAAAGGCGGTTCGGATTTTGACCCTAAAGGTAAATCTGAAGCAGAAATCATGCGCTTCTGCCAAGCTTTGATGCTGGAGCTATACCGTCATCTAGGCTCAAATACCGATATTCCTGCTGGGGATATTGGGGTGGGTGGTCGAGAAGTTGGCTATATGACAGGCATGATGAAAAAGTTAAGTAACGACACATCTTGCGTATTTACAGGTAAAGGGATTTCATTTGGCGGTTCATTGGCTCGCCCTGAAGCAACAGGCTATGGCACAGTGTATTTTGCAGAGGAAATGCTGAAAACTCGTGGCGATAGTTTTTCCAATAAAACCGTATCGATTTCAGGTTCAGGCAATGTGGCGCAATATGCCGCAGAAAAAGCGATGTTCTTAGGCGCTAAAGTTGTGACTTTGTCTGATTCAAATGGTACGGTCTATTTAAAGAATGGCTTCACTAAGGCTTTGCTCGATGAAGTGATGGAATTGAAAAATGTTCAACGTGGTCGGATGTCAGAATTTGCATCAAAGCATGGTTTTGAATATTTCGAAGGCAAAACGCCGTGGCATATCCCAATCGATATTGCTCTACCTTGTGCAACACAAAATGAGCTGAATGCTGAAGATGCAGTAACGTTATTGTCGAATGGCGTGATTTGCGTAGCAGAAGGCGCGAATATGCCATCTACACTTGAAGCGGTTGAAAAATTTATTGCAGCGAAAATCCTGTATGCACCAGGTAAAGCATCGAATGCAGGTGGGGTAGCAACTTCAGGTTTGGAAATGTCGCAGAATGCCAATCGCTTGGGTTGGTCATTTGAACAGGTTGATGAGCGCTTACATGCGATTATGAAAGAGATCCATCGTAACTGTGTCAAATACGGGACTCAGGAAGATGGCTCAATTAACTATGTTGATGGGGCGAATATTGCAGGTTTTGTAAAAGTTGCTGATGCAATTTTAGCGCAGGGTATTTATTAAAAATCGTACGAAATCCCTCTTTAATAAAGAGGGGGCTTCCCATAAAAAATCCGATGACAAAGCATCGGATTTTTTTATTTCTGAATGAAATTATGGTTTTTTCACAATCTCTTGCTCAACAACCATATCGAGTACGTCTGCAATGCTTGATTGGTCAGCAGCAGGGTTTTTAATGTCAAAACGTTTAACACGTACAATCACACGTTGTTGTGGGTTGTGTTCAAAACCTTCGATTTGACCGTAGTACAATGACCAGTTTTTATCTGCGTAAGTTTTTAAACCTTTGTCATCATATTTGATTTCACGAACTTGCATACAAGTTTGTGGTGCCACGCCTGTGCAAGATTTAGTTTCAGGTGAAATTTCTAAGAAAACTGTTTTACCTTCAGACTGGTATTTTGCTTCTGGGGTCATTTTACCAACGAAAGTATATTTTTGACCTTTAGCATCCGCGATTACCAATGTTGGTTGCTCTGGGTTGGCTGTATTTACTTCAAACGCGATTTGACGTTTTTGTAGAAGATCACCCGCGAATTTTTCTTGCGCCATCAATGCTGGTTCACATGCCATCATGGTTGATGCACCATCACCTGTAGCGATTAAACCATTTTCAATTTTCCATGATGTATTTAAACGGTTGCAACCTGTGTCTACAGATAAGCGATCATTGGCTAAGAAGCTTAATACGATTGGACGTTTAGTATTAGCAGGTTGATATGACCAAGTGTAGTTAGTTAATACGTTGCTATTTGCCACTTTTGCACCTGTAAATACATGCTTTTGACCTTTGGCATCAGTAACAGTCAAAATTGCTTGACCATTTACTGTGCTGATTTCAAATGGTACTTTTTTCTCGCTGAAGATGTCAGCAGATAAGCGCTCTTGCTGCATTAAATCATCAGCACAAGCCATCATTGTTGATACAAGCGGGGACGTTACAATCTTGTTGTTTTCAACAGCCCAAGTACCGCCTTGGTTGTTACAGCCAGTTTGGATTGCAAGTTTTTGGTCAGCGTTAAAAGATAACACTAAAGGTTTAGATGCTTTAGAACCTTGGTAGGTCCAATTATATTCAGTTAGGTTTTTTGCAGCAGTTGTATTAATTTGAGAAATTACATTATCAGTTACATTTTGCACAGTTTGGCACGCCATTAAAGAAAGCGGAAGTAATGCAAGAACTAAATATTTGATTTTCATATTCAAAACAACGATAAATAAATAACAGACATAAGCTTAAAGGATTCTTAAAAAGAGAACATGTCATCCTTTTAGCAATTAAGTTTGTTAAATGTTTCTATTTGTAAAATTTTGGAAAAATATAGCAGATTTATAGGCTTGCCGTTATTTTGAGCAAGCCCATTTTATTTTTATGTGATGTAGTTGGTTATTTAATCAAAACGATAAATATCCATACCCAACGAGCCCATCGAGAAGCTGCTATGTACAATATTGAAACGATGACCTGTACCCATTGCAAAGAATAGTGGCGCAAGGTGCTCAAGGCTCGGGTGATTACGCTCAATATAAGGCAAAGATGGCCAATCTAGTACCGCATCGTAATCTTGATGACTGAGTTTACTGACCACTGTATTACGGAAAGTACTGGCCCATGCGGGTACATCGGCATCAGCATGCCATGACAATTCAGCCAGATTGTGAGTAATACTACCTGAACCGATCAACAGAATTTGTTGCTCTCGTAAAGGTGAGAGTACTTCTCCAACATGGTAAATGTCATCAGCACTCATATAAAGGGGGAGTGAAATCTCAATCACTGGGATATCTGCATCTGGATACATGTGCAAAAGCGGCATCCAGACGCCATGATCGCGTGGACGGGTACTATTGGCATGTGCAGAAATACCCGCTGTTGCAAAGCGCGAGAGGATTTCTTCTGCCAGTTTTGGTGCGCCTGCCGCAGGGTAACGAATGTCATATAATTCAGGCGGAAAGCCACGGAAGTCATGCCACGTTTCTGGGCGTGTTGAAGTGTTGACTTCTAAGGCTTGGCTTTCCCAGTGCGCTGACATCACCACAATGGCCTGTGGTTTCGGCAAGTTACTGCCCAGACGATGCAGTGCAGGACCCACTTGCTCTGGATCAAGTGCCAGCATGGGCGAACCATGAGAAATAAATAATCCGGGTAAAGTTTGCAGATCCATAAATAAACACCTGAAAGGGAATACACCATTATCCTGACAAATTCAGTACTGCAGTGATAGCCCTTAAATTTCAACATGTTGTTCTAAAATTAGAACAGTTTTAAGCACGATGGTACGGGTGGTTATGATTAATACTCATGGCACGATAAAGTTGCTCAATCAGTAGAATACGTACCATTGGGTGCGGCATGGTCAGTTTTGACAATGACCAATGCCAAGCAGCAGCTTTACGAACAGCATCGGAATGCCCATCAGGACCACCAATTGCAATCGCAATATCATTGCCTTCAAGCATCCATTGTTTCATCGTATCAGCTAACTTTTCCGTACTCAGCTCACGACCATTTACTTCTAAAGCAATCAAGGTTTCATTGGATTTGAGTGCATTTAGAATACTTTCACCTTCAATTTGACAGTATTTCAAAATATCTGCCTCAGAGTCATTTTTGCCACGCTTTGCCATTGGAAGCTCAATCACCTGTGTTTGTACAAAGGGCTGGATACGTTTGAAATAGTCTTCAAATCCAGTTAACACCCAAGCAGGCATTTTTTGACCAATGGTGAGAATGCGGATTTTCATAGGCGTGTGTGCTTGAGGAAATGAGCCCTATTATAAACGCTGTTCTTTGTTACATGCAGGTAAGTATGGTTTATCTAGTCATAAAAAATACAAAAAGCAGTTGTAGCATAGTCATAAAAAACGCAGCTCAAAACGCGTATGAGCTGCGATCAAAGTGCCATCCGTCTGGAGTTCGGATGGCGCTAAAATGAGTTCATGAGTCAAATTTAGCCTTTGTTTTTATCGACTCTATTTTATTATGCCGCATGTTGGTTATTTTTCAACCATATTGTGTAACAAAAAAAGAGAGCCGAAGCTCTCTTTTATGTCCAATCATTTACTGATTAGTGACGTGCTGCTTTTGCTTCTTCGACTGGTTTTACAATCGGTGTCTTTGGCAAAGGCTTTGGTGTATCTGTCAGTGCTAAAGGTAGAATTTCATCAATGCTTTTCACTGCTTTGATTTCTAATCCTTCTTTGACATTGTCAGGAATTTCAGCCAAATCACGGACGTTATCTTGTGGAATAAACACCAGTTTGATTCCACCACGGTGAGCCGCAAGAAGTTTCTCTTTTAAGCCACCAATACGCATCGCGCGACCACCTAAACTGGTTTCACCTGTCATCGCGATATCTGGACGAATCGGAATACCTGTAAATGCCGACACAAGGGCAGTGGTCAGGGCTAAACCAGCAGATGGACCATCTTTTGGCGTTGCGCCTTCAGGCAAGTGAACATGCACATCTGTTTCTTCAAAACGTGATGCTTCAATTCCCAATTCATCAGCACGCGTACGTACTACAGTCATCGCAGCGGTAATTGATTCCTTCATTACATCACCAAGTGAACCAGTAGTAATGAATTTACCTTTACCTTTGACTGCTGCAACTTCAATGGTAAGTAATTCACCACCGACAGAGGTCCAAGCCAAGCCATTAACACGACCCACTTGTGCTTCATCTTCTGCAATACCGAAGTCAAACTTATGTGGACCTAAGTATTCAGGAAGATTGGCTGAAGTCACGTCAATCTGTAAGTTTTTAGACTTCTTGCTCACCGCTTCTTTCACGACTTTACGGGCAATTTTAGACACTTCACGCTCTAAACTACGAACACCCGCTTCACGTGTATAACGTTGTACGATGTCGCGGATTGCCTCTTCGTGAACAGTCAATTCTTTTGCACGTAAACCATTGTTCTTGATCGCTTTTGGAACAAGGTAACGTTCAGCAATATTCACTTTTTCATCTTCGGTATAACCCGGAAGACGAATGACTTCCATACGATCCAGCAAGGCCTCAGGAATATTCATGCTGTTTGCAGTACAGATGAACATCACTTCTGAAAGGTCAAGGTCAAGATCTAAATAATGGTCATTGAACTTGCTGTTTTGTGATGGATCAAGTACTTCAAGCAACGCTGAAGCAGGATCACCACGGTAATCTTGTGCCATCTTGTCGATTTCATCGAGTAAGAACAATGGGTTCTTGACACCGACTTTCGTCAATGACTGCACGATCTTACCTGGCATCGCACCAATATAAGTACGACGGTGACCACGAATCTCGGCTTCATCACGTACACCACCGAGTGCCATACGGACAAACTCACGACCTGTTGCTTTTGCAACTGATTCACCGAGTGAAGTCTTACCAACACCTGGAGGACCAACCAAACATAGGATCGGACCTTTGAGTTTTTTAACACGAGACTGAACTGCCAAGTATTCAACAATACGATCTTTTACGTCATCTAAGCCGTAATGATCTGTATCAAGAATTTCCTGTGCTTTCGCAAGGTTAATACTGACCTTGCTGGCTTTATTCCAAGGCGTATCTAAAATAACTTCTAGATAGTTGCGAACAACAGCAGCTTCGCTTGAAGCAGGTTGCATCGCTTTCAGCTTACGAAACTCAGCTTCAGCTTTTTTACGTACGTGCTCAGGTAAATCTGCTTCCGCAAGACGTTTTTCAATTTCTGCAACGTCATCTTCCGCACCGCCATTCATATCGGAAAGTTCACGTTGAATGACCTTCATTTTTTCATTTAGAAAGTATTCACGTTGGTTCTTTTCCATTTGGCGTTTTACACTGTCATGCAGCGTTTGCTCAATTTGCTGTTCAGCAGATTGATTCATCAAATAGCTCATTAACTCTTGTAAGTGATCTTCAAACTCGTCGTGCTCTAAAAATTTTTGTTTCACTTCAATATTTAAAGGTACACGAGTTGCAACGAAGAACATCAATTGCAATAAGTCTTCGATTTTGTTTGCTGCTGCAACGAGTTCACGTGCATTACGTAGTTTCGCTTCTGCATATTGAGCGAATAGGGTACGTAATTCATTTAAGCGAGTCTCTTGGGTCTCTTCGTCCAAAGGTAATGTCATTGGGCTTAAATGATGTTCAGCTGTTAAGTATTCTTCTCCGTCAATAATGCGTTCTAACTTAGAACGATGTAGACCTTCAATAAGTACTTTAATGCAGTTTTCATCATTTTCATGATTGACTACTTGTACGATCTTAGCCACGGTTCCATATTGATAGAGATTATCGTGATCAATTTCTTCTGTGAGCGAATCTTTTTGCGCAACTACAAATACTAAATTGTCACTGTTACGAGCCACATCCACTGCATTGATCGATTTTTCACGACCCACGAATAGCGCGATTTGCATGTGTGGATACACCACAACATCACGTAACGCTAATAGTGGTAATACACTTGGAACCTGTGGCTCTAAGCTAGTTTCATTGTTTAAGATATATTCAGACATGGGCACTCCTAATGAGTGACAACGGTGTTGCCATGTTTTTTATAGTGATGTGCATTTGAAAAAATACAAGGGGGTAGGATTAGAAAATATAAAAAAAAGACTAAATTACTCAAGATTCATTGCGGAAATAAGAAAAAAAGCATGCTAAGGCATGAAATAATAAAACTTTTTAGGGCAAAGTAAGGCATTTAATGGTTGGTCCCATTTCTGCCTTAATAGTGGGGTGTCAACATATTGAAATGTGTGAGCAAGGCCAAGACGGTAAGGACGATGTTTGGCTGATGCCAAGGTTCGATCATAATAGCCGCCGCCCATGCCAATACGTGTTCCAAACTGATCACAAGCCAGTAAAGGCATAATGAGTAAGTCTAAATATGAAACATGTTTGCCACGACTTGCCATCGGCTCTTTCATTCCCAGGGGGTGATGGGAAAATCTCTTATTTAAATATTGTCTCGAGCTCACTTTTACCCAAACTAAATGCTGATTCATATTACAAATCATGGGCAAATAAACTTGTTTATTTTGCCTAAAACAAAGCTTTAACAGTTGATCGGTATGTACTTCACCAAAGGCATGTAAATAAAGTCCAATTTTTGATGCGGATTTAAATCGAGTAAATTGTCTAAGTTGAACCAAAACACGTTGTTCAGCTTTCTTTTGTTCGTAATGAGAGAGTTGTCTTCTTTTTGAACGGAGTTGTTTTCTTAATGTGTTTAATGTCTGACTCATAAGGTTTAAAAAAACTGTTTTGAGGTAAAGGCAATCATACCTGATTTACTGTCTGAATTCTAAAATCAAAGCTTTTTATACTTTTAAGTAAAATTAACAACTTATATATCAATCTGTATTTATTCTAACAAATATGGTTTTAATTATTTATTCCAATAATTAATGGGTGTTTGAGGTATTGAATATTATTTATTAATACATTAAAGAGTAATTACTCTATTTTTCATGTTCTTTATAAAATAAAACACAATAAAAACAAAATGAAACAAATAATTATTTTTATTATTTTAATCAAATATTTAATCAATTGTTTGTTTTGTGAATATGAGAAATATATCTCACTTTATAGATAAAAATGTTTATTCATACTTTACCAATTTCCTTGGTTTTATTAGCATCCGCGACTCTTTTTTTAGCACCGAACTAAAAATGCTCATTGGCATTTTTAGACCATCAATAACTGTAGTAATTATCTGAGAATTTTTATGAATAAAGTATATAAAGTGGTTTGGAATGCATCGATTGGCGCATGGGTTGCAACATCAGAACTCGCAAAAAGCAAAACAAAAACCAAATCAAAAGTTCTCAATTTATCTGCTGCAGTTTTAGTTGGGGCTGTTACTTTCTCTTCAAATGCACTTGCAGGGACAGTACTGGGGAATGGAAGTAGCACACCGAATAAATGTAATAATTCTGGCTCTGTAATTGTAGGTGGGGGCAATACCCAATCTTGTGCAAATAGTGATTTTGCTATTGCAGTGGGTAATGATGTGCAGTCAACAGGTAGAGGTTCAATTGCGATTGGTAGTGGCTCAAGAGCTGAGTCAAGACAACCGAATCTTGATGGTAAAGGGGCTATCGCAATTGGTAATGATGCAATTGCTTATGGGGATAATTCAGTTGCAATTGGTGGTCAAGCGAGTACAACAGAAGACTTTACAGTGTCTTTTGGGCATAAAAAAGGTGATCCTAAGTACTATCAAGGTAAAGAACAAGGTGCTTGGGAAGACGATAGATTTTTAAGAGTTACAAATATCGCAGAAGGTGTCAAAGATAATGATGCGGTGAATGTATCTCAACTTAAAAGTGCCGTAGCAGAAGCAAAAACACATTACGTTAGTATTAATGATAATGGCACGAAAGGTAGCAATTATGAGAATGATGGCGCTAAAGGTCGTAACTCAATTGCTGTCGGTGTAAATACAACTTCTAATGGCATAGAGGCAGTCGCGGTTGGCTCAAATGCAAAAGGCGTAGGTACTGGTGCAATTGCTGTAGGTAGTGCAAGCGAGACAGTTGGTAGTGGTGATGTATCGATCGGTCGTAATGCATCAACAAAAGGTGCGACGGGTAGCGCGTCTGGATATAGTAATCAGTCGATTGCAATTGGTGATCAAACTAAAGCAATCGGTGATCAATCCATTGCAATTGGCGCAGATGTAATTGCACGCGGTAACTCATCTGTTGCAATTGGTGGTGATGATGTTGATAAAATTGCTCGTGATACTGAATTAAGCCAAAAATACACCGAAATCACAGGCGGAAAGTTACAAGCTGGTAAATACCCAACAACTGAAGCAAATCATGGCTCTACTGCAGTTGGTGTTCAAGCTGTAGGAACAGGAGCATTTGCTTCGGCTTTCGGTATGACCTCTAAGGCGACAGGTGATGCTTCATCTGCTTTTGGTGTGATGTCAAATGCTGCGGGCAAAGGTGCTTCTGCATTTGGTGCTGTTGCACAAGCAACGGGTGATGGTGCCTCAGCAATCAGATCACAGATACTAAGACTGAGCTCAACAACACGATCAATAACACCAAAACTGAATTTAACACCAAAATTGACAACACTAAGACTGAGTTGGAAAACAAAGGTCTGAACTTTGCCGGTAATGCTGGTGCGGATGTACATCGTAAGTTGGGTGAGAAGTTAAATATCGTTGGTGGTGCTGATGCTGCAACAGCAGAAGACAAGACCAGCGGTGAAAACGTGATTACCCGTACCACAGCAGATGGCATCAAAGTTGAATTGTTGAAAGATGCGAAATTTGACAGCATCACCACTGGCGACACGGTATTAAACGACAAGGGTGTAACCATTAAAGATGGTCCGAGCATCACTAAAGATGGCATCAATGCGGGTGATAAAGTTATCAGCAATGTTGCAGATGGTTCAATTGCCAAAGGTTCAAAAGATGCAGTGAACGGTGGTCAGATTCAGAATATTTCTGACAGCATTAAGAACAGCATTGGCGGTAACACGACTGTTAATAAAGACGGTAGCATCAGCACCAATAATATTGGCGGAACTGGTAAAGACAACATCAATGATGCAATCAAGTCGGTAGATGACAAAGTCACTACAGGTGTTAATGATCTGACCAATAAAGGTCTAAACTTTGCAGGTAATGCAGGTGCAGATGTACATCGTAAGTTGGGTGAGAAGTTAAATATCGTTGGTGGTGCTGATGCAGCGACTGCAGAAGACAAAACCAGCGGTGAAAACGTGATTACCCGTACTACAGCAGATGGTATCAAAGTTGAATTGTTGAAAGATGCGAAGTTCGACAGCATCACCACTGGCGACACGGTATTAAACGACAAGGGTGTGATCATTAAAGATGGTCCAAGCATCACTAAAGATGGCATCAATGCAGGTAATAAGGTCATTAGCAATGTTGCAGATGGTGTGAATGGTAAAGATGCAGTCAATGTTGACCAGTTAACCAAAGTTAAAGATGGTTTAGATGGCAAGATTACTGATACCAATACTAAGTTGGATGATGCGAAGAAAGACTTGGGTAACCAAATCACGGACACCAACAACAAGTTAGACGATGCAAAGAAAGACTTGGGTAATCAGATTACAGATACCAAGACTGAGCTCAACAACACGATCAATAACACCAAAACAGAACTGAACACCAAGATTGATAACACCAAGACTGAGTTGGAAAACAAAGGCTTGAACTTTGCAGGTAATGCAGGTGCAGATGTACATCGTAAATTGGGTGATAAGTTAAATATCGTTGGTGGTGCTGATGCAGCGACTGCAGAAGACAAGACCAGCGGTGAAAACGTGATTACCCGTACCACAGCAGATGGCATCAAAGTTGAATTATTGAAAGATGCGAAATTCGACAGCATCACCACTGGCGACACGGTATTAAACGACAAGGGTGTAACCATTAAAGATGGTCCGAGCATCACCAAAGATGGCATCAATGCAGGCGATAAAGTCATTACGAATGTTGCTGATGGTTCAATTGCCAAAGGTTCAAAAGATGCAGTGAATGGTGGTCAGATTCAGAATATTTCTGACAGCATTAAGAACAGCATCGGCGGTAACACGACTGTTAATAAAGACGGTAACCATTAAAGATGGTCCGAGCATCACCAAAGATGGCATCAATGCAGGCGATAAAGTCATTAGCAATGTTGCTGATGGTTCAATTGCCAAAGGTTCAAAAGATGCAGTGAATGGTGGTCAGATCAAGAATATCTCTGACAGCATCAAGAACAGCATTGGTGGTAACACAACGGTTAATCCAGATGGCAGTATAGTAACCAACAATATTGGTGGTACAGGTAAAAACAACATCAATGATGCAATCAGCAATGTGAAAGACGCTGCAACTAAAGCGAAAACCACAGTGACTGAAGGCGACAACATCGTTGTTAAAGAGACAACCAATAAAGATGGTAGTACCAACTACGAAGTTTCAACTAAGAAAGACCTTAATTTAGACAGCATCACGACTGGTGATACGGTATTAAACGACAAGGGTTTAACCATTAAAGATGGTCCAAGTATTACCAAAGATGGCATCAATGCAGGTAATAAAGTCATTACCAATGTTGCAGATGGTTCAATCGCGAATGGTTCTAAAGATGCAGTGAATGGTGGTCAGATTCAGAATATCTCTGACAGCATCAAGAATAGCATCGGTGGTAACACGACTGTTAATAAAGACGGTAGCATCACGACCAATAACATTGGTGGAACTGGTAAAGACAACATCAATGACGCAATCAAGTCGGTTGATGACAAAGTCACTACAGGTGTTAATGATCTGACCAATAAAGGTCTAAACTTTGCAGGTAATGCAGGTGCAGATGTACATCGTAAGTTGGGTGAGAAGTTAAATATCGTTGGTGGCGCTGATGCTGCAACAGCAGAAGACAAGACCAGCGGTGAAAACGTCATTACACGTACCACAGCAGATGGTATCAAAGTTGAATTGTTGAAAGATGCGAAGTTCGACAGCATCACCACTGGCAACACCGTTATTAATAACAATGGTTTAACGATTAAGGGTGGTCCAAGTATCACAATTAACGGTATTGATGCAGGCGGTAAGAAAATTACCAATGTCGCTGATGGTGTTGATGCAAAAGATGCGGTAAATAAAGGTCAGCTTGATAAGCAAATCAATGATGTTAAAGACCAAATCGGCAAAGAAATCGGTGACTTGTCAGACAACGCTGTGAAGTATGACAAAGACAAAGATGGCAATGTTGATAAAAACTCTGTGACTTTAGGCGGTGGTGATAAAGGCACAAACCTGAAAAATGTTGCTGATGGTAAGGTTGAAGAAGGTTCTAAAGATGCTGTAAATGGTGGTCAGTTATGGGATGTTCAGAAGCAAGTTGATAAAAACTCAAATGATATTCAGAACATCAATAACAACATCAATAACATCAACAATGGTAAGTCTGGTCTAGTTCAGCAACAGACGCCAAATGGTGAAATTACCGTTGGTAAAGATACAGGCGGTACAAGTATCAATATGGCCGGTAAAGATGGTGATCGTGTGGTGCAAGGTGTTAAGGACGGTGAAATCAAAGCGGGTTCTAACCAAGCCGTGAATGGTGGCCAGATCCATAACATCTCGAACAGTATCAAGAACAGTATTGGCGGTGAGACGGTTGTTAATCAAGATGGCAGTATTACGACCAACAATATCGGTGGTACAGGTAAGAACAATATTAATGATGCGATTGGAAGTTTGAACCAGTCAAATCAAGAGTTGGGTAACAAGATCAACAACCTTGGTGATCAGTTACAACAAGTGTTCTATGACACCAACAAACGTATCGACAATTTGGAAGACAAAATGTCTGCGGGTATTGCTGCAACAGCTGCACTTGAGCAAGCACCTTATGTACCAGGTAAGTTAACCATGGCAGTCGGTGCGGCCTACTACAACGATCAAAATGCAGTAGGTGTGACGTTCCGTCGTACTGCCGATAATGGTCGCTGGTCATTGACAACGGGTGCTGCTTTAGGCAGCCAAGGTAGCCCATTAGTACGTATTGGTGTAAGTACAATTATTGACTAATTGCCTTCAATAAGGAGAGTCCTAGACTCTCCTTATCCAACAGATATTGTGAGTAAAGAAATGAACAAGAATATTCAAATTTTGATGATGGCAACTTTAGTCGGTTTAACAACAACCACTACTTTTGCACAAGAAGAAGTTGTGGCTCAGCAAGAAGAAATTAAGTTTCCAGCGGTTGAGAAAAGCTATTTAAAACAAGTACAGCGTTATGAATATGATAATGTTGCACGTTTAGACACAGGTCTGACCAAAGATCAAATTCGTCACATTTTGGGCCATCCTCAATTTAGCGAAGGCGTCTTCTTTGTAAAAACTTGGAATTATGTTTTAGATATTCGTCAGCCGAATAGCCAAGACTATTTACGTTGCCAATTACGTGTCGATTTCGATAAGAAGTATCTTTCAGAAAGATTGTCTTGGAAAGGTGAAGCGTGTGAAGGCTTAATGGCTTGGGGTGCTAATAATCAAGTTCCAAATGATGCCAATGTAAATGGTGCACGTTCAGGAAGTGTGTTCTTTGCATTTGATCGTTTTAATGCAGGTGCAATTGAACAAGGTTCTAGTTCTGTCGCTTCAATTGCAGAACGTATTAAACAAAGCAATTCGACAGGTCTAATTGTTGTTGCAGGTTTTGCAGATCCATTAGGTAAATTTGCTTATAACCAACAATTGTCATCAAAACGTGCCAACACTGTTGCGAAGCTGTTGGTTAATCAAGGAATTGATGCAAATCGTATCCAAATTCAAGCCAATAGCCAGACTGATTTATATCAACAATGTGCAGGTAATAAAGCAAATGCACAATTGGTTGGTTGTTTCGCACCAAATAGACGTGTCAATGTAACTTGGTAGAATACCTGAGAAAAAAGCCAGCATGTATGCTGGCTTTTTTTATTTTTGACATTTAGATACAAATATTAATGCGAAATTTGAACATAAATTTAGGAGGAGAATGTCAATTTACGTCATGTATCGACTTTTTTTGTATATAAATTTGCATAATGTGAAGATTATGCGATTTACTTTTTACTTGTAGTTAAAAATTAACTATTGATTTGTAATATTTAATTTTAGAAATAAAAATTAAAATTTTAATTTAAATTGGTGAATTGATAGATGTACAACATGTACTAATGTGATTTACATCTCATTTTAAAAAAGTTATTTTAATAGTAATAAATTACATTTCTTTAACTTAATAGACAGACTTGTACACATAAGTGAACACGTTGTAACTTTTATCTGCGTTTGGAAAAATATTATGAATAAGGTTTATAAGGTTGTATGGAACGCCTCATTGGGTGCTTGGGTAGCGGTTTCGGAACTTGCGAAAGGAAAAGTAAAAGGTAGTAATAATGGCAAGGTTGGGGAGGTTTCTAATCTAGAGGAGTCTAATGAAAAGAGCCACTCGGAAACAATAAATTTAAAGAGTTTATCACTAGCACTAATTACAGTTGTTACACCTACTTTGACTTATGCAGGTACTGAAGTTAGTGGAACCCCGACTAAAAGCGGGGCTAATATCACTAATATTAATACTTGTACAGCATCTGCGACTACTACAAATGGAGTAGCAATAGGATGTTCTAGTATTGCTGGAGCAAAGGACTCTGTAATTGCGGATAGATCCAATCCATATAATACTAGTACTAGTAACAGCAGAGTAACTTTTGATACTACATCTGGTGGTAATACTGCGATTGGTACAGGTGCTTCTGCTGGAAATGCAAATCAGGGATTAGCTACTGCTATAGGGACATACGCAACTGCAAATAATGTTGCTGCAGTAGCAATAGGTGCCGCGGCTTTATCGACAGGAAATACATCTTTATCAATTGGTCGTCAATCTGCTGCAACTGCAGATTATGCTCAAGCTATAGGTAATGTAGCTGCAGCAACAGGAACTGGTGCTCTTGCTATTGGCCATTCAGCAACAGCTACAGGTTATCGTGGTATTGCGATTGGTTCACCTGATATTGATAATGCTTCTGTAGTTGCTGGCCAAGCTGGGGCAGCATATCAAACTGTTGGGCAAACGAAAGCATCTGGGCGGGACGCAATTGCTTTTGGTGGTGGTTCTCAATCGTTAAAAGATGAAGGGATGACTATAGGGGCCTTCTCTGGTGCAACAGAACAAGGTGCAGCAGTGGTTGGTGTCCGTGGTGCCGCATTGGGACAACAAAGTTTATCTATTGGTAATGGTGCAACGAATGTTACAAGCGGTACAAATGCACCTATTCAATTAGCAACGTCTTTAGGGCAAGGTACAATAACTAATAAAACGGTCGGTTCTCGAGTTTTTAATGGTTCTAATACAGTAAAAGATACCCTAGGAGGGACTGCCGGTACGCTAACTGGAACAGTGGATGGTGTTGCAATAACAATTAATCAGGCTGCTGGAACTGGTAATGCAACGACAGGTACAGTTGGTGCGATTACTGGTGGATCATACAACGGACAAACTTTAACAGCAGAACAAGCGAATGCATTATATCAATCTTTAGGACACGGCGGGTCAGTCACATTAGGACAGCGTGCGATTGCTATTGGTACTGCAACAGCTGCACTAGCAAATAATGCCTTGGCTATAGGTAGTACATCGTTAGCAAGTGGAGAAGGTTCTGTTGCAATTGGTAGTGGTTCTATTGCAACAAAAACGGATGCTGTATCTATTGGGCGAGGAGCTGGTAGTAGTGTTACGTCAGGTGTTGCTATTGGAGCAGAGGCAAAAGTCACAGGTGATAATAGTATTGCATTAGGGCAAAAATCAGTTGCTTCCGCACAAACAGGCTCTTCATTTTTAACAAATGTAGGGGCAACAACACAAGGAACAATTTCAGTTGGTGATGGCACTAACAATGTTAAACGTCGTCTAACTAATTTGGCAGATGGTGCCGTAGACTCTGATGGTGTAACAGTTGCTCAATTAAAACAATTCAAAGTAATAACAGATAAGCAAGGTGCTGATACTGCTGCTGCTTTAGGTGGTGGTTCAACTTATAATTCAACGACGGGGGCAGTTACAACCCCAACTTATAATGTAGGTGGTACTACAAAAACGAATGTTGGTGATGCTATTACGAATATTGATAATCGTACAACTAGCTTAGAAAATCAGACATGGAAGTTAAACACCAATTCGGATACTGCTGCAGTCGTAGGTAAAGACGCAGAAGTTAAATTTATTGATGGCAAAAATATTAAGCTTTCTCGGACAGGAACTAGCATTACTATTGCAACAGCAGACTCTGTAAAATTTGATAGTGTTAATGCTGGTGGTACAGTTATTAACAACAATGGTTTGAGTTTTGTACAGGCAGATGGAACAACACCTGTTACCAATAGTCCAAGTATCAGTAAGACAGGCATCAATGCGGGTAACAATAAGATCAGCAATGTTGCGAATGGCGCGGTAACATCTGGTTCTAAAGATGCGGTGAATGGTGGTCAGTTACAAGGCGTAGCAGACAGTGTTAAGACCGCAATTGGCGGCAACACGACCATTGATGCAACGACGGGTGCAATCACCACAAGTAACATTGGTGGCACAAGCTCGAACACCATTGATGGTGCGATCACGAGTGTAAAAAGCACAGCAGACGCAGCTAAAACAACAGCAGATAAAGGCATCAACTTTGGTGGCACAACAGGCAAGAACAACTATGCGTTGGGCAGTGATATTAATGTTAAAGGCGACAGTAACATCACCAGCACAACAGTTGCAGGCGGTGTTCAACTTGGCCTAGCGAACAACATTACCATCGGTAGTGGTGCCGGAACGAACCCTGTAACGATTAATGGTACAACAGGTACAGTGAGTGGATTAACGAATAAGGCTTGGAGTGGTACAGCCACATCTGGTCAAGCAGCAACAGAAGACCAATTAAAAACTGTAAGCGATGTTGCGAACAATGCGAATAAGGGTTGGAAAGTCAATACTGGCGCTACAACTGGTGGAACCGTATCAGGTAATGCTTCAACGCAGGTTTCCCCAGACCAAGAAGTGAAGTTTATTGCAGGTAAGAATGTTGCAATTACACAAAGCGGTAAGGATATTACCGTTGCAACCAGTGATAACCCTAACTTCACGTCTGTTTCAACGGGGAATAGTAAATTAGATAACAGTGGTTTAGTTATTAAAGATGCGGCTGGTGGCCTAAATGTAAGTAAAGATGGTGTCAAATTTGTTGATGCTGATGGTGTGACACAAACAACAAACACACCAAGTCTAAATAAGACAGGCATCAATGCGGGTAACAATAAGATCAGTAATGTTGCGAATGGCGCGATAACATCTGGTTCTAAAGATGCGGTGAATGGTGGTCAGTTACAAGGCGTAGCGGATAGTGTTAAGACCGCAATTGGCGGCAACACGACCATTGATGCAACGACGGGTGCA
>NZ_DBBF01000032.1:0-27059 GCF_002292065.1 Acinetobacter sp. UBA991 | reverse complement strand
CTTAAAGAAACGATTCGTGGCTTTAAAGGTCTATTAGCTGGTGAATACGATCACATCCCAGAACAAGCGTTCTATATGGTTGGTGGTATTGACGAAGTGATTGCTAAAGCTGAGAAACTCTAATTTAAGGAGATCATCTCATGGCGACTATGCAATGTGATGTCGTAAGTGTTAAAGAGTCAATTTACTCTGGACAAGTTACGATGTTAATCGCAAAAGGTGCGGGCGGTGAACTTGGTATTTTACCAGGGCATGCACCACTCGTAACTTTACTCCAACCGGGCCCGATTCGTGTTCAGTTGGAAAATGGTACAGAAGAAATCGTTTATGTATCTGGCGGTGTGTTAGAAGTTCAACCTCATGTTGTTACCGTACTTGCAGATACTGCAGTTCGTGCTGACAATTTAGATGAAGCTGCAATTTTAGATGCTCGTAAACAAGCTGAAGCATTGCTAGCAAATCAAAAGAGTGACTTAGACTCTGCTGCTGCTCTCGCATCTCTATCTGAGATTGCAGGTCAGCTTGAAACGATTCGTAAGATAAAAAACCGCGCATTGTAATTTGCAGGTTTGACATAAAAAAGCCACCGTAAGGTGGCTTTTTTATGTCTCATGTATTTTGAAACCTGAATTTGAAGTTAAACAATCGATGCTCTTAAGTATTTGACTCGTCTTTATTTCCTAAGACCAATGTTGCCAGTTTTACCATATCCATTTGAATCGTATTCAACTGCTTTTCTATCTTGGCAAAATCAATTTTTGAAAGATCGGTTTGACCATGCAATAGTGGCATATTCAGCAACTGTTGATTTGCACTCAATAAGCTTTGGCGAATTTGATCCACTTCCGTACTTTTTAAATTGAGTGCCAGCAAGGCATCATGTAAACCATTCAACTCTTGGCTGAGTGTAGCCGTGGTACTTTGTAAAGTTTGCACATTTTTATCTTGAATCGCTTGTTCAAGGTTGCTTTGTGATTGCTTAAGCAGTGTGACGTAGTCATCAGTCTCGATTTGTAATTTAGCGATATCACGGGCAATGTTCAACATATTGCCACGACTTAAAGATTGAGTGTCTTGAGTGACTGTTGTTGCACTTTCTTCATTTTCAGAAGCTGTGTCTGCCTGTTCAAACGTAGTTGTTTGCTTAGCTTGTTCATTCTCTTGAGGAGCTTGGTCACAGCCAGTGAGCGTTAATGCCGCCGTAAGTGTAGATACAGAGAGAATGGCTTTGAGAGATAGATTTTCCATCACGGCTGAACGACACCAGATTATAAGAGAGGGTCACTATAATCAGAAAGTGTGGAGAAAGAAGTGATTTTTGCAATTCAGCAACAGTTTGATGAAAACAGAGAGATGAAGGACTTTTTAGGTTTGGAATAGAAAAGAGCAGATCAACTGCGCTTTTCTATTTGTTTCTCAAAATTATTTTGCTAATTCAGCTTCAATTGCGCTGACAATACGCTCGTCATCCGCAGTAATATCTGGTGCAAAACGAGCAACAATTTCACCATTCTTATTCACTAAGAATTTTTCAAAATTCCATAACACTTCTGGTGGGTTATTTGGCGTTAAACCATAATCGACTAAGTCTTTCCACCATGGACCTTCACCTTGACGCTCTGGAATTGCTTGGGTCAGGGTTTGATATAAAGCGTGTTTATCCTCACCCGCAACAGAGATTTTTGCGAACAGAGGGAAGTGCACATCATAGTTCAGTGAGCAGAACTGTTGGATTTCATCATTTGATCCTGGCTCTTGTTCCAAGAAATTATTCGCAGGAAAACCAAGAATTTCTAAACCTTGATCTTTTTTGGCTTGATACAGTTTTTCCAGACCTTCGTATTGCGGTGTTAAACCACATTTTGATGCTACGTTAACGATCAACAGGACTTTGCCTTGATATTGATCTAGATCGACTTCTTGGCCTTTAATGTCTTTAACTGGAATGTGATAAACCGATTGGCTCATGGAATACGTCCTAATTTGTTGTTGTGACAATACCCGTTTGTTTTAACTGCTATTGCCGCAGAGTGCAATGCTCTTGATATGAATCCATACAAATAATCAGAAAAACCAAGCCTTTATTTCAGAGGGAGGCATTTTTAAGTTGAATCGGTGTTTGTCCTGTATAGCGCTTAAAGAACTCAATAAAGCTAGAGCTGTGATGATAGCCCAAAGCAAAGGACAACTGTTTAATGGTCATCCCTTGGCGGATTTGGTTGATGGCAAAAATAATCTTGGCACGGTTACGCCATTCTGACAGCGACAGTTGTAACTCTTGTTGACTCAGGCGTAAAACGTGCCGCTCGCTCACCGTAAAATTCTGTAATACTTGCTGTAAACTGCTATTAAATAACTCAGGATCAGACAGCTTTTCTAAGATTGGCGATAAAATGGGATGGCTACTTTGGGGTAAGTAATGTGAATAAGCAGGTGCTTGTTTGAGCTGATCGAACAGCACTTGTAGCAGGTGTTCGAGATATTCAGGGGGAGCAGCTTGTTTTTGTTGCTCTAAGATTTGCAGTACCAATGCCCGAAAGAAAGGCTCAATACTAAAACAACGACAAGTATTTCCTAAGAAATCGCCAAACTTCGGATGCAGGCGGATACAAATATAATGAATTTCATGTTCAACAGGGAGTGATTGATGTTCGGTGCGTGAGGGTAACCACAATCCATAACTCGGTGGTGATAGGTAGTATTGACCTTCAATATCAAATTCTAAAGTCCCATTCAAACTGAAATTGAAATCACCCCAAAGTGAAGAATGAGGTGTGACAATATCGTCTTTTTGATATAGAAATTCATGCACTTCTATACCGTGTAAAAAGGGAAATTGTTCAGCAACATCATGCTTCATTTGAGGGGCTCATTTTAGTTTTCGTAGGTCACTTTAGGATTGTTTAGGCCTTTGGCTAAAGTAAAAATACTAATCAAAGCTAAGGCAACAAAACTAATTACACCATAAATTAAGATATTTTCATTGAAATGATCAACCACATAACCACCGAGCAGTGAACCTGTGGCAATCATGACTTGGAACATGCCGACAAACAGAGGCATACCTTTTTCAACGGCATGAGGAGCATGCACAAACATCCAGATATTGGCTGAGGTAGGAAATGCGCCGAAAGCAAAACCCCATAAGGCGGTCAGTACAATGGCACCAAACTCATGAATTGCAAAGATCGGGAAGCCAAAGAAGACGATTGCAAAACAGATCCCGACAAAGGCAAGGGTATAGCGCACATTTAAATTGCCACTATAGCCTGCAAAGGCATTACCAAAAATACCTGCAATGCCATAAAGCAGAAGCAATGAGCTAATGGTGGTTCCGTTAAAACCTGCAATATTTTTAAAGAAGGGGGCTAAGTAACTATAAGCACAGAAGTGAGCAAGACCAATCAGTAACACAATCAACATGCCGCTACGTGCTTTGGGGGTACGTAATAATGCAGGTAGGTCGCGTAAATGAATGGCAGACTCAGGTTTCAGTTTAGGCAAGAACATCACTTGTAGAACCAAAACCAGCAGTCCAATCACCGCAGTAATGCCGAATGCACTTCGCCAACTATAGAATTCACTCAGCCATGTTCCGATTGGAACACCGAGAACAGTTGCAAAAGTAACACCAGCCATCACAATTGCAGTGGCTTTGGCGATAGGTAAATGTGGTGGTGCAAGCTTGCCACTGAGCGCGATTGCGGTTGCCCAGAAGCCACCAATTGAAATTCCGAGTACTAAACGGCTGAGCAATAACACATTGAAGTTATCGGCAAATGCCGTAATGGTGTTGGCTATGACCATAATTGCAGTCAATAAGATCAATACATAGCGACGATCAAGTTGTTTGACCCAAATAGGTAATAGTGGTGCAGCAATTGCAGCCATCACCCCAGGTAAGGTAATGATTAAACCTGCAGTCCCGACGGAAATATTTAAATCTGCCGCAACACTATTCAGTACGCCTACTGGCAAGAATTCGCTGGTCACCAATGCAAAAGCACCAATGGCAACAGCTAAAATTGCATACCAACTGCCTTGCGTGGTTTCGATGGGTCGTGCAGTTGAGGAAGTGGATTGTTCCATGTGAATGTCCTTATTTGTCATTAAGATGACAAAAGGGTTAAGAATAAATTAAGTTTTTATAACGATCGCTATAAAATAAAATAGTAGATAAATGCAAGGTCGTCAATTAATTTAATAGTGATCGTTATAAATATATTTGTAAGGCTTATGATAAATATGCATAGCTTGGGAAAGTTACGCGCAAATGGAAATGAATCAATAGAGTCGCCTTAACAGGTTGTGTAGAGGCGACTAGTCATGATGCGGATAGAAGAAATATCTAAGCAGGGGGGATTCAGTATGATCTCTGCATCTATCCTTGTTTTTGATAATGGATTTGGGGGTTGTTCAGACCTCGTGCCAGCGTAAAAATTAATATCAGAGAACAGAGGACCAATGGCAGCATGGCGAAAAATAAGACCGTACCATTAAAATAATCAACGATAATGCCACCAAACATACTGCCCAGCGCAATCAAAATTAAAAAGGTTAATGTCACCATTGGCATGCCTTTTTCAACGGCTTCAGGCGCATGGGTAAACATCCAGATGTTGACTGCGGTTGGGATAATGCCATAAGCGAAGCCCCATAAAGCAGTCAAGATGATTGCAGAGACGACATGTGCGCCAGACATCGGTAAGCAGAGAAAGGCAAAGAAGAAGGTGATACCACTGACTGCAAAGGTATAACGGATATTTTTCTGCCCCAGATAGCCTGCAAAAATATTGCCAAAAATCCCTGCAATTCCATAGACCAGCAGTAAACGACTAATTAGACCATCAGAGAAGTCCAACTGATGCTTAAAAAAGGCAGAAAAATAACTATAAGCCGCAAAATGTGCAAAGCCCATAAAAATAAAGATGATCAGACCTTTACGTGCTGCAGGATGTTGCAACAGGATCGGAAGTTCTTTCCAACGTAATGAAGAGGCGGGTTTGAGTTGAGGCAGATACAGATACTGGAAGATAAACAGCAATACCCCCATCAATGAAATTGCGGTGAAAGAGGTTTGCCAACCATTATATTGAGCCAACCATGTGCCCATAGGCACTCCCAATACGCTGGCCAAGGTGACCCCGAAAGCCACCCAAGCCGTTGCCTTGGCAATTGGTAAATGAGGCGGTGCAAGGCGACCGCTTAAAGCAACCGCAGTGGCCCAGAATCCGCCAACAGCAACGCCCAGAATGATACGTCCGATTAATAGCAGGATAAAGTTAGGCGCAAATGCTGTGAGAAGATTGGCAACAATCATTAACAGGGTGAGCATCAGTAACAGAGTTCGTCGATCCAGTGTCTTCGCCGAAATTGGAATTAGCACTGCAGCAAACATACCGACGATTGCGGTCAATGAAACGGTTAGACCTGCTGTTCCAACCGAGACTTGAAAGTCTCGTGCGATATCATTGAGTACACCAATCGCAAGAAACTCACCTGTGACCAAGGCAAAAGCACTAAATGTAACAGAGAGCAATGCGAGCCAGTTCCCTTGTGAGGGGGTTGACTCCAGTGAGCTGAGGTCAGTTGCAGATGGATTTTCCATAAAAATTCCCTTTATTGTTAGTTAGATAACAATAAAATTGAAAAATAGTAATTTTTTATAACGATCGATATAAAATAAAATAGTTGATTAATGTTGCTGCGTCAATTAATTTGATAGTGATCGTTATGAAAATACCTGTGACTGTTATGACAAATGCACCTGATCCTCTGCCAACACCCTGTGATGACAGCTTGAAAAAAAAGCGTGGCCGTCCAAAGTGTTTTGACGAGCAGCAGGCTTTGGAAAAAGCCATGTTGCTATTTTGGGAGCATGGTTATGAAGCCACGTCCATCAGCGATTTAACACAAGCGCTAGAGCTGACTGCACCGAGCTTATATAGTAGCTTTGGTGATAAAGCGGGTCTGTTTTATAAATGCATCGACTATTATTTGGCCCATGAAGCTTGTCCGATTGTTCCTATTTTTTTAGAAGCCAAAACTGCTAAAGTTGCATTTGAGCTTTATTTATATGACAACGTTAAACGTTTGGCTCAACCCAATAAACCAACTGGTTGTATGTTGGTTGTTGCGACCATGAACTGCTCGGACAATGCACAGGCAGTGCAACACAATATTCTGGAAAAACGTTTGCAGACCAAGCAAAAACTATTTGAGCGGTTAGAGCAGGGCGTTGCCAACGGTGATTTGCCAGCAACAGCGCCTTTACAGGAAATGACCGACTTCTATGCAACGGTTGTGCAGGGGCTGACGATTCAAGTACGAGATGGGGCGACTGTTGAACAACTGCATAAGGTGGTTGAACACGCGATGCGCGCATGGGAGCTGTTCTAAGCCACCATGTCGTGACTGCGATATAAATGTCTGAAATACGATATTTCAATTATTTTGGACATCTTCCACAATACTCTCATTGCTGAGATAGGGTGAGAAAATGATGGGTCAGTTAAGTAAGTACCAAAAGTGGGCCTTCGTATTGCCCTTGATTGCGGTTTTGATTTGGTCGTTGAATATTGCCGTGACACGCTATGTGGCGGACTATATTTCGCCTGTGAGTATCAGTTTTTATCGTTGGTTTGTTGCCTTTATTATTTTGACACCGTTTATGTTGCCGAAAGTATGGCGACAACGCGCTGTAATTCGTCCGTTGGTTCCTAAATTAGCCGTACTTAGTGCTTTTGGTATGGTGTTGTACCAAGGTTTATCTTATACCGCTGCTCACTATACGACTGCGACCAATATGGGCATTGTGAATGCCTTTGTCCCGATCTTTACCATCTTTATCTCTTATTTTATTTTAAAAGATGCACCGAATCGTTTTGCCATTTTTGGCAGTCTCTTATCTTTTGCAGGCTTGATTTATGTGATGAGTCAAGGTCACCTGTCAAACCTATTTGATCAAGGCGGGCACTGGGGCGATGCAGTCATGGTATTGGCTGTGGGTTTCTATGCGTTTTATGGCGTGTTCTTGAAAAAATGGCAGCTACAGCTTCCTTTATTAAGCAGCTTGTATGTACAAATTGGTTTTGCGTTGCTGTATCACGTCCCATTCTTGCTCTGGTTTGGCCTAGATGGGATTAATGCTCAGAATGCAGCGAGTGTTCTGTATGCGGGCATGTTCCCTTCATTAATTGCACCTTTATTATGGATGGTCGCAGTACAGGCGATTGGCCCAAATCGTACCAGTATTTTTATGAATTTAATGCCGGTATTCACTGCGATTATTGCCAGTTTTTGGTTGTCAGAGCACTGGACAATTTATCATACCATTGGCGGTCTGATGATCCTGATGGGGATCATTATGGCGCAGAAGAAAACGGTTAAAGTATCGGCTCCGCTGGCTGAATCTGCATCCTAAATATGAAAGTTGATGGTGCGTTTGTTTAAAATATCAACAAACGCACCAAAAATATTTTTTAGTGACTGTGCTTTCTATATGATTTGCAAATATATTTTTAAGATTTACTAAATTTACGATCAAAAAAAAGCTGAATAAAAATAGAAATATAATTTTATTGAAAATGAGGAAGTGACAAAATTGGTACGCTTTTCACACTTTTTGTTAGATAAATAATATATTTGTATAAATGGGACGATTCCCTCATAATAGCAACCACAGCAAGATGATTCATTTTTAGAATGAATAAGTTGCTCACCAAATTTACGAACCCTCTGGATGTGATTATACACATCCTTTTTATGCTCAGTTATCCCTATATAACTGAGCTTTTTTTTGTCCGCTATTCACCTAATTAGGCGCGAACAACTTCACCTGTCAGTGCATTCAAAATGCGACTTGGTTCTCGACTCAACCCTAAATCACCTTCGAGATAATGTAATGAAGTGCTGAAGTAATGCTGCGCTTCTTCTAAGCTTTGTGCGGGTGAGAGACCTGCTGGGTTGGCGCTGGTCGAGACAATAAAGCCGCCAAATTGCTGGCATAGCTGCATGCACAGTGGATGCGTCGTGACACGAACTGCGACCAAAGGGTGTTGGCCTTTGATCCATATTGGAATACTTTGATCAGCTGGTAGTAGCCACGTTGTGGCACGTTCTGTCTCAAGGCGATTCGACCATGTAGCAATCACTTGCTGACGGATTGTTAGGTCTAAGTCCTGCAATAAATGTTCGACTTGGTCTAAATGCCCAGCCAATAAGATCACGCCTTTTTCAACGGGACGATGTTTCAGTTCCAGAACTTCCTGAAATGCCTGCTCATTGAAGGGATCACAACCCAATCCCCAAACTGCTTCTGTCGGATAAGCCAGAACTTGTCCTTGCTTTAAAAGTTGAGCTGCATCAGAAATAGAGGAAGTAATCATGGGATGTATGTGAAAACAGGAGAGAGTATGACTAGTTTAATGCATTGGGCGACAACGTAAATAGCGTCCTGCTTGTTGCATGCATAAACCGAGTAATTCCAATTCCATTAATTGGGCGGTTAGCTCTGCAATCGTAATTGGATGGTGCAGCGCCAGTTGATCCAAATCTTGTCCAATCCAGTCCAGACTCTGATACAACGCAATCAAATGTGCGGGCAGGCTCGGCGGAGGAGCAGTACTGGCTTCATCAGTTGAGTGTTGTTGGGCTTGCCATTGCGTTGGTAGCGCTAAATCTTCGATGACCTGTTCGGGATGATCGACCAGAATGGCACCTTCGCGAATCAGTTGATGACAGCCTTGATGGTGTTCACTATAAATATGCCCAGGAATCGCAAATACCATTTTACCTTGATTAGCAGCTTCATTTGCAGTGATGAGAGAGCCACTTTTCAGTGCAGCCTCCACCACTAAGACACCCAAACTCAGACCACTGACAATACGATTGCGTCTTGGGAAGTGCTGTTGTAAGGGCATCGTGGTCGGCAGAAACTCAGTTACGATGGCTCCAGACTGGGTAATTTGTTGTGCCAGTTGTTTGTGCTGAGCAGGGTAGACGCTATCGAGGCCTGTACCCGTCACTGCAATGGTCCGTTGATGGGCCAATCCACCTTGATGTGCGGCCTGATCAATCCCATGTGCGAGTCCGCTGCTGATATAAAAGCCTTTTTCACTTAAATAATAGGCAAAATCATAAGCGACTTGGCGTCCATGTGGACTCGGTTTACGGCTGCCCACCATGGCAATCTGTGGTTGTAATAAGGCCTGTGCCTGACCTTGTCCAAATAAAATGGGAGGACGATCTACATAAGGCAGCAGTTGAGTTGGGTAGCCAATATCATCAGGCGTTAAAATAAAATCGCTATATTTGCAAACCAGATCAAGTAGTTGTTGGAATTGTTGTTGACCCTGAGGGCTTTGAAATTCTGCTAAACGTTTTAAGTGATTGGCGTGTAAGCCCAGTTGTGACCATTCTGATAAACGATGAGGCTGTGTTGCTTGTTCACAACCACCAAAGTGCTGCTGAATTTTGCTGAAACTCGACAGCGAATGCTGAACCAAGTACCACACCAACACAGTGTGATAGTGATGAGGTGATAATTGATTCAACATAGGCGTTTACTTAGTCATCTAAACGAGGTGGCTTAATATCCGAGCCAAGCTTGATCGGTAGCTCGCTTTCAAGGATATAGGCGTAGCTGATATGATCAAAACTCTTAAAGATCATGGCGCTACCTAGGTATTGTCCAGGGAGTTTCACTTTCTCTTTGGTTTTTGGATCTCTGACCACTTCACCATCTTGATAGACACTGAATACTTGACCAATTTCAACGCCATCAGCGGTGCCACGATCAACGGTGACCACGCCATTTTTGGCTGCTGTACCAATAGATCCCATCACACGAATGATTTTGCCGCCGTCTTTTACCTGATTGGCATCAATTGGATAGAATAAGGTTGGTAGCATAGCATCCTGTTCAGCCATCACCCGATCGCCACGACGAACTTCACCGTTATAACTATCGGTGAGTTCAACTGTAGTGATGTCATTTTCATTGCGAATGGCAACAGCCGAAGCCACTTGCGTCAGCTCAACCCCAAGATTCTGTTTCTTGCCATTTTGGTCCAATACAATGTACGGCTCACCTTCACGGAATACGCCATAACGTTGACCGTTTTCAAGGCCTTTACCACGCACATAAACACTTTGACCTTTACCTGCAAGTACGCGGTTGTCTGCTGTGCCCAAGATATAAGGGGTATTGGCAATCGCATCTGCTGGCAGGACCGAGGTACGCTCTAACCATTGCTGAATGTGTGCCAAAGGAATAACAGGAACACTATTATTCAAGGCCTCAACACGGACTTGAGGACGTAAATTTGAGGTATTGCCTGTATAGCGACGAATGATACCGTCACAGCCATCGCCCTCATCTTTACCAATCAATGGTTTACCGTTCAAACTGCACAGCAGCAAGCGATCGCCTGGATAAATCCAGTGCGGGTTTTTCACATGTTTATTGCTTGCCCATATCTCTGGCCAGCGCCAAGGCTTACTTAAAAATTTCCCTGAGATATCCCAAAGCGTATCGCCTTTTTTCACCACATAAACATGTGGCGCACCGACTTTCACTGAAGGTGGACTGACATTTGGGCTGGCTGCGTGGGCGAAATTAATGCTCATGCCTAATCCCGCACAAATTGCAGCGGCAATCAGTTGTTTTTTTAACCCCAAGGCATGAAATGAGTGTATGCCGTTTAAAACCTTTTTCATTATCATAATTCCTAAAAATTATGTGTGTAGTTGCGTTATAATAACGACTTTACACACAATTTTTTGATCAAGTATTCCCTTTAGTTGGTTTTTTGATCAATGGCATAAGTGAGGACGACTGTATGGCCTTATTACCTATTCTAAGTTTTCCTGATCCCCGCCTTCGTACCATCGCCAAACCAGTCGAAGAAGTCACTGATGATATTCGTCAGCTTGCAGCAGATATGTTTGAAACCATGTACGAGGCACCGGGTATAGGTTTAGCGGCAACTCAGGTTGATCATCATATTCAGCTTATTGTTATGGACATCTCTGAAGAGAAAAACCAACCAATGGTGTTCATTAACCCCAAAGTCATTCCACTGACCGAAGATACTCAGCCGTATGAAGAAGGCTGTCTCTCTGTGCCTCAAATATACGACAAAGTTGAGCGTCCGTCACGCGTAAAAATCGAGGCAATTAACCTTGAAGGTCAAGCATTTGTGTTAGAAGCTGACGAACTTCTCGCTGTTTGTATCCAACATGAAATGGATCACTTAAATGGCAAACTTTTTGTTGATTATTTATCGCCATTAAAGCGTCAACGTGCACGTGAGAAAGTGGAAAAAGTGGTTCGCCAACGTGAAAAAGAAAAAGTAAGCGTCAAACGTTAAGCGATAGACACTTTTTAAAGATGTTCTCTTTGTTTCGTTGTGGCTTGCTGCTGGCTTTAACCGCGGTCTGTTTGCAGATTGCGGTTTTCTTGCAGCCGCTACTTCCGAAGCAATATCAAATCGCGCCTGTCTGTGAAACCATTACTCAGGCGTTGCTGTTGCCTAAGCTACAAGCTTCGCATAGCCATTCGGTCCATGCATCTTTGCAGCATGAGCATCAACTTGAACATGTTCAAGTGTCGATGCCAGAACATGATCATCACGATCCTAACCACCAATGTCAGTACTGTACGGTCTATGCCAATCTGGTATTGCCGCCTGAATTGGGGGTGAAAGAGGTTTTGGTCCGTATCCAAATCCGTTTAGTTGCGTATCAACAAGCCTTTAAGCATGTTTATTTTGCACTGCAACGGTTATTCTTGTTGCCTCAAGGGCGGGCTCCGCCACTCTTTGCATAAATTAAAACTTTCTTTTCGTTAGGGTTTTTTTGGAACTCTGGCTCTGTTTTATCTATGTTTTAAGAGAGACCGATGATGGCTCAACCTAAATTTTTATTACAACCGCTGACGGTTGCGATCTTGGCTGCTTCAAATACCGCAATGGCGTGGGCAGAACCTGTTCAGCATGAGCAGGCACATGTCTCAATGGCACCGATTGTGGTCACTGCACAACAACCGAATGAGAGCAATGGTTTGGTGGTGCAAGCCGATCCTAAGAAACCGATTCAACCCATCCCAGCGACAGATGGTGCCGACTATCTACAAAGTATTATGGGTTTTAACTCAATACAAAGCGGTGGCACCAATGGAGATGTGACCTTTCGTGGTATGTTTGGTTCCCGCATCAAGATTTTAACCGATGGTACGGAGAACCTTGGTGCATGTCCTGCTCGTATGGATGCACCGACCTCTTATATCTCTCCTGAAAGCTATGATCGAATTTCAGTGATTAAAGGACCACAAACGGTTCAATATGCCAATACCGGTTCAGCAGCAACGGTGATCTTTGAACGTGAACCTGAAAAGCTCACCCAAGACAAACCCTATCGTGGACAGGCGAGTGTATTGTGGGGTTCATTTGGGCGTTTAGACCAGAATGTTGAAGCGGCGATTGGTGATGAGAAAAAATATATCCGCTTAAATGCCAACCGCTCTGAATCGAATAGTTATCAAGATGGCGATGGCAACACCATCCCGTCCTCATGGGAGCGCTGGAATGCCGATGTTGCATTGGGCTGGACCCCAGATGAAAACACTTGGCTTGAATTGACAGGTGGTAAAGCGGATGGTGAGGCTGAATATGCTGGTCGTGGTATGGATGGGGCACAATTCGCCCGTGAAAGCTTAGGTCTACGTTTTGAAAAGAAAAATATCACTGATGTAATCAAGAAAATTGAAGCTCAGGTCAACTATAGCTATAACGACCATATCATGGATAATTATAGCCTGCGTACACCGCCATTGGTTGAAATGCAACATGGTGGACACAGCATGTTGATGCCAAACCCGATGGCGATGCAAGTGACACGCCGTACTTTGAACTCGCGTTTGGCCATGACCTCGGAATGGGATCAATGGAGCTTAATCACTGGGGTCGACTCTCAGTTCAATAAACATGGTGGCAGTATGTTCTCGCCGACAATGACATCGATGAATGTACCTTTCCGTCAGGATATGCGCTTCCAGTCTTATGGTGCCTTTGGTGAGTTGACGTATCAATTGAACCCGCAGAATAAAATCGTGACAGGTGCTCGTGTAGACCAAGTCACTGTTGATGATGAGCGTGCGGATTCTAAAGCCAAAGGTTTCAATACCCAGCTTGAAAAAACCTTACCCAGTGCGTTTGTCCGTTTGGAAAATCAAAATGCCGAGCATGGCGTGAACAGTTATGTGGGCTTGGGCTATGTGGAACGTATGCCTGATTATTGGGAGTTATTCAGTCCTGAACATGGTAATGCAGGTTCGAGCAATACCTTTAATGGAGTACGTCCAGAGAAAACCTTGCAGTTAGATCTTGGTTTTACTCAGCAGCAGGGGGCATTTAACTCATGGGTGTCGGCATACGCAGGGTTGATTGATGACTATATTCTGATGAATTATCACGATCATAGCCATATGCATGCAGGTGGACATGGTGGGCATGGCAGCAGTGGCATTACTGCTGGTGCGAAGAATGTGGATGCAACCATTGCGGGTGCTGAGGCAGGCATTGGTTATCAGTTTACCGATCACATTCAAGCAGATGTGAGTGCGATGTATGCGTGGGGTAAAAATACCACGGACAATACACCGTTACCACAAATCGCACCTTTGGAAGGTCGTGTGAATCTACGTTATGTTGCTGATAAATATACACTGGGTATGTTGTGGCGCGTAGTGGATCAGCAAAATCGCATCAGCTTGCATCAAGGTAACATCGTGGGTTATGACTTGAAACCAAGTGCAGGTTTCTCAACGGTTTCATTGAATGGTAGTTATAGTCTCAATAAAGATATCGATCTTTCTGTAGGGGTAGATAACGTCTTGGATAAGACCTATACCGAGCACCTGAATAAAGCCGGTAGTTCGGGTTTTGGTTTTGCCAGTGAAGAGCAATTCAATAATACGGGTCGAAACTACTGGATGCGTATGAGCATGAAGTTCTAATTAACAAAAAACAAGGTGGCTGAGCCACCTTGTTTTTTCTGAGTTTAAGCCAAACAGTCTTGTTTTGGCATTAAGCTATCGCAGTACAATGGATTCAATGCACATTGCAAGTCATCGATTTGTTCTTGGGTCACATAGCCTTTGGCTTTGAGGTATTCTGCGACGCGATCATCACGCAGACTTAAGAATGCAGCATCATAAACGCCTAAATCAACAAATAAAGCGGCCGTTTCCAAGCTATTAAAATGGTCTAAGAACACATCATTTTCATACATTAAGAAAATATGCGTCAAAGCCGCATTGGCATCGACTTTTAAGCGTTGCGCTAATTGTTCAGGGCGCGTTTTGATAAACAGTAAATCTGACAGTTCATCAAACTGGGTTTTATCCAGTTGGTTTTCACCCCCTTTGACATGTCCTAACCATGCTTTAAATACCAATACCGCACCGCCACGTAATAGCATGCTCCAGATTTGATGGCGTGTTTCATGATCAAGATGGGATGATTCTGCTTCGAGTGCGTCTAAGAAAGAATCTTCTTGCTCTGCCAGTTTTTCAAATAAACCTAAACCTTGTGGGTGGTAGGCCGCAGGTGCAAACACATCAAAATTGAGTTGATTAAAGACATTGAGTGCCAGTGGAACAGCGGCTTGGTAAAGCGTATTCAATGCGCGTAAATGGGTGTCATCCAGTTTGCTGTGTATAAAGATGGTTTGCCAGTCCAGTTCAGGTAACAGGGCATTCGCACTGTATTGGCGATAAAACTGTTGTGAGCTATGGTCAGTTGAAGGGTGACTGTTATTCATGATCAATGTCCTTTTTGACAATTTGTAATGAGAAACCCAACAAGCCGAGGTCTAGGTTTCGTTGAACTTGATCAATTTATGCGGTATCGAGAAAACAAGTAGAATACGACTAAAGTTGTAGATGTAATTTTAAGGGTAAAATTTAATAGTAAAAACAAATACTTGTTAAATTGTAAGTAAGTGTACAAACGTTCACTAATGTAAGTGAACGTTTTTGCCATAGCCAATAATGATTTGAGCACTTTGGTCAATTCATTATCGAGCAAAGTGCATTGTTTTGATCATTTTGGCCTATGTTGCAAAATATTTTGCTAGTTATTGCATGGGCATGATTTTTAAACCAGATAGCCACGCACGCAGGCCTGCTGGTTTGAGTGGTTTTCTCAACAATACAATATTCTGCTGTTTTAAGTATTGCGGAAGTTCTGGGTCCGAATCTGCGGTAATCAGCGCGACTGGAATATGGGCCAGTCGATGTTGTTCAATGAAGTCTAGACCACGTTGATCATGGTTCAAATGCTGGTCGATCAGCCAGACCTGAATATCCTCTTGTTCAATCAGTCGCAGGGCTTGCTCAGGTTCTGTTGCAGTAAAAATCTGATAGCCCCATTTGCTGAGTAAAGTGCGCATGCCTTCTAAAATGGTTTCATCATTGTCCAAGCACAACACTTTATAGGCGGTATGTTGCAGTGCCGGCACATGCGGTACCGCCATTTGAATTTTTGGCGCTTCAGCGATTGGTACTTCAATCATGAAGCAAGAGCCTTTACCCAGTTCCGAATAGACATGCACAGGAAAATCAAGCAGGCTGGTCATACGTTGTACGATGGCAAGTCCGAGACCAAGACCTTGTTCGCCCCAAGGCGAAGTATGGCCACAGCGTTCGAATTCTTGGAATAGTTTCAGGCGTTGTTGTTCATGAATACCGGGTCCTGTGTCCCAAACCCCGATACGAATATGATTTGGGCGTTGTGCAGAACGTAACACGCCAACCACCACACGACCTTGAGCGGTATAACGCAATGCATTGCTGACAAAGTTCTGGATAATACGTCGCATCCATTGCGGATCGGTATCGACCCAAAATTTAGTGTCGTGAACAGACAGATGAATATTGCGTTGAGCAGCAATCGATTTGAACTGTAATTCCAGATCATTTAATAAGTCATGCAGTGCATAAGCTTGGCGTTTTGGCTGAATCGTGCCGCCTTCCAAACGGGCAATATCGAGGAGAGCAGAGAGCATACTTTCTGCACCATAGAGTGCGCGATCCAGTTGTTGTAAGGTCTGTTGGTCTTCGGTTGAATGTACACTTTGCTCTAATGCGGTACTAAATAAACGGGCCGCATGCATGGGTTGTAATAGGTCATGACTGGCTGCGGCAAGGAAGCGACTTTTCGATTGATTGGCTTTATCGGCTTGTTCTAGCGCGAGTTGTTGCTCGGTCAATGCATTGGCAAGCTGCTGAGTTCGGTCACTGACGCGTTCTTCCAACACTGCTTCATTTTCACGGAAGGCGGTAATATCGGCGAAAGTGGTCACGAAACCCCCACCTTCAATGGGATTACCACGCATCTGAATGACCAGACCATCTTTACGAATCCGCTCAAACTCATGCGCACTGCCTACTTTCATCCAGTGCAGTCGTTTGCGCACATGTTCCTCGACAGGGCCGGGACCACATTCACCGCGTTCCGCGTTATAGCGAATCAGATCTGCGATTGGACAACCGACGTAGACCAAATCTTTAGGATAATCAAATAGCTTGAGATATTGGTTGTTCCACGCCACCAAACACATATTTTTATCCACCACACTGACGCCTTGAGTCATATGGTCGATCATGGTCATGAGTAGGTTCTGATTAAAACGCTGCCATTGTGAAGCTTGGTCGAGAATATTGGCAACTTGCCCAAGTGCCAAGCCATTGTTAATCATCGCAGTAGTGAGCAGTGTACGGGCAGAAGCGGCACCAATAATCCCTGCCAGATATTGCTCGGTGAAACGCCACCACATACCATTGGCAACGTGATTTTCATTTAACACCACATGGTTTTGTTCACAAAACTGTTGGAAGGCTTGAAGAGTAGGCTTATCCCCCGTAACCCGTTTAGCCAGAGCCAATAAGTCACCGACTTTCAAGCGTGCGGCATTCAGGTGTAGATCGGTTAAATCCGTATTGGACTGAGCCGATGGCAGAGGTTTACTTTCATAATAGAAAAAGCTTTCCGCCTGAATTTGTTCTGCCACACTTGGACGATACAAACGAGACACCCAGATATACAGCACCACGTTGAGACCCAGCGACCACAGCACGCCGTGGGTGAGGGGAGCAAAGGATTCGAAACCAAGCAAAGCCTCTGGACGCAGACCATTAATATCAAAAGGCCCAAACAGTAATAGGTGTTGTGCAAATTCTTGATAGTGATCTGGCAAGCTGCGTAATACTGTTGGAAACAGCAGTGTATAGCTCCACATGGCAAAGCCCATGAGTAAGCCGACATAAACCCCTTGGCGACTTGCACCACGCCAGTATAGTCCACCAATCAAGGCGGGAGAAAACTGTGCCACCGCACTAAAAGCCAATAAGCCAAAGACTGAAAGCTGATTGATATCATTAAAGAAATGGAAGAATAAGAAGCCTAATAGCATCACACTGACGATACTGATACGACGCGTCAATTTGAGTACACGAGGTAGGTGCTGATCATGGCGAGAAATGATTTTAAAGCGCCATAATGCGGGCATGATCAGGTCATTACTGAGCATGATCGACAGTGCCACTGAAGCCACCAATAGCATGCCTGTCGAAGCCGAAAAGCCGCCTAAAAAGGCCAATAAAGCCAACCATTCTTGTTGATAGCTTAAAGGCAGAGCCAATACCGCAATATCAGGTGTACCAAGTGATTCAGGTAAAGAGTGTAAAGCCCAACTGGCAATCGGAATAATCGCAATCACAGTCAGAATCAGATAGGCCGCGAACCAGCGTCGTGCGCCACGAATATGCTTTTCATCCCGTAATTCGACCACTGCCACATGAAATTGACGCGGCAAGCAAATCATGGCTAAGCCTGCAAGTAGAGTCTGAACCCAAAAAGTCTCAGGCACACCCAGTTGTTGCAGGTCATGGAAATGCTGACTGACATCGCTGCTGACCTGTTTGATATTGTCAGGTGATTGTAATAAGAAGAAAGCAGCGACGCAGAGCAGTGCAAATAGTTTAACAAAGGATTCAAACGCCACTGCCAGCATTAAACCGCCGTGCTGTTCGGTATGCGCAATATGGCGTGTACCAAAAATCATCGCCAAAATTGCCAGTACCGCGGTCAGCACTAACACACTATTGGTGGTGGTATGGATATGCGCATTTTGTTCAAGAATGACCGATGCACTCAGGGCAATGGCACGCAGTTGCAAAGCCAGATAAGGCACGATCGCAATCACAGCAAGGATGGTCACCAGTGCGGCCAAGCTACCACTTTTGCCATAACGCGCTGCGACAAAATCGGCAATCGAAGAAATCGCATGATGTTGACGAATCCGACCTAAGCGTTTCCAGATGTCATAACCAAACCAGATGAACAGCAAAGGACCAAGATAAATCGGTAGAAAAATAACCCCCTGACGTACCGCAGCACCCGTCGCGCCGTAAAAGGTCCATGATGAGCAATAGACCCCTAAAGTCAAACTAAACAGCAGCATACGGCCGCGGGTACTTAAACGGCTGGCATGTTTTTCACCAAAAAAAGCGCAGCCGAATAACAGCACAATATACAGGGCAAGGACACCAAGAATAAGCCAGCTGTTCATATTGCTCACGTGATCAAATTCCATTTTTTATCATACCCGAAGTGCAGGTATAGCAAGGAGTAGAGATTGTCATTTAGAGACCAAAGTCTAAGTTACGAGTCAAGCATAATCTTGTTACTTTGGATAATGAAAAATCCCATGTGAAAAAGGGGTCCACGGTTGGACACAAAAATAAGGAGTCAATTATGGATGATTCACAGGTAGATCGAATTCTACGAAATCCAAAGTTTCAAGAGATGGTCAGCAAAAAGCGCACATTAAGTTGGACATTAACAGCAATCATGCTGTTTATCTACGTTGGGTTTATGCTTTTGGTTGGCTATAACAAAGAATTTTTAGCAAGTTCATTTAGCGGTGGTGTAACCACATGGGGAATTCCCCTTGGTTTAGGCATTATCGTATTGTCATTTTTATTATGTGGTGTGTATTCCTATATTGCCAATACGAAACTTGATCAACTGAATGAAGCAGCCCTCAAGGAAGTTGAGGCCATTGCACATGAAAAAGGGATGCACTGAGATGAAAGGGACATCATTTAAAGCGATACTGTTTACGCTGCTCAGTTTTTGCTGCTCAAGTATTGCATTCGCGGGCCCAGACCTAGGTGCTGCTGAACAGCAGGCGACCAACTGGCACGCGATCATTATGTTTACGATCTTTGTCGGTTTTACATTGTTCATTACCAAATGGGCGGCAAAGCAAACTCAATCTGCTCAAGACTTTTATACGGCAGGTGGTGGAATCAGTGGTTTCCAAAATGGTTTGGCGATTGCGGGTGACTATATGTCAGCGGCATCATTTTTGGGTATTTCAGCATTAGTTTTTAGCTCAGGCTTTGATGGCTTACTTTACTCACTTGGTTTTATGGTGGGTTGGCCAATTGTACTTTTCCTGGTTGCGGAACGCTTACGTAACTTGGGTAAATATAACTTGTCAGACGTGGTGTCATTCCGTTTGGAAGAAAAGCCAGTGCGTACTTTGGCAGCATTTAGCTCATTGGTTGTGGTTGCGTTCTACCTGATTGCACAGATGGTGGGTGCAGGCCAGTTGATCAAATTGCTATTCGGTTTGAACTACAACATCGCAGTTGTGATCGTCGGTCTATTGATGATGGCGTATGTGATCTTCGGTGGTATGTTGGCAACGACTTGGGTACAGATCATCAAAGCGGTGATGTTACTCAGTGGCGCGACGTTCATGGCCTTTATGGTGATGAAAGCCGTTGGCTTTAGCTTTACCAATATGTTTAACCAAGCTATTGGTGTGTATAGCCAAGCGCATAGCATGAGCTGGGAAGAAGCATCCAAAATCATGGGGCCAGGTAAACTCGCGGCAAACCCAATTGATGCGTTATCACTTGGTCTTGCGTTGATGTTTGGTACGGCAGGTTTACCTCATATCTTGATGCGTTTCTTTACAGTAAAAGATGCCAAAGAAGCACGTAAATCAGTTGTGGTTGCAACAGGCTTTATTGGTTACTTCTATCTGCTCACCTTCATTATCGGTTTCGGTGCAATCCTGTTTGTTGCGAACAACCCACAATTCCTTGATGTTGCAAAAGCGGCAGTAACAGGAAAATTAGAGTTGGTGGGTGGTAACAACATGGCTGCCGTGCATTTAAGTGATGCAGTGGGTGGCGACTTGTTCATGGGCTTCATTTCAGCAGTCGCATTCGCAACAATTCTTGCAGTGGTTGCTGGTTTGACCCTGTCAGGTGCTTCTGCGATTTCACATGACTTATATGCCAACGTGTTCAAAAAAGGCAAAACGACTCCTGAATCTGAATTGAAAATGTCAAAAATTGCAACTTTAGGTTTAGCAATCTTTGCCATGATCTTGGGTATCTTGTTTGAGAAGCAAAACGTTGCTTTCATGGTAGGTTTAGCATTCTCAGTCGCATGTTGTGCAAACTTCCCAATCCTCGTGTTATCAATGTTCTGGAAAGGTTTGACCACACGTGGTGCAGTGATTGGTGGCGTGGTTGGTTTGGTTGGTGCGGTGAGCCTAATTATCCTGTCTAAAGCAGTTTGGGTGGATACTTTGGCTATTTCTGAAACTGCGCCAAACCCATTCAATGGCCCAGCATTATTTGCAATGCCACTCTCATTCCTCTGCTGCTGGTTCTTCTCTGTAACAGACAAGTCAGCACGTGCAGAGAAAGAGCGTAAAGCCTTTGATGCTCAGTTTGTTCGTTCAATGACAGGGATCGGTGCTTCTGGCGCGTCAGATCACTAATGACCTTGAGCTAAAAGAAAGCCCTTATCTTTTGATAAGGGCTTTCTTTATTGGCAGTACATAAAAAAAGGATTGCCGTATTGAGTGAGGGTAAAATAGGTTTTGAGTTGGTTTTTATTGTTTAGATTGCATTATAATTTTGAAAAACTTAAGAAACCTCTACCATTGCTTTGTTTGTTGTCAAATTTATATGAAATAGCCTTATGTATTTAATAAAGAATATTTTAATTTTCTTAACTCTTGTATTTTCAAGCATTGCATGTAGCGAAAGCTCAGATCTTCCTAAAACTCAACTTGCTCAAATAGACGCAATGTTAGATGAAGATTTTGTGAAAAAAGATATCAATCTTGCTTATGCAAAATATTCAGAAGAAGCCAAACAAGGGGATCCAAATGCTCAACTTAGCCTTGGGATGATCTATAAACGTGGTTCATATGGCCCTGAAAGAGATTTTACCAAAGCTGTAGATTGGTTTCGCAAGTCTGCCCAATCTGGCAATCCTTATGCTCAATACAATCTTGGTTTAGCTTACTTGTTTGGACAAGGGGTTGATGAAAATTTTGAAGAATCATATGCATGGTTTATGAAAGCTGCGATGCAGGGGCATGCAAATTCACAATATGAAATTGCATCAATGTATCGGGCTGGTGAAGGTGTAGCCAAAAATGAGATCAAGGCCATGGAATGGATGACAAAGGCTGCTGATCAGGAAATGGCTATTGCAGCATATGAACTTGGAGAAATGTATGAAGATGGTTCTGCTGGAGCAGTAAATCTTAAGTTGGCAAAAAAATGGTATAAAAAGGCGGCTGACTATGGATTATCATGGGGTGCAGATAAGCTTGTGGAATTACAATAGAAGAGGAGAAATGCAAAGCTCCCGATGGAATATCATTGGCATTTAAAAGAAAAAGGGTTGAGGCATAATTCAGAGAGCTACAAGAAGCTCATATCTCAACAGCACGATCAATTGCTATTTAAAAGTGAATAAACAGTGTTGATGGATCTGATTATTCATCGGTATATAAAGATAAAGCCCGCATTGATTGAGGGCTTTTTTATGGACTATTGATGCATACTGGCCAGTTGTTGCCCTTGGTTGCGATATAAAGACAAGCCAATGCGTTGTACCTGCCGTCCATTTTGCTCAAGCAAATGCTTTAACTTTGGAATATGTTTAGCCCCTGTATACAGGGCTAGATTACGACCAATCAGATAATAAGCAAACCAAGACGCTGATTGTGGCGCTAAACCGAGCTTGTGCATTTTGTTACGGCCAATAAAGAATTGAGTAATCTCTAAATGCTGCTTATAGGCCAGTTTTTGCTGGAAAGTGCGTAGATAGCGATATTTTCGCTCAAAGGGTTCTTTGGACAGACTGGAACCCAAGGAAATACTGCTGTCATCAGATTGAGGATGTGCGAAGTGCATCCAGTAAATCAGTTTCCAACCATCGGCTTCATGATCGACTAGCCATTTTTCTTCAACGCCCATTAGCCAGCCTGCGTATTTCCAGAAATGTAAAAAGCTATCGACGTCTTGTTTGCTCGGAAAAATGCCTAAAGCCCGTATCCCAAGCAATACCACACCGCTAAAAGCGATATTGGTCATCGCCTGATCATATTGATTAATTGGAACTCCCCAAGTTTCGGCATCCCATTTCTCCGATTTTTGCAGTTGATGACGCACGAGTGAATGAATAAAACGCACAAAAATGGTGGAGGTAAAACCTTTGCTAAAACGTTCAAAACCATTTTTTTCGGTGATATCGACCCACCATTTGGTGGTTTCAGCCAAACGTGTACCTGCCTGTTTTTTTAATGCGCCTGTCAGGACCAAGGGTTGGTTAAAACCAGGGTACATATAGCCTGTCATTAAGGATAAATCTCGGAGGATAAGACCGTTATTGATTCCCAAGCGATAGGTAAATTTCAGTGCAGTATCAATTTTGTTTTGATCATACCAAGCAGGTTTTTGTTCAACGAATTGAAAGAAGGTAGTGAGTTCAGGAATTTCATGTGGCAGTTTATCGAGACCTTGATATAGCGCAGTTTCAAAGTATTTACGATGTTGTTTTGGATTCTGTAGCACCCATAGCAGCAGTTGATCCATGGGTTCATCACCACTTTGCAGAGCGGTATTCAGTGCCTGATATTCTGCATAACTGGGTTGAACCTGTTGATGAGTGATATAACTCAGAATTTTGGTTTTGATATTAGACTGACTCATATCTTTAAACGCAGCCAAGCGTTTAGGTTTAATGATGCTTTGCATTGCATAAAGCCTGTGATTGTTATTTAATCAAAGCTTAATATGAATAATTATTCGCATTCAATTCGCATTTCAGTCGAGTCTGTTTATGAGAAAAAGACCACAGCAACAGCGTGCTAAAATGATTGTCGAAAGTATTTTGGAAGGGGCGCAGAAATGTATTTCTGAATATGGGGTTTTGCAGGTGACTACGCCTAAAATCTCTGAAAAATCAGGTGTGAGTGTTGGGTCGATCTATCAGTATTTTGAAAATAAAGAACAGATCATCGCAGAACTATTATTGCGTAAAAGCGAAAGCTTGGGGCAAGCAGTAAAACAGTTGGTGATGCTACAACAACAAACCTCTATTCAAGACATCATCACATTAAGTATTGCGTTTGGCTTTGAATCTTTGAAATCTGATCAAGGTTTTTTTATCGAAATCTTAAAAAACTGGCATGCTTATAGTGACTCGGAAGCGGCACAGGTATTGGAGCAGCACTTCTTGGAAATCGGCATGTATTTATTTGGTCGTTACTATCCGCATTGGGATTTTGAAACTTTAAAACATAAGTCTTTTGTGATTATTAACAGTACTTTATTTACCATGATGCGTTATGCCAGTAAAAATACCTTTTTGATTGAGGAACAACGACTACAACAAGAACTCTCGAAAATGATTGTTTCATTTTTAGATGCAGTATGATGCGATTGATAAGAAAACCAGAACAAGATTTAGGAATAACAACATGCAAACGTTAAAACAATTTTGGCAGAGCCTTCGCTTACTTCCATCAGCATGGTTGTTGCTGGTTCAATTGGCCTTGTTGATTTTATATATGTTGACCACTGGCGACAGTGAATTTCGTGCTTTAACTTGGTCGCTGGGCGTATTGGCCTTATTGATCATCGCTAAAGTGATTCGGCAAAGCCCTGTATTTACCTTTTGGGGCTTGGTCTTTGTCAGTGGTGCGTTCTTATTTTCGATTTTAATTTTTCTTGGATATGGCAATCGGACCATACAAATTATTGCGCATAGTTTTGAAGCCTTGGCTTACTTTTATGCGGCTTATGGTTTATTGCGCTATATGTTTGCGGATCGCTATCTTACCAGAGATGAATTGTTTGCAGCAGGGGCAGTATTTACCCTCATCGCTTGGGCTTTTGCCTTCTTATATAGTATCTGTCAGTTAATCCTGCCAAATAGTTTTCAAAATCCCAATCAAGCTCAAGCCTTACAACATTGGCTCGATTTATTGTTTTTGAGTTTTAGTCTGCAGTCCGCAACTGGATTATCGGATTTAATCCCGATCAGCCCTGCGGCCAGAGTGTTGGCAATGCTGCAAATGTTTGGTGGGGTCATGTATTTGGCTGTGGTGGTGTCTCGCCTCATTGCCTTACAGTATATTGCACATGCGCCAAAACACGCCAATGATAAAGAATAGCTTTGTTACAGCATTACAACTGCTTTATTTTTCACATTTTTTATAATTAGTATCGAGTTTTACATGCTTTAAGCTCGCTTTTATTCACATTGTGAATGTCTTCTTTGGCCATCATGGCCTGTCCATTATCATTAGAATAACGTGAGGGAATTATGCCTTCCAAGCCATCTTCGCAGTTTGCGAATGTGAATCCAAACGTGTTTTTAAGCACGGTGATTATTATTGCGATTTTTATCGCAATCGTCATTATCGCACCCAGTTCATTTGAATTTCTGACACAACAACTGAAGCAATGGATCACGGACTCGTTTAGCTGGTTCTATGTCCTCTCTGTTGCGGTGTTTTTGATTTTACTGATTTATATTGCCTGTTCGGCCAGTGGCAAAATTAAATTAGGCCCTGATCACAGCCAACCCGAATATAGCAATGGTTCTTGGTTTGCCATGCTGTTTACCGCAGGGATGGGGATCGGGTTAATGTTCTTCGGTGTGGCTGAGCCGGTGATGCACTATGTTAGCCCACCTAGTGGTGATCCTGAAAGTGTTGCTTCTGCACAGCAAGCCTTGAGAATTACCTTTTTCCATTGGGGCTTGCATGCATGGGCAATTTACGCCGTGGTTGGATTGGCCTTGGCCTATTTTGCTTATCGGCATAATCTGCCATTAAAAACCCGTTCCGCCTTATATCCAATTATTGGTAAGAAAATCTATGGCCCTTGGGGGGATGGGATTGATACCTTTGCCACCATTGGTACGGTTTTCGGGGTGGCGACCTCTTTAGGTTTTGGTGTGACGCAAATCAATTCAGGTCTGCATTATCTATTTGGGATTGAGCAAAGCAGCAATGTTCAGGTGATCCTGATTATTTTTGTTAGTGCTTTGGCATCCATGTCGGTATTTTTAGGTCTGGATAAAGGGGTCAAACGCCTTTCCGAACTCAATCTGATTTTGGCATTGGTGTTGTTGGCCTTTGTATTTATTGCTGGCCCAAGTATTTATCTGCTGCAAACCACTATTCAAAACATGGGTTCGTATATGTCGAACCTATTTGGCATGACCTTTAACCTCTACGCCTATCAACCGAATGGCTGGATTGGCGGTTGGACCATTATGTATTGGGCATGGTGGATTTCATGGTCGCCGTTTGTAGGCATGTTTATTGCCCGTGTGTCGCGTGGTCGAACCATTCGTGAATTTATTGTTGGGGTGTTACTGATTCCGACAGGTTTTACCATTATCTGGATGGGCTTTTTAGGTAATGCCGCACTGTTTAGTATTATGCAAGAGCATAATGTGAGTTTGCTTCATGCTGTGCAAACGGATTCATCAGTCGCTTTATTTGAGTTTTTGAATCATTTGCCATTTTCGGGTGTGATGAGTTTGCTGGCAACCGTATTGGTGATGCTCTTTTTCGTAACATCTGCGGATTCGGGTGCTTTGGTTACCGATTATCTGACCGCTAAAACTGAGAATTCTCCAACATGGCAAAGACTATTTTGGACCGTTTTGATGGCAGCCTTGGCCATTATCCTGCTGTTGGTTGGTGGTCTGTCTGCATTGCAATCCTCTATTATTATGAGTGCATTGCCTTTTACTTTTATTATGTTGCTGATGAGTTGGGGCTTACTCAAAGCCTTGAAGCTAGATGTCACCAAAATGAATGCCATTCAAGAGGCGCGAATTACACCGCGAGCGATTAATAATCCAAGGAGTTGGCAGCAGCGTTTAGGTTTAATCATGCATTATCCGCATACTGAAACTGAAGTTCAGCACTATATTGACACGCAAGTCCGCAAAGCTTTTGAAAGTATTCAGCGCGAATTCAAACGCCGTCACTTGGAAGTGGAGATTCGTGAAATCGAAAATGGTCTGCAATTGCATGTCGATCATCACCATGAAATTAACTTTACCTATAAAGTGGTTTCGCATGCCACTGTTCCCCCTAGTTTTATGTTAGGGCGGGCAGATGAAGATGAGGCCAATTACTTTCAGGCAGAAGTGTTCTTGCGTGAGGGTGGGCAAAACTATGATGTGATGGATTGGACGCAAGAAGATTTGATTCAGGACATTATTGATCAATATGAACGTCATCTTTACTTCCTAAATATTGTGAGAGGCACAACGTCTTAATCGAAATGCTGAATGCAATATTGAAAACAACGGTTTTGAGCGTATCAAAGCCGTTGTTTTTATTTGGGTGAGTGTATTTTAAGCATGCAGAGGATGCAGGAAAGGCTTTTTAGCGAAGTGGGGTGGCTAAAATAAAAGCTAAATATAAAAATAAAGTTGTTTTCCCGCTGATAATTAAAGCGTATTTATTAAAAAACCATTAAATTACAGTTGTTTACGTTGTTTAAATTCACTTTTAAGATAATTAATAAATTTTAAATTATATAAATCAGTAAATTAGATAAGTTAAAGTTTAAAAATAAAGCAACCGAATAATTTAATTTTTAAAAGTGCTTGCACCTGAACTGAAATGCTGTAGAATGCACA
>NZ_DBBF01000011.1:0-80056 GCF_002292065.1 Acinetobacter sp. UBA991 | reverse complement strand
GCTTTAACCGAGAATGCATTATCTGTAGACCAAACTACTGGTGAAACTCATCGTCGTCACCACGTGACTAAAGACGGTATTTACCGTGGTCGTCAATTATTCGCTAAAGCAGCTGATGCTGAATAATTGAACTATATGCATTAAGCGTTAGCTTAAAGTATAGAAAAAATGGGAGCGAAAGCTCCCTTTTTTGTTGTTTTTCGCAATTATAAAAAGAATTAATCAGTGTTAAATTGCCGCATCGCTAAAGAGTCTATTGTCATTCTCATGTAGAATTATGAGTATTGATAAAATTGGCGGTAGACTAATTTAAGGATTTTTATATGTCGACTAAACGACTTGAGCAGGCTGCTCAAGCAACAAAAACAGCATTTGTTTTTCCTGGTCAGGGTTCTCAAAAAGCAGGTATGCTGGCTGAACTTGCAGAGCAGTTTAGTGTCGTTCAAGATACATTTGCTGAGGCATCAGCTGCACTAGGTTTTGACCTTTGGCAGATTGCCCAAACGGGTGAAGGCTTGGACCAAACTGAAAATACCCAACCTGTGTTACTGACCGCAAGTATCGCGCTATGGCGTGTATGGTTAGAGCTGGGTGGTATTGTGCCGAAATACTTGGCTGGACACTCTTTGGGAGAATACAGTGCGCTTGTTGCAGCGGAAGCAATGAGCTTGGCTGATGCAGTTAAACTGGTTCATTTACGTGGCAAACTGATGCAGAGTGCTGTTCCTTCAGGTGAAGGTGCAATGGCTGCAATTCTCGGTTTGGCTGATGAGAAAGTGGTCGAGCTTTGTAAAAATGCTTCTGCTACAGGTCAAGGTTCAGTTGAAGCCGCAAATTATAATGCTCAAGGCCAAGTCGTAATCGCCGGTAGTACAGCATTGGTTCAGCAGGTAATGGCAGAAGCAAAAGAACAATCAGGGAAAGCAATTGCATTGCCTGTTTCTGTTCCCTCTCATTGCACATTAATGAAACCAGCGGCGGAAAAGTTTGCCGAAGCTTTGGAACAAACTGCCATTGAGCTACCATGCCTTCCTGTAATACAAAATGTCAACGCGGAAATCGCGACAGATGTTGCTCAATTACGTCAGGCGTTAACCGCTCAATTGTACCAATCAGTACAATGGACGCGTACGATGCAATATCTGCAAGATCAGGGTATCCAGTACGTGGTTGAATGTGGCCCGGGTACGGTACTGAGTAATCTTGCTAAGCGATTACCGAACATAGAAAAAGCATTTGCCCTTGATAGCAAAGCACGTATGGAAGATGCCCTAAACGCAGTGTTAGTGGCAGAAGGAAAAATTGCATGACACAACAACGAAAAGTTGCGTTAGTGACAGGAGCAAGCCGAGGCATTGGCGCAGCAATTGCACAGCAACTCATTCAAGACGGTTTTTTTGTGGTTGGTACCGCAACTTCTGAAGCAGGCGCGCAAAAGCTGACAGAAAGCTTTGCTGAACATGGGACAGGTGCTGTACTTGATGTTCGCAATGGCGAAGCGATTGATGCACTGGTTTCAGACATCGAGCAAAAATATGGCTCAGTGTTGATCTTGGTCAACAATGCAGGCATTACCAAAGACAACTTGCTGCTGCGTATGTCAGAAGATGATTGGGACGATATTCTCAATATTCATCTAAAAGCGGTTTATCGTTTGTCTAAGCGTGTATTGAAAGGTATGACCAAAGCACGTTTTGGCCGCATTATTAATATTAGTTCAGTGGTTGCACATTTTGCCAACCCTGGGCAAGCGAACTACTCGGCAGCAAAAGCAGGGATTGAAGCATTCAGTCGTAGTTTAGCCAAAGAGATGGGTAGTCGTCAGATTACAGTGAACAGTGTTGCACCTGGTTTCATTGCCACTGAAATGACTGATCAGTTAAGCGAAGATATTCGTAAAAAAATGATTGATCAAGTAGCTTTAAATCGTCTAGGTGAACCTCAAGATATTGCAAATGCAGTGAGTTTCTTGGCGAGCGATAAGGCTAGTTACATTACTGGTACAGTTTTACACGTAAATGGTGGTCTATACATGGCCTAAGTGGCGATGTATAAACTTTTAAAAAATCTTATATTCAATTAAACTAGTGGCAAATTAAAACGCCACAAGCAATGAGGAGAATTCCTGTGAGCGATATCGAACAACGCATCAAACAAGCAGTAGCTGAACAATTAGGTATGCGTGCTGAAGAGATTAAAAACGAAGCATCTTTCATGGATGACTTAGGTGCTGACTCTTTAGATTTGGTTGAACTTGTAATGTCTTTTGAAAATGATTTTGACATCACGATTCCAGATGAAGATTCAAATGAAATCACAACTGTTCAATCTGCAATCGATTACGTAACTAAGAAACTTGGTTAATCATCTTGCATGATCAAAAGCCACCGCAAGGTGGCTTTTTTGTGTTTGTACGTTTTGCAACAGAATGTTTTTCATTAAGTTCTATCGAATATACATATATTTACAAGACCGCGTTAAATTGAAACTCGAGTGTTTTATTTTTTCTGTATAACTAGATGTAGGTCTATTTTGACTATTATGCATTAATAATTACAGAGGAAATAACAATGGGTCTTTTTGATTTTGTTAAAGGTATTGGTAAGAAAAATACAGCACCAGCTGAACCGCAAGCTGCACCAGCAACGCCAGCTGAACCATCAGCTCAAGAGATTGCGAATAAATTATTAGGTTTGATTAAAAGTTTAGGTCTTCCGATTGATGGTTTATCGGTCACATATAATGGCAATACCGATACAGCAACCATTAAAGGGCAGGTTAAAACCCAAGCAGATAAAGAAAAGATCGTACTTGCTGTCGGAAACATTGATCATGTTGCACAAGTTGATGATCAACTTACCGTGGAAACACCTGAGCCAGAAAGTAAGTTTTATACCGTGAAATCAGGAGACAATCTGTCTAAGATTTCAAAAGAGTATTATGGTGATCCAAACCAGTACAATAAAATTTTTGAAGCCAATCGTCCATTACTCAAAAATGCAGATGATATTTTCCCTGGTCAAGTACTCCGTATTCCACAGTAATTGATCCGAAATAAAAAAGGCGCGAGATGCGCCTTTTTTATTGAAGATTCATTTGTTCAGGGATGATTTAAAAACGTTTTGGAATCTTTTGCCCATTTGGTACAGGTGTCTCAGCATGTTTTAACACTCCAAATAACCATGTTTCAGCATGTTGAACCGCAATTTTAAGCGAATCACCGAGTGCTAAACGTCCTGCAATAAAGCTTGCCAATGAACAACCTGAACCGTGGTATTGACCTTCTAAGCGTGGGCAGCGGCTTTCTGCAAGCATTTTGCCATCAGCATAGAGCACGTTGCGGATATGATCAGGCGTATCTTCGTGCCCACCTTTGACCAATACTGCTTTTGCACCCATTTTAAACAGTTTATGTGTGGCCTGTTCAATATCATCAAGACCTGTTAAGGCTCTTAACTCAACCGTATTGGGGGTAATCACCGTTGCTAAAGGAATCAACTCCACGAAGGCTTTGACCAAGGTTGCTTGGTCACCCAATGAACCGCCGCTATTTGCCACTAAAACGGGATCTAGGACATATAAATAATCTGGATGTTCTCGTAAAAACTCGGCTAATGCAGCAATATTATCAGTTGTGCCTAACATGCCTGACTTTACACATTTAATCGGTAAGTCGCTGACCACGGCATTGGCTTGTGCCAGCAATAATTCCTTTGAAGTGGCTTCAAAACCAAATACTTGCTGTGAGTTTTGAATCGTCAGCGCGGTACATGCAATGGCAGCATGCGCACCACTTTGCCCAATTGCTTCAATATCTGCTTGTAAGCCAGCACCACCAGATGGATCTAGTCCTGAAAAACAAAGTACGGTCGGACGCACTGCAATTTCCTTTTATTCTGCAATCTACGGTAGTATAGGGAAGTTTCGAGAAACTCTCGACTGCGTTGTGTAAGACTGTAAGAGATTGAACGAATGACGATCAAAAATATTCTCATCGATTTAGATGGAACCTTAACAGACCCTAAAGCTGGGATTCATGGTTCAATTCGTTTTGCGCTAGAAAAATTAGGTCAACCTTTGGCAAATGACATAAATTTGGATTGGACGATTGGCCCACCTTTAAAAGCATCTCTGGCAAAATTACTCAATACTCAAGATGATGATCTGGCTGAGCAGGCATTGCTGGCTTATCGTGAGCGTTTCTCAGTGACTGGTTTATTTGAAAATGAAGTATATCCAACGGTCGTTGAGACGTTGCAGCAATTGCAATCACAAGGCTATGCTTTGTTTTTGGCGACAGCAAAGCCTACAGTTTATGCGAAGCAAATTTTGATTCATTTTGATCTAGCTCGGTATTTTACCGAAATGTATGGCAGTGAATTGACTGGTGAGAGAACCAATAAGGCGGATTTAATCGCTTATATTCTGGAACAACAGCAGTTAGATGCACAGCAATGTATTATGGTGGGTGATCGCCAATATGACATTATTGGTGCACGTGCCAATGAGATTGAAACCATTGCTGTGAATTATGGTTATGGCACGGCAGAAGAGTTGGCTCAAGCACAACCTGTGATCCAAATTTCGCAATTTAGTCAGTTGATTGAAGCTGTTGCTGAATTGAACGCCGAGCGAAAAGTTTCATAAAACGAATTGTAAAAAGCCTCGATGATTCGAGGCTTTTTTATCTCTAATTAGACATTGTGTTTTAAGCGGTATTGCACCAGTTCTTCAATGCTAATCACAGTTAAACCATGGGTTTGTGCATAAGCAAGCACTTGAATACCAGAAGCCATAGAGCCATCAGGATTGGTCAATTCACACAATACCCCAGATGGTTTTAAACCTGCTAGACGTGCTAAATCAATTGTACCTTCCGTGTGACCACGACGGCTTAACACACCGCCTTCACGCGCACGTAAAGGAAATACATGACCTGGACGGCTTAAGTCACTCGCTACTGCGCCATCTTTGGTTGCAGCTAAAACTGTGGTGACACGGTCTTTGGCAGACACGCCTGTGGTTACACCTTGTGCCGCTTCAATCGTTACTGTAAATGCTGTTTTAAATTGGCTGGAATTGTCGACGACCATGGGTGGAAGTTCTAAATGATCAGCTAAGGCTTCTGTTAAGCATAAGCAAACAATACCTGAACCATCACGAATCATTTGCGCCATGGTTTCGACAGTTAAAGTTTCAGCAGCAATAATCAAGTCAGCTTCGTTTTCACGATCAAAATCATCCATCACCAATACAGGTTTGCCTTGGCGGATATCTTCTAAAGCTTGTTGAATACGTTGTTCAGCAGGGGAAAGGGCTGAAAAGAAAAGTTCGGGTTGGATTAAACTAGACATAATGAAACGCTCTCGTAAATTGGATACGGTTGAACATTTCAGGACTGATGTAAAAAATAAGCGTGCACAAAAACAACGCAAAAAGCGTATTTCAGTGGTTTCGTCTTCTTTCATCCGGACTATACCGTCGGCTTTGGTCTCTCACCAAATCTGCGAGTATATAAAAATATATACAGGCTCGTGGGCTGATTAGGTCATTTGATTAGAATGCCTAACTTACCACCGGTGGGGAATTTCACCCCGCCCTGAAGCGATGTGCTTCGATTATAGTCGGATTTTTATGAGAAAAGGCAACTTTTTATAGAATGAATCGTTCTATAAAAATGAAAAAATTTGCTGAGAAGTAGCTCTAGTTTTTCTATCGATCTGTGAAACTGGCAATGGATTTAAATTGAGCATACACTCGAAAGATAAAATAACAATAATTCAAGGAGTCGATAAATGGAGCAAGCAGATAAGACAGAATTAGAACGATTGGCACAACAATTACGTCGGCCTGTGATGAGTCTTCAACCATTTTCACAACTTTCTAATCATGATTTGGCTTGGCTCAATCAACAATTACAACAGGCCATCAAAAATGAGGATCAGAAAATGAATCGTAGTGTGTACCAAACACCTTTTTTCCTTCGTTGGCTGTTTCGAAAAAATAAAATGAGGGAATAGCATGACTCGATTGGCAGTACAGGCAGAGCTGATTAAGCTCGCTCGCATTTTGCAGGTCTCAGAGCAAGAATTAGAGTTTATGCAGTTTTTGGCCCCTGAAAACCTTAGACAGTTTCGGTTTGCGATATTAGAACGACTACAAAATCGTCAGAAAAAGCGTTTCCGTTACCTAGCAGCATGGGTGAGTTGGTTACCACGTTGGGTAAGTGTTTTTATGGTTAAACACTTTTTAGAACCCTTTATTGTCGCCCAGATTGCAGTGTATTTATCTACAGAAAATTCTTATCGAATAGCGAAGCATTTACCTGCAAAAACCATAGCTGCAATTGCTGTTTATTTAGATCCTCGATTGGCAAGAGAACTACTTGGTTATCTTACTACACATCAAATTACCGACATTACTCAAGTTCTATTGGAGCAGCGGGACTTTGTGACAATTGGTCGTTTTGTCAGTATGTTGTCAGATGCGGTATTACAAGATGTGGCGCAAGTGGTCGAGAGTGAAAGTGATCTGTTAGAAATAGCTTTTTATATTGAGTCCCGAGAGCAAATCGATCATCTGGTGCATGTTTTGCCCAAGCAGCGCATTGAGCAAGCCTTATTGATTGTGGGTGATCCAGCCCAGCGACTGGTATGGCCTAAAGTTTTGGCTTTAATGAGTTATATCAGTTATGGACTTAAGCAGGAGCTTGGTGATTTAGCGGTTCAGCAAGGGGAATCCGTTGTGAATGCGATTATTCAAGCCACACAGGAAGACCAATTGTGGGAAGACATGTTGCCTGTCGTGGCCTGTTTGTCGGCGCAAGCACAGAGCTTTGTTGCTAATTTACCGACATTAAGAAGAGTAGAGATTATTCGGAGTATTGTAGAGGCGGCTGATCGTTGTGATTTATGGACGGATATGTTGGTTATTGTGAATTATATGCAAGATGAGGCAAGGGAGGTTGTTGCCACGGCGATTGCCCAAATTGATGAGCAGGTCCTGCATCATATTGCCTATGCATCATTATTACGCTCACAATGGGAAGTTACTTTCGATATTATGCGACGTATGCCAATCGACAAGCAGCAGCTATGTCATCGTATTCTAGATGGTTATATGCAGCAATTAGATCCAGAAACTTATCAATATTTAGATGGGCTATTGGATCGTTATCAGATTCATTCGGCTTAAGCACTAGGCAACGTTTCTCGAATTGGCAATAAGGTTTCTAGAGCATGCTCATAGCCGCGTTCGATTAGTTCATCTAATTTATGCCAGTCAAACATACCGATACCTTCAATGGGCATGCGGATATGTAAATTGGCGCGTTCAATTGCCGCTGTTTGTATCATGGTATCACTCGCAAGGGTCGCGGTACGCATCAAAATCTCTGCCAAACGTGGTGCATGTAGAAGCTTATCTTTGATGATTTTATTCCAGTTCAATAATGCACTTTGATCTGGTTCTTCTAAACCAATTCCTGGGACTCGAATATCATCATGCAAGCTGACATTGCTAGCAATAATGGTGCCTCGCTCTAAGTTTTGCATAACATCTGTGGGGAGATTGTTAATTACACCGCCATCACAGAGCAGGTTTTCATGCCAAGCAACAGGAGGAGCAACACCCGGCACACTCATGCTGGTTCCAACCCAAGTCGCCAGTTCACCTTGATCATGAATCACCGCTTGACCTGTCGTAAGGTTGGTTGAAATACAGTAATAGGTCTGTCTGAGCTCTTCAATTCTGCGACTTCCAAAGATGGCCTGTAATCGGGTATGGAAACGTTGCCCACGAATCAGTGAAACGCGAGGCATGGTGTAATCATTGAGGTAATTTCGTGCGACAAAAGTTTCATAAGCAATATGGGTCATTTCCACACTATCAAAACCACAGGCGACTAGCGCCGCCACAAATGCCCCCATACTGGTGCCCCCAACAATATCAATCGGGATATGTAGTTGTTCAAGCGCACGAATTAAACCAATATGGGCAAAGCCACGTGCACCACCACCACCAAGTACCAAGCCAACGCCTTGGCTGGAGATCTGACGAGCGACGGCGCAGATATCGGCCTGTGCCCATGGGTGAATAAAGTAGTGGGCGCGGGCATGATAGAGCTGTTTCCAAATCAATGTATGCGGAGATGGGTCTCCTTCGGAACGCAGTAAAACCAATTCAATTGGACTTTGCCAATCATGCTGATTCAATACATCCGATAGTCTGGTTTGAGTGGGTGTTTGGTTGGCCTCCGCCAAAATCAATATTCGATCAGCTTGATGTAAACAGCGTTTCGACCATTCATCATCACTGCAATCCGCAGCATAGAGTACATAACAGTGTTTTTCCTCTAAATTGGCCAGCCATTGGCGTAGTTTTAAATCTTCACTACTGTAATCTAATGGGGTTTGGCTAAAACCTACCCCAAATAACGCATCAATATGTGCAGCAGTGACTAAACGAACTTGAGGCCAACGTTGTAAGTGCTCGGTCAGTTTTTCTGCCAGATGTGTGGCAGGGATATGTGCGGATACAGGAATTACTGAAAGTGTACGACTGTGTCCCATTGCATGACAATGTTGTAATTCGGGTTGCGAGCGGTGAATGATGAGTCGAGATAAAGCAAATAACACTTTGGGGTGTTGGTGAATGAAATCTAGAAATTGTTGTTGTGGAATACCGAGTAGAGCAGTGTCACGGACTGCATTGACTGTACCTTGATGAGGTTGATTGGAAATGACACCTGTTTCGCCAACAATATCATGGCGACCAAAATACGTCAGTAAGCCTGCCGAAGTGGTCAATTTGACCCGACCATAAGCAACAATATACACATAATCGGCAATATCATGTGCACAATAAAGCTGCTGTCCTGTTTGTAAATGACGAATATGACAGTGAGGCACCAAGCTTTCTAGGGTGGTGTGATCGGAATCAGCAAAGAGGCTAACTTTGCTAAGAAGATGAGTAATATCCATATTGTTCAAATTATCATTATTGTCTTCTTATTGAACAAATTTTGGTGCTGTTTTACAAGTTTGCTTGCGTAAAACTTGGCCTTATTTTTCAGTGTTTTTGTATTTTGCCCTAGAGGATGAATGGGCTGTGTTTGTGCAATAAAAAAGCCAGTTCATATTGACTGGCTTTTTGAGAATCTTTATAGGTCTTATGCAATTTGTACAGGAATACAGTTTGCAGTGTGGTTCACTGTATTGTCTGGGTTTGCATAAACTAAACGTGGTTTGTGAAGATTGGCTTCGACTTCAGTAAAGTCACCGAAAGTCGCAATAATCACTAAATCACCAACATCAGCTTGATGGGCTGCGCCACCATTCACTGAAATAATACCTGAGTCATCTTCACCACGGATTGCATAGGTGGTGAAACGTTTGCCGTTAGTGACGTTCCATACGTGGATTTCTTCGTATTCACGAATCCCTGCTAAGTCCATTAATACGCCATCAATTGCACAAGAACCTTCATAATGAAGCTCTGCATGAGTCACAACTGCACGGTGAATTTTACATTTTAATAAACGAGATAGCATGGCTAGCGTCTCCTGAGTAAGACCTAAGATGATTATCTTATGGTTGACTTGTCACGTTTTCCGCGGGCTATAGGCGGTTTGATGCGCATTTTGCGCTTAAAAATGCAATATGGCAAGCGGGATTGATCAACAATTCAGTTTAAGCGGGTTTGTAAGCGTTAATTTGATTCATTGCCTGTGACACTTGTCCATCAACAAGCATTTTCACTTGAGATAGGGCATGGTCAATGGCTGCATCCATTAAGCCTTGTTCACTGCTAGGTGCTTTACCAAGCACATGACCAGAAACGCGTTCTTTGGCACCCGGATGACCAATTCCAATACGTAGACGATGGAAATTAGCACCGATATGCGGGACGATATCGCGGAGACCATTATGTCCACCGTGTCCGCCACCTGTTTTCAAGCGAATAATGCCAGGATTCATATCCAGTTCATCATGCGCAATCAGGATTGCTTCAGGTGCAACTTGATAAAATTTAGCGAAAGGGACAACACTTTGACCAGAACGGTTCATAAAAGTGGTAGGAAGTAATAAACGGACATCATGACCTTCGATTTGGCCACGACCACTGTATCCATGAAACTTTGGATCAGCTTTTAAAGAAATGCCATAACGATCTGCAAGCTGTTCAACGAACCAGAAACCTGCATTATGGCGGGTTTGGGCATATTCCTTTCCAGGATTGCCCAAACCAACAATTAGCGAAATATTTGACACTAATTTACGCCTTTAACACTTATGCGCGTTTGAAGTCAGCGTGCATAGGCGTGTTTTTAGCAGGGTGGCGTTGTAACGCTTGGATTTTAACGTTTTCAACTTTGTCACCGATTTTGATTTCGATAACTTCTTCGAAGAAAGCGTTGTTTTCTAAAGCTTTAACGATTTCACGAAGCTCTAAAGTAACGGCTACAGGCTCAGCGCTACCACCATAGATGATTGCTGGGATTTGAGCAGCGTGGCGAAGGCGGCGGCTCGAACCTTTCCCTTGTTGTGCTACTTCACGTGCTTGAGCGTTTAATACGAAGTTTGCCATGGGCATATCCTCATTGAGTTTGAGTAACTAAACTTGCGACCAGTTTAGTGATAGAAAAACCCTAGCGAGCTAGGGTTTAAGAAAAAAAGCTGGGCTATTATAGATAACTATCGAACATTGCGCTAATAGATTCTTCGTTATTGATACGACGAATTGTTTCAGCAACCATGCTAGCAACAGAAACTTGGCGAATTTTACCTAAGCTTAGTGCTTCATCTGAAAGAGGAATTGTGTCAGTAACAACAAGTTCATCAATGACAGAGTTACGAAGGTTATCAATGGCTTTGCCAGATAAAACAGGGTGAGTTGCATAAGCAACAACACGACGAGCACCAAATTGTTTTAGTGCATCGGCCGCTTTGCAAAGCGTACCTGCTGTATCTACCATGTCATCGACGATCACACAGTCGCGATCTTTAACATCACCAATCAAATGCATCACTTGTGATTCATTTGCTTTTTGACGACGTTTATCAATGATAGCCAAATCGATATCACCCATTTGTTTAGCAACAGCACGGGCACGAACCACACCACCAACGTCAGGTGAAACAACCACAAGATTGTGGTGTTGTTGCTGGCGTAGGTCAGCGAGTAATGCTGGCGTACCATAGATGTTATCAACAGGGATATCGAAGAAACCTTGAATTTGGTCTGCGTGCAAGTCAATCATTACTACACGGTCAATACCAACAGTTGTCAGCATGTCTGCAACAACTTTCGCAGTAATCGGTACACGAGCAGAGCGTGGACGACGATCTTGGCGAGCATAACCAAAGTAAGGAATGACAGCAGTGATACGACCAGCACTTGCACGACGCAAAGCATCAGCCATCACCAAGATTTCCATTAGGTTATCATTGGTAGGGGCACAAGTAGACTGGACGACAAAAACGTCTTTACCACGAACATTCTCAGTAATTTCAACTGAAATTTCACCATCAGAGAACTTGCTAACAGAAGCAGCACCTAAAGGAATATGTAAATGGCTTACGACTTTTTGAGCGAAATGTGGATGAGCACTTCCACTAAAAACGACAAGATTGGGCATGAAGCACCCTTGGCGGTTGGCTTATAATGAATTTGGATGGCAGGGGCGGCTGGATTCGAACCAACGGATGCCGAGATCAAAACCCGGTGCCTTACCACTTGGCGACGCCCCTAATGCGGCAGAACTTTAAAGGTTTTAAAAGATAATGTCAATATATTTGAGCAAATATCAATATAAAACAAGTCTGTCTAAGATATGGCAGGGGCGGCTGGATTCGAACCAACGGATGCCGAGATCAAAACCCGGTGCCTTACCACTTGGCGACGCCCCTAAATTCGATACTATGTAATGGCAGGGGCGGCTGGATTCGAACCAACGGATGCCGAGATCAAAACCCGGTGCCTTACCACTTGGCGACGCCCCTAAATATTACATGTATCTACAGATGAAAATTGGCAGGGGCGGCTGGATTCGAACCAACGGATGCCGAGATCAAAACCCGGTGCCTTACCACTTGGCGACGCCCCTAACAGGTAACTTCAAAATGTCTTAGAGGTGATTCTGCTAAACTGTTGACCAAGTAAGCTTTACAAGGCGCGTTTTGCAAAATTTGCTCTATATTCATTTCATCGGTTACTTCAGTAAAAACACAAGCACCTGTACCTGTAAGCTTTGCTAGACCAAATTGATCTAAATATTGCATTGCTTCATCTACTTCAGGGTATAACTGTCGAGCCAGAGGTTCAAAGTTATTTCCAAAATTAGAAGGTTGTAACTGATAGGCGCAAAATGTAGTGATCTTAGAATCTCTTGTCAATGTTTTTTGTGAAAAAAGCTGTTGAGTGCTGATAAAACAGTCAGGTTTTAAGATTATGAATTTTTTTTGAGCTAAGTCTATGAATGATAAATGTTCACCGATGCCTTCTGCCCATGCATTACGACCTAAAACAAAGATCGGAACATCTGCCCCAAGCTGTACGCCATAATCGGCTAATTGCTGTTCATCTAAGCCGCATTGCCAGAGCTGATTCAGTACAATCAGTGTGGTTGCTGCATTGGATGAACCACCACCGAGACCAGCGCCCATTGGAATGTTTTTTTCAATGCTGATAGTTAGCCCACAGATTTTTTTTGCATGTGGTTTGAGTAGCTGTGCAGCACGATAGATTAAGTTTTGTTCAAGAGTGACTTCGTTCAGACCCTCAATTTGAATGATTTGCTCTGAGCATTGCTCAAAAGTCATCCAGTCATATAGATCAATCAGTTGAAAAATAGTCTGTAATTCATGATAACCATTGTCACGACGACCTGTAATATGCAGAAACAAGTTCAATTTTGCAGGGGAAGGCACTCTAATCATAAAAACAATCTAAATCATCGGTTTTGAATCACCATTGTAATACGGTTTTCTTTGTTATCGACAAGTGCTTGCTTCAATAAAAGTTTATTGGGAAGGGTTTGCGCATCGTTATAGCTAAAATCAACCGTCCAGCCATCTTCAACTAACTGCTTTAGACGATTATTTTCATCTTTATTCACTTGTGCATCTTGAGTCGCAGGCTTAGCTTGTACCCAATAAGCGAGATGCATAATCGGTGCTTGCCAACCAGTTGCTTTCTCAAGTAACTCTTCAGGTGTTTCAGCCGTAATTAGACCTGTTTTGGCACTGTTTAATGTCACTTCACCCGGTTTACCTTCGATCTGGGTTTTACCAACTCCTAAAATTCCAGTGAGTTCAATATCAAACTGATCCTGTTGTTGAACCCATGTGAAAAAAGCACTGCCAGATTGTTGTGGTGTGCGGACACCGATTTTACCTTGTAAGCTAAAATTATTTTCATCTTGAACTTGTGGTGATGCAATCACTTTATTTGGCTGACTTAAATGTTGGCAACCAGTTAAAAATAGAACGCTACTACTACAAACGGTGATGCATAATTTTGAAAACAAGCGCATGAATTTAACTCTTTTTTACGGTGATGGGTAAGATTAAGCTATCAAGTTGTTGTAATTGTGGGGCATTGGCATGTTTTTGTTTCAATTGCTGTAACACCTCGCTAAATTGCGTGAGTGCGCCTTGCATATATAGGGCTTTAGCATAACGAATACCAATATTGACATTCTCACTCAGCGAATACGCTTGGCCCAAGACTTTGGATGCGGTATCGAAATCATTTTGTAAAAAGGCGATATAGCCTAAGGTGTCTAGGATAGATGCCTGTTCTGGGGCAAAATCTAACGCTAGTTCTGCATATTTACGTGCTTCTTTAAGGCGACGGTTTTGTAGTGCCAGTGTATAGGCATAAGCATTGAGATAGGTTGGGCTATTGGGCTCAATTATTAAGAGTTGCTTTAATGTTTTGTCTAATTTATCTCGATCGGTATATGGGTCGAGTAATAATACTTCGGCATAAATCAATTCAGGATCGTCGGGTAGACTCTTAATTGCTTCATCCAGTAAGGCCAAAGCCGCCTTTTTATTATCCATCTTCTTTAAAATATCGGCCTGTGCTTGATATAAGAAACTGGCATGTTGTGGATAGTTGACTCGTTCTTGGGTCAAGAAGCGTAAGGCATCATTCAGTTGACCTTGTTTTTCAAAGATCGCAATCATATTGCGTCGAGAAACGATATATAAACTACCATCGACTAGGCGATAGTATGCTTTTGCAGTTTCATAATGTTGTTTACGTTGTGCATTGATCGCAAGGTAATAATAAGCCTCATTTTGGTATTTTGCCGATGAGCGCAATTCAACCAGATATTGTTCGGCTTTTTCGTATTGCTTTAAGTCAATACTGGTCAAGCCTGCAATAAAGAGCGCTTCTTCTGCCTTGGGATGATCTTTAATAATATCTTCAAGTTTATCCAAGGCTTCTTGTTGCTGATTAATTTGAATGTAATAACGTGCTTCTGCCATGCGAACATCAATATTGTTCTTGTTTTTGCGACTAGCTTTTTCAAACCATTGTTTGGTTTCTTCATCATTCTGCAAAGCCATTAATAGGTTGGCTTTCATTAGAATAAAACTGGTTGATTTTGAACGCTTGCGTAATGCACGATTAATATTATTCAGTGCTTGTTCATACAAACCATCTTGCGCTTCTAAACCTGCAATTAAAGCGAGAATAGAGGGATTGTTGCGCTCCTCACTGGCACGGAGCGCATTGAGTAGAATCTCACGATCTTGTGCTTGTTCAGGTGCAATACCCGCCAAAATCTGTTCAAGATCGGCAGTAGGATCAATATTGAGAATCTTATCCAGCGTCTTGGCTGCTAACTCATATTCATGTGTTTTTAACGCGATATGAGACAAATAGAACAGGGCTGGAACATCTTTGGGTTCTTGTTCAACCCAATGCGTGGCAATATTTAAAGCAGCTTGTAAATCATTGTATTCTAAAGCAATGTCTAAGGCACGTTGTTTAATGGTGGTTGAGTTACTACGAATCGCAAGCACAGTATAATTATGTAGTGCCGTTGCAATATCGTCATAAGCAAGAGAAAATTCAGCAATCATGCTCTGTTGCAGTGCATGCTCAAAGCTCTTATCTGCATACATGTCGTGTATTGCTTGTGCAGAGACATAAGAGCTCATGCTACCTAACAACAAGATTGTGGTAGAATACCGTCTAATCGTCTTGCCGCTAAAAAGGGTACGGCGATATAGCTGACGCAATTTTTATTGATCCAAAGTAATGCTTTTTATGACACCGATGTTGCACAATAACATAAATTTAGCGAAATGATGATCTGATATGTCTTTCTTTGCATTGGGCGTCAACCATCAAACAGCCTCTGTTGAACTTCGCGAACAAATTGCTTTCAATGCAGAGCGATTAGCTGCGCTATTGCTTGAGCAAAACCAACATGCATCACTGAATGATTTAGTGGTGGTGTCGACCTGCAATCGTACCGAAGTGTATGCCATGACTGAGGATGCGGATAGCGTCCTGAGTTGGCTGGCCCAAGTGAATAATATTGATGTAAAACAGTTAATTCATCATGTTTATCGTTACGAAAATGCCCAAGCAGTTACACATTTAATGCGTGTTGCCAGTGGTTTAGACTCGCTGATGCTGGGTGAGCCGCAAATTTTAGGGCAAGTGAAAAGTGCATTGGCGCTGTCAAAAGATGCAGAAACTGTTTCGCCTGAATTGAATAGTGTCTTTGAATATGCCTTTTATGCAGCAAAGCGCGTCCGTTCTGAAACCTCGGTAGGAAGTCATGCTGTTTCAATGGGTTATGCGGTTGCGCAACTGGCCTCACAAGTGTTTAGCCACACGGAAAAACTCACAGTGATGGTGGTCGCGGCAGGCGAGATGAACACCTTGGTTGCCAAACATTTGGCCGAAATGGGGGTTGCTAAAATCCTGATTTGTAACCGTAGCCGCGAACGTGCAGATCTGTTGGCACAAGAAATTGCCCATCAAGTTGATGTGGAAATTATTCCCTTTGCTGAGCTTGCACAAAACTTGCATAGAGCGGATGTCGTCTCTAGCTGTACAGGTAGTTTGCATCAAGTGATTGAATATTCAGACGTTAAAGCTGCATTAAAAAAGCGTCGCTATCAACAAATGTTGATGGTCGATTTAGCTGTTCCGCGTGACATTGATCCGAAAGTGGAATCATTGGATAACGTGTATTTGTATGGTGTTGATGACTTACAAAGTGTAATTGATGAAAACCTAGCGCAACGTCGTCAGGCCGCAGTTGAAGCTGAAATCATGGTCAATCAATTGGCAACCCAATTAATGACCCAACAAAAGGTCAAAGAAGCCAGTGGTACCATTCAAGCTTATCGTCAACATAGTGAAGAAGTCAGTCAAAAAGAATTGGCGCATGCTTTAGAATCGTTGCAACATGGAAATACTGCTGAACAGGTCTTACAAGAGTTTGCACATCGTCTGACCCAAAAGTTGATGCACCCAACCTCAATTTTACTTAGAGAAGCAGCTAAAGCTGAAAATCCAGATTACTTTGAATGGCTACAGCAACATCTACAAGATGTGTTTGAACATGAGCGTAAGCCACGCCAGTAATGGACAATTAAGACAATAAACGCAAACTAATCTGTTTGGTCAATTCATTCAGTTGTTGACGTAAATTACGCGATTCAATTAAAGAAATTGGCGATTTGAGCTTTAAGCGCAAATACTTCTCTTGTAGCCCTAGCGCATATTCTTTTGCAAGTTTATCGGCAACTTCAGGTGCTTGGGTTAAGGATTGGATATTGGTACGCTGCATAATATCCGCCAGTTCATGGCTATAACTACTACAAGCGCCCAGCACATAATAGGTTGCAAGTTCCTGATCATCAGGAAGATCATCAAATACAATATTCAGTGCCGCTAAAATCTTCGCCAATAATTCATTTTGATCAATCACCGCGCGTAGCTCTTCAAAATGAATATACAGGAAGGGGTGGTGCATTAAAATTGCCACTGCAAAATCTTCATCCTTGGTCTGAATATTAAAAGATAAAGAGGCATCGTGGCTGATTTGTGGCGTGAAGCGTTTGCCTAGACCGAGTTTTTCACGGAAAGACTGACTCAGTAGATAACGAAATGAACCATGTTTGGGTAGTAGTTCTGTTAATTCACGCAGTTCACCCATGACCAGACTTTTACCTTCGGGTGTACTGACGTCATGCTGTCCTGTTAAATGGGCAAACACAAAGTCTGATAACAGTGGTGCTTGCTGTAATAATTTTTGGAAATTTTCTAAGCCTTCACGACGAATCAGCGAGTCTGGATCGTGCTCATTCGGAAGCACAAAGAATTTTAGTTCACGACCATCATTGAGTAGTGGCAATGCAATTTCCAAGGTGCGTCGAGCTGCTTTTTGACCTGCGGCATCTCCATCAAAGGCAATCGTAATTCGAGAATTTTGTTTAAACAGGGTGGTTAAATGATCGGCATTACTGGCCGTTCCCAGTGTCGCCACTGCACCATTGATCCCATATTGCTGTAAGGCAATGACGTCCATATAACCTTCGACCATCAACCAATCATTGGCTTTGAGTTTACGACCTTCGTATAGACCATAGAGCAGCTGGTTTTTATGGAATACTTCAGAATCAGGTGAGTTGATATATTTGGGTTTAATCTCATCGTTTAAGGCACGACCACCAAAACCTACTACACGTCCTTTATGATCACGGATCGGGAAAATCACTCGTTCACGCAATAAATCGAAATCTCGACCGCTATCACTGGAACGAATTAAGCCCAGTTGTTTTAACCCTTCAATATCTTGTGGGAAGGCTTTTTCTAAATGTTGCCAGTCTTCTGGGGCATAACCCAAACGCCAAAATTGAATGGTTTGTGGGGATAAGCCACGTTGTTTAAAATAGTTTTGTGCCTTTTGACTATTAGGGAGTTGGCGTTCATAAAATTGGGCGACATTTTCTAACAAGTCGTAGAGATTACCTTCTTGTACTTGTTCTTGAATGTTAAATGAAGGATCAAACTGCGCAAAAGGATCATCCATATAGTGATCCATATCAACAAAATGATCGTCCAGCGCTTCCTGGATAGAAGGAGCTGGTGCTGTTGATTGCTCTTGCGGGGTTTGTGTGATTTGCGGAGCTACAGCCTGTTGTGGGCTGCGTTTATAGGATAATTTTTTATTGTCGTGATTATCTTTGGGTAATTCGATGCCTGTCTGATTAGATAAATCTTTCATTACATCGACAAAGTTACGGCTATCAATGTCCATCAAAAAGCGAATGGCATTGCCATTGGCTTGGCAACCGAAGCAATGATAGTACTGCTTATCTCGATAAACATGGAATGAAGGTGACTTTTCCTGATGGAAAGGACAGCAACCCGAATAAGTACGTCCCGTCTTTTTTAACTTCACACGTTGACCGATCAGATCGACAATGTCGGTTCGATCTAAAATTTGATCAATCGTATGTTGTGGAATTGCCATGTGTGTTTAACCATTTAAGACTGGGAGTAGAACATTGTTGCACTGCAAAATGTCAGGAATCATTGTTGCATAAAATAAAAAACAGGCAAGGGAGACTTGCCTGTTTGATGTATCAGATGATTGCAAATTAGTTTGCAGCATCGTCCTCAGATGTATTGCTCGCTTCTGGCTTATCGAGTAGGCCAAAGCTTAAACGGTTTTTCCAACTCGGTTTATTTTCCGTGGTTGCTGCTGGTGCTTCAGGTGCTACCACTGGAGCAGGTGTGGCTTGTTCAGTTTCAGGTTTATCAAACAAACCGAAGCTTAAACGGTTGGTTAAGCTGCGTTGTTCAGTATCGCTGCTTACTTCATCTTTTTTCGTTTGAACCGTTTTAGATTCGCGACCCAATAAACCTAAAGTTGCACGATTCACCCAACTACCTTCTTTACGTGCAGCACGTAAATTCACTTCACCATTCGATTTTACGAGATTTGGATAGTTGAGTTTTAAGATATCAATATATTGCTGAGAGGTCGCATTATCGCCAAGTTTTTGATAGCTATAAGCCAAAGTCGCTAATGCTTCAGGCGTTTGTGGTGTTTGCGGATAGTGTTCAATCACCCATTGCGCGCGCTCAGCAGCAGCAAGCCATGCTTTACGTTCAATGTTGAAACGCGCTGCGTTCATTTCGCTTTCAGCCAGTTCTTGACCAATAAACTTCATACGCTGTGCAGCATCAACAGAATATTGGCTACTTGGGAAGCGACGAATCAGTTCTACGAAGTTTTGATAAGCAACTTTGACATAGCTCACATCACGGTGTGATTGCTGTAAAGAAGTATAGCGAATCAAACTGTCGTAATTCATTTCCATGTTGGCTACGCCACGAACATAGTAGGCATAATCAACATTTGGATGTTGAGGATTTAATCGAATGAAACGATCTGCAAGTGCAATCGTACCTTCATAATCTTTTTGCTTGAATTTTGCATAAAGCAGCTCAAGTTGAGCTTGTTGCGTATATTGCCCAGTTGGATAGTACGTGTCTAAAGCTTCAAGTGACTTTACTGCATCGGTATATTGATTGCGTTCAAGCGATTTTATGGCTTTTTCAAAATAAACTTGTTCACTTGATTGTGGTCCTTTATCCACCACATCTTTCTTACTTGGATTGCTGCTACAGCCCACAAATGCAGACGCTACACCTAAAGATAGTGCAAGCACCGTAATTTTATAACGTGGTAGCGACATAAAAACTCCTCTGTTATTCTGGGCAATGAGCTACAATGGTGCTATTAAACCATTTTTGTACCGATCATCAAATGACTTCAGCACAATCTTCCAATTCAAACATCTCTGAAACAGATTTCTTACTCGAAGATTCTGTGGATGCAGATAATCATAATTCCGACTCAACTGCAACACGTTTATCGTTGCAAATTCAACTTGATGAAAACTATTTAGGTCAACGTATTGATCAGGTTGCCGCATTGGTTTGGAGCGAGTTTTCTCGTGAAAAACTCAAGCAATGGATGAAAGACGGTCATCTGTTGGTAAATGGTAACATTGTTAAACCGAAGTACCGTTGTGAAGGCAATGAGCTGCTTACGCTTGAAGTTGAACTTGAGACACAAACTTCGAGCCAACCTGAAAATATTCCATTAAATATTGTCTATGAAGATGACGATATTATTGTAATCAATAAAGAAGTGGGGATGGTCGTTCATCCAGGCGCAGGCAATCCAACTGGAACCTTAGTGAATGCGTTACTTTATCATGCGCCAAAATTGGCAGAGCTGTCTCGTGCAGGCTTGGTACACCGTATTGATAAAGACACCAGTGGTCTATTGGTGGTTGCAAAAAATCTGGAAGCTCAATTTTCTCTGAGCAAGCAGTTAGCCAAGAAAACCGTTTATCGCGTTTATGATTTAGTTGTGTATGGTAATGTCATTGCGGGTGGCACCATTGATGAACCGATTAAGCGTCATCCTGTAGACCGTGTCAAAATGGCGATCTTACCGGGTGGGCGTGATGCGGTAACACATTATAATGTGAAAGAACGCTTCCGTGACTTTACCCGTATTCAGGCACAACTTGAAACAGGGCGTACCCATCAAATTCGTGTGCACTTTAGTTATCTTGGGCATGGTTTGGTTGGCGATCCTGTTTATGTCAATCGCGTGCGTTTCCCAGCAGGTGCATCAGAAACATTAACCGATAAGTTACGTAGCTTTAAGCGTCAAGCTCTACATGCAGCCAAACTCGGTTTGGTACATCCACGTACAGGTGAAGAAATGATGTTTGAAGCGCCTTGGCCTGAAGATTTTACTCAGTTGCTTGAAGTCCTACGTAGTGAAAATGAAGCGTATTAAGTAAAGTTCCTTTTTAATAAAGGATGATTTGTTCAGATCCTCCCTTTGAAAAGGGAGGTTGGGAGGGATTTTATGGAATTTGTAAAAGGTCTGCCTAATGGTGTTTATGTTGGGCAAACACGAATTGAACATGCTCAAACCATTGCAACAGCAAATGAAAATCTGTCTGGGTTTAATCTGGCGTTGCATGTCAATGATGATGCACAACGTGTTCAGCAGCATCGTATGGTCTTGTTGAATCAGTTATCTGTATTTGGTGTAGATAAAATCACATGGATGACGCAAACCCATAGCACGATTTGTCATACCGTAAATGAACAAATTCCATTTATTGCGCTTGAAGGCGATGGCTTGGTTACACAAAAAGCAGGTCATGCTTTAATGATGATGACAGCTGATTGCCTGCCTGTAGTCTTGGGCAATGCCGAAGGGACTGAGGTTGCCAATCTACATGCTGGTTGGCGTGGCTTGGCTAATGGGATTATCGAAAATACAGTCGCTGAATTGCAGTCTCAGCCGAGTTGGGCATGGTTGGGTGCTGCGATTAGCCAACCGTGTTTTGAAATAGGTGCAGAAGTCAAAGCCGCTTTTTGTGAAAAATATCCTGAACTCGAAACTGCTTTTGTTGCTGGTCAAGTGATGGGTAAATATCATGCGGATCTTTATGCGATTGCTCGCTTTATTTTAAACCGTTTGGGCGTGGAAACTGTTTTAGGCGGAGATCAGTGCTCTTATCAACAAGCCGAAGATTATTTTTCTTATCGTCGTGATACAAAAACAGGACGAATGGCAACTTTTGTATTCATGCAATAAATTGCATCCCTTGTGTTGTTGATTCGCCATGTCGTAGTGAAAATGTTAAACTTGATCTAATTCATTGGTTTTTAAAATTCTCCATGTCTGTTATTGAGCAAATTACTCCCCAAGTTAAAGTTTGTGTGGTTTATCATAGCCCTTATGGGCATACGGCCAAAGTTGCGCAATATATTACTCAGGGTGCCGAGCAGGCGGGTGCAGAGGTGCATCTCATTTCTGTGGCTGCGCCACAGTGGGACTTATTAGACCAAGCAGATGTGATTGTTATTGGTTGTCCAACCTATATGGGCAGTCTCACAGCTGCATTGAAACAGTTTATGGAAGATTCATCTAAACGCTGGTTGGCACGGGCATGGCAAGGCAAACTGGCTGCTGGTTTTACCAATGGGGGCGGTCTTAGTGGCGATAAATTGGCGGTATTGCAGCAAATTAACTTATTTGCGATGCAACATGGCATGGTGTGGGCTGGTTTGCCATTTATGCCAACGGGAAGAAGCGCTTTAGATATTAACCGTATGTCGAGCTTTCTGGGCTTAATGACTCAGTCAGATAATGCCAGTGTTGAAATTACTCCACCTGAAGGTGATTTGGAAACTGCACGCAAGTTCGGAAAATATTTAGCTGAATTAAGATTGACGCATATCCCAGTTTAATCTTGAATGAAAAAAACCTCCAATAATTGGAGGTTTTTTTCATTTATACAGCAGACGAGATTTATCACGTTGCCAATCACGGTCTTTTTCTGTGGCACGTTTGTCGTGTAATTGCTTACCTTTCACCAGCGCAATTTCCAACTTAACCAAACGGCCTTTCCAGTAACAAGCCAACGGCACACATGAATAGCCTTTTTGATTCACTGCACCCAAAAGCTTTTCTAGCTCACGACGAGAGAGTAGCAACTTACGCGTACGTGTTGCTTCTGGAACCACATGGGTTGATGCAGACAATAACGGCTGAATTTGTGAGCCCAGCAAAAAAGCTTCGCCATTTTTAAAAATCACATAGCTTTCAGTGAGGGTCATACGTCCTGCACGCAAAGACTTTACTTCCCAGCCTTGGAGGGACATGCCTGCTTCAAATTTTTCTTCGATAAAGTAATCGTGACGCGCTCTTTTATTTTGAGCAATCGTGCCACCATTATGTTTTTTTACAACAATCTTGTTCATCTTAACCTATTGAAATTGATAAACTAATTTTAAAGCGGTTATCTTATTACCCGTTTAGTTACCCGTTTTGAGAGGCACTCGACTTAAAAGAAAGCCTGCGGTTAGCAGGCTATCATATCAGAATTTCCTTTGTGTTTTTCGACTACTTTCTTCACGCTTGATTCATGCCAGTAAACTTCTCTATCACTTACTTTGATTGGTTGAGGAATTTCACCAGTCTTAATCATGCGATAAAATTTCGTTCTTTTGATAGATAGGAGCTGCATAAACTCTGCTGCTCGGATTCTACGATCGATTTGCATATTATGCCTCCTTATTTTCTGCTAAACATGGAAATGCTTGTACAAGTTGCTCGATTTGATATTCATATAGCTGGCGAGCAATTGCTGCGTTTGTTGTGACCATAGATTTTGGATAAGAGGTTTTGTACTCATTTAATTTATTAAGTGCTTGATGAGCATCATCTGTGTGAAAGGCTTCAATGATATTTAAATGATCATCGCCAATTATCAGGTCCGTTTCTGCTGTGGCCAAGTCTAATGCCAGAACAGAATATGTAGAGTAGGTTGAGATCATTTCATATCCGCCATGGTTTCTGTTTTAGATAGTGCAATACTGACTACATGATTATCATCCAGTACCGTCCAGTTAATTTCGTCAAACCCAAAACTTTGCATTAACAATTCAGAGATCTGATTCTGTGTGAGATGTAGTTCTTGTTTCGTGGTAACTATTGTTTTGGTTTGCAATTTTAACTGCTTTACCACTTTTTCTAGATCTGTATCTGCAACTGGTAAAATTGCATCATCAACTGGTACAGTTTTTGGCTTTATTTCTGGATTATTTACCACATCGCCTATTGCGGTTTGCGTGGTGGTAACTTTACCTGGTACATTTTTTTCACTTTCTTGTGGTTTCTGGTCCAGTTCAAAAACAGGGATATACAATTTTCGGCCATCCGTTTGTTTTACCAGGTTCACAGGAAAGTAATTTTTTCTTAGATAAGAGAGATCACCATCAAATCTCGTACGCTGGCAATTCAATTTCTCCATAGCCTCAAGCAATGTTATGCCGTTAGGATTTTCTCTAAAAAGGCGGACCATACGTTTTAAAAGTGATTCATTTTCAGTTTTATCAACGGTTTTAGGCATAGCGTTCACCTTAAGTTTTGGCAATTCATTTACTGCAGGTAATGTGGTTATCAAGGTGTTAGATTCTTGTTTGCGCTTAGCATCTAAAAACCAAACACCATCCTCACAATGAGCTTTTATAATGCTTAAAACATTTTTTGTTGTTTTGGCACTTAGTCGGCAAACTGTCATGAGTTGTGAAATTTCAAGCCCAAAAGGTTCCTTGTCTAAAGCATCAGAAACAAGCTTGATGGATTTCTCTAAAGCAAGATTTTCAGTGTATCGGCGTAATTCTGCTGCTGAATTCATTATGAAGCCCTCGATTGAATGAAACGCTTGTGACGCTTTGAAAGGGTGGTTCGATAGATCCCTGTTAAGTCTGAGGCCTTTATCAAATTACCATTGCAAAGTTCGATTGCCTTCTCAGCTACAACATTTTCTAAATGCTCAGTTAGCTGCTTTACTTTGTCAGGACCAGAAGTGATTGCAGTTTCAATATCTGCAGCTTTAATCACAACGCCGTCAGTTTTTGCTTGCTTTGCTTTTAACCACATTCCCCAGCTGGCATTCACAGCACACAAGGTACTCATTAACTCGTCATCCGATAACGTTCCAGTAAACCCAGTCAATTCAAATTTGCCGAACTTAGGGTTGTAATCTACAAACTTGAAATGTCCATCAGCAGAAATCCAAGCCTGTTTAAATTCTTTAATTTCACTATTTAGATCTAGCATCACTTTCTCCAAATCGATTCTTTAAATTTGGCGTTGGCCACCAGATCCGTTATTTCTGATTCATTCACATTTTGAAAAATGTGCGTCATATTCCCCCCCGAATACGTACAGTATTCGGGTTTGAGTGGAGTAATTGAATTTCATGGCAGATCCTCATCGATGGAGGTTGACGGCTCAGCTTGTTCGAGTTCGGCTCTACGTGAGCGTACATAACGCATCATTTCAGGTTGAGCGATCGGATCTATGCTAGACACATCGATTTCAAGCGCATCCAGAGTTGTTAAATCAGGCGCATTTTGAATTTGAACCATTAATGATGGTTGTGTAGCTGCCTTCTCGTTTTGAAGTACTTCTAGACGTTTATGCATGTACTTTAATAGGGGTGAAAGCTGTTCAGTTGTCCAACCATTTGTGTATTTAACGACTGCATTTACTTCTGCAGGTGTTTTAGACTCATCAACACGTTGTTTGAGCGTGCTAAGTTTTTCCTGGTATTTAGCCTCATCTTCCGCAATTAGTTTGCGTTCAGTGTTTTTCTGCTCATTCGCTGTATCTACTGGCGGCTGTTCTGCCACAAAAGAGGCTGATTTCTCCTCTAAATGCTTGGCAAGAACTTTATGCTCATAATCTTCCAATCCATTGCTCGTATTAATACGGCCATGAATGGCGTTTAATTTTGCAGGTGAGTTGGCTTGCTGAATTTCACCAATAAAGGCTTCACAAAGTACGGATAACTCAGGTTCAGATTTATCATGGTTAAATAGCTCATGATCTTCGCTTTCAGCTGCAGCCTTTTCTTGTGCCAACTGTTCAAGTTTGGCAACCTTAGCGACTGTTATTTGTTCCTGTTGCGATTCATTGAATCCGTTTCCATCCAGACCATAACAAGTGGTTTCGACTTCTTCTGCAGTCAACCAAGTAGCGATCGCATCAATTACGAGATCCTTGTTGTGTTCAATCTGTAGACTTTGATCATCAACAGTAGTAATTGCAGCTTGTGAGTCTTTTTTACGTTTTGGTTTACTAGTTTCTTTACCAAGACGAGTAATTGTTATTTCATCACTAAGCTCACGACCTAGTGCTTTTGATATAGCCTTTAATTGAAGCTCAGCATTTTCAGCGTCACGTTGAACAAAACCACTATTGATAGATTCAACAAGCGCACTGGTTTTGAAGTTCATGACATAGATTGAAGGGGCATAAGTACAAATAACAAATACATCTTGCCCTTCTTGATATTCATCAACCGTAAGTGGCTTTGTAAATTTAATACCAGCTAATTCCAACATTTCTAATTGAATGCAAAATTCATAATTAGGTTGGCCAAAAACGGTCGCAGGCATTTGGTCCAGAGTGCTGAAATCTTTATCTGCATGAAGAACGCCATCACCAGCATAACGGCACAGTACTGTTTTACCCTTTTGAAGGGCAGCGAAAGCCTCTTGGGCATTTAAAATATTATTCATAGCCGTGTCCTAGTGATGTATCTGATTATTTTGTTGATTTTGAACTTGTGAAGGCATTGGTAATTCCCAGCCTTGTTGGTCGGCACGCGCCTGGCATGCTTTTCTGATACCGGCATAAAAATTAGTGCCGTTAAACGTACTCAATGCCTTTTCTAAAGTTGCAGGATTATTTGCCTTGCTGATTGATACCAAGGCATCCTGAAAGCGTTGGCCAAGAGACTTTTGAACAGGCTGATTCTGTTGCTGAGATATGTTTTGGTTTTGCTGGTAATTCCCACGCTGGTTGTTCTGACCATTCGCACATTGTTGGTTTTGGCCTCTACTTTGCTGGTTATTTTGACCCTGTGATCCAGCTTGTTGTTGGTACGCATCCGTATCGGCATCTTGAGTATCATCAATCAGAAATAAGCCATTTAATGCATATTTACGGGCGTATGAGCTTGAAGCACCAAAGGTTTGAGCAACATCCATACCTTTCTTATTAATATCTACGCCAGCATGAGCAGTTACTACAGTTTGTTTTCCATTTGCATCGGTAAACACAGCTTTAGCAGTAAGCACTACTACAGATCCAATTTCTTGTACCTCATCAGTAAGGACAAGGGTTGCGTTATGTTGTAGTAAAAATGGTTTAACACCCTCCAGAATGTCCTCAAGGCTGCGGTAATGGAAATTACCAAATTTATTGAATTTACTTTTTGGTGCCTTTAATTCCTGTTGAATGGTGCGTAACACATCTAATTCAGCAGATTTTGAATGTTGTTGTGTCATGACAGATCCCCTTAATTAGATTGTGCGTTGTGGTATGCAGTACGTTGGTTGGCGCTATAACGTGAAACTTGGCTGTTACGTGCTTTGCGTTCTATTGCACGTTGCTTATTTACAGCCTTTTTAAACTCACGCTTAAACCACGTCTTAGATAAATCATCGGTAGTGATCGGGCGTAATTCTCCATCTTGAGAATCACGAACACGGATTGAGTACCAATCGAACTTTTGGTCCTGGGCACCGCCAAAGAACTCTTTGTCGAAGTCAGGCGTATAGTTCAATGAAAGCTTGGCCAAGTAGATTTTTGGACCAAGGCGAACGTTGTAAAAACCATCTTCATCTTTGCAAAGGTACTGGCTAAAAGGGGTGGTGAATTTAGCAATGCTCATGATCACCCCCGGACCATTTTATTTTTTTCGATGTGGGCGGTGATCACTGAGATCATGTTTCGGATATCGTCAGCGTTTGTGAAATCGCCGTAATTACCATTATTTGATGTGAATATCTGGTCAACAGCCAAGTTGGTGATATGGATTGTTGGTTGTTCTCCGCCAATTGCACCGTTCCATTCTTCAACAAGTTCAAAGTCAAAGCTTGTGTAGACACGGAAGCCGTCAAGATTGACAACAGCTTGGCCTGTACTTTCAGAAGTAATATGAGCGGCTAATACGCCGTAAGTTGACTGAGTATTTGCATAGTTATATGAAGGGGAAACTTCGACAGGCTTGGTTACTAATGCATAAGCACCTGTTAAAACACCAACACCAATAGCAGCAGCTGTGCAATTTTTTAACAAACTCTTGCCAATTGCATAACCGCGATTGTGATTTAAAACATTTTGTTCCATAATCTACCTCATGTAAGTGAGAAGCCCTGTTTTGATGTGAGAGTCGGCAGGGCTTTTTGCTGTATATGAGTTAGATTATGTACTACAGGTACATGTAAGTAAATAGTGATTTATGATTATTTTGTACTTATAGTTCATTAATATTGTATGTACATGATAAATAGAATAAAAAAAATCCGCATGAAGCGGATATTTTCTTAATTAGAATCTTCTTGGTGGAATAAATGAACCAGCATACTTACCAACCAACACCGCTCCTTCTGGAATTTCAATAATTTTAGGATGCCAATCAGGGTTTAATGCTTTTAAAAAAAGCTTATCACTTTCAACAACTAATGCTTTAAAAGTTGCTTTATTATCCCATCGAACAACAATCATTTCTCCATTTTGAATATCAGAAAGGCAAAAATCAGGGTCGATACAAATCTTTTCTCCATCTTCAAACTCAGGGAAATTACTTTCCCCTTTAACTGTTAGATAAAAACTATTTTTCCCTGCATAGGGGGTTAATGGCAAAACTTCTTCGTCACCAGATAAAACAACACTATCCATATCTGTCCACACACCAGCTTGTACCCAAGATAGTACAGGTGCATATCTCGCCATAGCAAGCCTTGAAATTGCGATTTCCTTATCTGGGCGACTGTCATTGTCGTCATCAATACCAGTAATTAACCAACTAACCGATTTTTTTAAAAACAAAGCAATATCAACGATTTTTTCTACAGTTGGTAAGGTTTCGCCATTAATCCATTTATTGGCCGCTTTTACACCCACTCCAATTTCCTTAGCCAGTATTGTGGATTTCCCGTGTTGTGGTATTCCAGCTTCATCAAGTGCCTGGTTTAGACGTTTGGCGAATTCAAAACAGAAAGGTGTCATATATTTTTCCATTTGTACTGAAGGTACATTATAAAAATAGTTGCAAAGGGTGTCAGTTCCATTTATATTTGTACTAGGAGTACACAATGGCATTTTTTTATGACACTTAAATCTCATCTAGATAAAGCAGGCGGCGTTAGGGCTGTGGCTGATTGGCTTGGTTTCACACCTAAAGCTATTTACAAATGGTGTGAAAAAAATGAATTACCACGTACCGAATACACAGGAGAAACCAAGTATTCGGAAAAAATCGAAGAGATGTCTAATAAGAAAGTGACTAAAGAAGAGTTGCTTGAAGTTGGACGTCCAAAATGAGGAAAAACCATGATTAGACAGTGCTTTAAGCAAGAATCAAGTGCAAGCGAAAAACTACTTGAACCTATAACAACTAGAGTTCCAATAGAAGTAAAGCAGATAGTCGATGATTTAGCGGAAGGCAATCGGGCGAAATGGATTAGAGAAGCCATTGAATTAAAGATCGAAGTTGATTTAGGCCAATCATCTATTGAAGAGCTAAGAAAATCAAAGAATACACAGTATTCAAGTGAATACAGGAATGTATTCAAAAATCTATTTTCCGTATTCCAAATAAGCAAAAAGCCCGAAGTTGCGATTCGAGCTTTTAGCAATGTTCATTAATCGAAGGAATCAAGAACATGACAAATATATCAAAACACCCATGCGCTAACAAGTGCACCAGTTTTAAAGATGAGCAGTGCAGTACCTGTCTAGTGATGGGTGATGATGAATTTATTGAAAATCGTATCTCTCCAAAATGCAAATCAATTTCCAATGATGTGCAGATCCATTTGAGTAAAGCACTTGCAGCGCAAAAGGAGGTCTCATGAATTCCTCTAAACTTCCAGAGCATAAACAAACTCAGATAATCCAATCTTGGCATGAGCCAGCATTAAGAACTCTAAACAGTTATTTGGATGTTCGGAAGGCGAATTTACGCAAGATTAATCGAGATGAGGCTAATGCTGCAGTAACACGTGATGAGCTAATCGAAGCATTAAGTAAAGATCATCGAATTTCATATCAAGATGCTGGGATGATTATTTCTAGTCTGCATCGATGTGAAAAAATCATCATGTTCGGCCGCTTTATCCAGGTGAAAGACCAGGGCGGTGAAGCATGAAGCAACCTTACCATATTAGTTTTAGTGGTGGCCGCACATCAGCTTACATGACGTACTACCTGCTAAATAACTTTAGTCACGTTTATGGCCGAGACGTTTTTGGGCGGAAAACTGAAAAAACACCGAAAAAATATATCAAAAAGAAAATTGGTATGAGGCTTCGCCTTGAGGTTTATGAGCGCGATGGATTCAAGTGCGTGACGTGTGGTGTTCAGAAAAATTTAACACTTGATCATATTAAGCCAGAGATTTTGGGCGGGGCATCAACAATAGAAAACCTCCAAACAATGTGTAAGTCATGTAATTCATCGAAAGGCACGGAATACGATGAACCTGACGAGGGGGGCGAATGAGTTTAGATGCAACAATTTGGGCGTGGCGAGCAGAAGTTCAAAACAGCAGTCAACGTCTTGTCCTTTTAACTTTGGCTGATAGAGCTGGCGAAAACCATAAGTGTTTTCCCAGCCTTAAGCGTATGGAGAAAGATACCAAGCTAAACCGTAAGACAATCATCAAGGTTTTGGATGAACTTGAGTCTGGAAAATTAATTAAATTTACAGGTGAAACGGCAGGTAATGGCGTAAAAATTTATCAGCTAATTGGTGTTTTAGGTCGAGAAGAGGAGACTTTAACCAATACCAAAAATGGAACTAGTACCAATAACAGAACTGGTTCCAATTTAGGCACTGGTTCCAAAAACGGTACTAGTACCAATATTGGGATGCCAACTAGTACCGAAAACGGTACTGCAACCAGTACCAATATTGGGACACAGAACCTCCCAATGAACTTACCAATAGAATCTATAAATAAAAAACATTGGCTTTGCTCAAAAAAATTGAGCTTGGAAATTGCTCAAGCAAATCCAGCAATCAATCCCAATGAGGTCATCTCTTCAACTTGGTTTAATCGAGAGTTCAGAGCTTTTGAGATTTTCAATGCTGAAAAAACCATGTGTGACGATCTGATGATTTACCACTTTGCAAACTGGTTGCTTGAAGCCAAAGCAAAAATGGACCGACTGAACCGTTCGGCTCAGCCAAACCACAAACCAGAATCTAAAGCCCCCCTCACTGAAAAACAAATCAAGTTTTTAGCAGGAAAATTATCTCGCTTGCCTGACTTCGGTAAATACGCCGTGGGTAACGAATCACATGAACAACTTGCGGTGCGTCTAGAGACCATGCTGAAAGATCCAAAGAATCTCGAAAAGTGGTCTGAATATTTAACGGAAGTTGGCTTTAAACAAAAAGGAGCTGCAGCATGATTAATTTAAACACGCCTGCAGGTATTCAAAACCTGAAAGCGATCATTCAAGAGTTCGATTCTTGTTTGTACGTTGAGCGCGATTATTTCTTTGATAAACACTACACACTGGTCCAGTGCGAGGCAGACATAGAAAAAATACGCGCTGCAGTGAAAGCAGCTGAATTGCGCAAGGGCGTTCAGATCAAAGTTGATTTCTCACATGTGCCAGATAAGGGGATGCGCCGTCTTCGATTCAAGGGGCAGGGGGTAGTCGATCGTTGTGAGGATGGTCGTGTATTTGGCCGTCTGGACGATGGCAGACCATTTTGCTGTTTTGTTTCTGATGTCGATTTCCTAGATCCAGACGCAGTGGCCAACAAACCAAAGGGCTATGCAGAAATGATGGTTTTGCGCAGTGCCTATGTCCAGGGGAATAGATCACCTGAGGCGAAGAAAGCAAACAAACAATACATGCTGATCCGCAGGAAAGGGCTATTAAGCCAGGTAAAAAAATGTCTGAATATTTGGTAGAAGGTTTATGAGCATCACATTAAGCGGACACCAGTTGAAAAATCTACTTGAGTTTGCCAATCCAGATGGGGAAAACGATATAGATCAACTTGAAACTGAATTGACGATTGCATTTGTGGAAGATGGTCATAGTGGCAAAGGTTATTACTTTTGGATGACTGAATATCCAGAGGAAGGCTACATGTTTTTGGATGACATGGATCAAAAATCTCTGAATAAATATAACTGGTCATTAATTCCTGAGCACGTTCAATACATGGCAACTGATGAAGATGGCATGGCTTGTGGCTGGTTAGTGAAGCCACAAATTATGGGTAATGCTTGGAGGCATCAGGCTCATTTATCAGCTTTTTTCAACATCAATGTCAGAGAAAATTATCTAAATCATTTTCAAGGCGACTGGAAAGAATCACTTGAGAAACGTCCAGAGGAACAAAGCCAATGAAATGTAATCGATCAGATTGTCTTGCCAATATTTCAAAAGACCTACCATGTTTTTGGGGATTCGCTGGACCTGAGGAATGCGAATACGGTGTAAAAGTAAAGGAACGCCCGATTTCTCGCAGACGGAAACGCAAATTAAGCAAACAAGGTAAAAACGTTTACTGGTCCAAGCATTTAGAACAATACGTGTATGTGATGGGAGATGAAGCATGATTCGAGTTGGTATCGATTGCGGTGTTAAAACTGGTTTTGCAGTAGCCATCAAAGGTGTTTTGAATCGAGTTGAGACTTTAACCATCACTAAGGCCATGGAGGAAGTCAAAGAGCTACACGGACAACACCCCGATTTAATCGTCCGTATTGAAGATGCACGTTTGCGCACCTGGTTCGGATCTGCAGATGCGCGACAAGCTAAGTCGGGTGCAGGTGTACGTGAGGGCGTTGGATATGTTAAACGTGACTGCAGTATATGGGAGCAATTCTGTATAGAGCAGGGAATTAAATTTGATTTGGTACACCCAGCAGCAAACATGACAAAAACCAAAGATGCATATTTTAAAAAAATAACCGGCTGGGTAGGCAGAACAAGCGAGCACAGCCGCGATGCAGCAATGCTTGTGTACGGACGGTTGAAATGAGAAAACAAAATAACGATTGGTTGTTAATTATTGCATTCATCATATTCGCCATTGTTGTCGTGGCGGTTAATACATGGAACACGGTTCAAGTTTGTAAAGGTCAGGATGTGTATTGGGTGAATGGAACCCAACACACCTGCAAATTGTTTAAGTAATAGGAGCGCAATGTATGTTGATTGAGAAGTTTGATTTTTTAGAGTTGTTGCGCCTTGCTATTGCCCAGAGTAACGGAAAGGGGAAAATTACAAAGGATGTTGTTTTAGGTGAGATGGCACTTTTACCTGCAGGGGCAAAGTTATGGGCTGAACTTCTCCTCGAGCGAGTTGATTTTGAGAGAATTGCAATAGTTACCGAAGCCAAAAAGATATATGAAACCAATATCATTAACGGCGTTGAGGTAAAAAAACGTATTGAAGACAAACCAGGTAAAGTGGAGTTTAAAACTGGCGAAATTACATCTGCAATATTCTTTAAGGTTCGTAACAAGATGGCCAGAGTCATTCATCAAGAGATGATTAAGAAGAATTTTAAACCGAACAACTTGCAGGGAACTTTAGAGAATGTGGCCAAAGCAATGGCTGAGGTTGTATTGCGCGGCCATTTGTTTGTAAAGGCGATGTGCCCGCCGTGCCAGGGTTTAGGTAAATTAGAATTGTTTGAAGGTCATAAAAATTCAATTGGCACTAAATTCTGTGAAAAATGCGAAGGATCTGGAAAGCGACCATATACGCTTAAAGAGAAAATAGACATTGCACATTTAACAATTACTAAAACGGCATATATCAAAAGCTACCAAAAATATGAGCAGTTAGGAGAGTCAATAGTTGCGGAGTGGGAGAACGTGATTCGCCAGAGATTAGCTAAATCATTCCATTTCGAATTAAGTGAAGATAATCAAGTTGCATCATTTGCTTGACAGTGGGGTATACAGTTAAGTATAAGTATTTCTAAAATGGGCGTTTTATTAATTAGATGCCCTCAAAGGTTACCAAGGCTCGCTTATGCGAGCTTTTTTTATGCCTCAGCCTTTGGCATTGATTTAATAGAGTCAGCACATCATGGGTGCGTAAAGGGTTAGACAAGGTTTCATTATCCTTAATCACACATCCGCTTGTATGTGGTCGAACACAAGCAAAACCGAGAGCTACTTATCAGGCTTTCAAACAAAAGTTGATAGGCGCTTTGCATGGTCGGCAGAGTGAATAGAGGGGTGCGAGGCTTTGAACAAGGCACTACCCTTGGTTTGACCACCTAAAGAGGTGAGTATTTACTTGCGGATTGGCGACCCCTTAACACACTCAGTTAGCCTTAAACCACGGTACTACTCAGCCCAGTTATTCATTTGGAAAGCTGGGCTGTTTTCATGGCCATTCAAAAAGAGAGAATAAAAATGGAAAATCGTTGGCATGCTGATCAAGAAAATAATATGAGGCCAGATGTTAAGGGTTTGCCTTGCCCATTTTGCGGTTATGACCATGGTGTAGCAGTTGATACTAATTCACATGATTTAAAAGAGCATGGGGTTATATGGTCAGCTCGTGCATTTTGCCATGAGTGTGGGGCGCAATCTCCCAGCACAAACATAACAACATGGCCAGATCATCCATTAAGTGAAGAAAGAATTTATATTGATTGGGAAAATGAGCGTGAGGTTGTGAATCTCGCGGTAAAGATATGGAATATTCGAAAATATGATTTAACCCTCACTCGCATGAGCGCAATGCGAGTCAACTAGCCGAACGGATTACGGCGTATAAGGCCCCGCTGACATACTAGTTACTGCGGGGCTTTTCTTTTCTTGTTTGGAGAAACCATGAGCCGAAATATTGATAAAGAAATTCGGGAAACCGAACAAGAATTAAAGCATGTAGGTAGTTGTACGACCAAAGGCCTAACAGCCGATCAGATCGCTCAATTAGATGAGCGATTTTTTTTGGCCATTGAAAAATTAGCCTGGCTGAAAGGTCGCCGTGATGTGAGGGTATTTGAATGGAAGCCAATCAATATTTTCAACTTACAAGAAAACGAGAGCTCAAAACAAAGCCACGTTTCAAGCCATTGCCGAAAGCGAATGAAAAATATTTAGAAGCTTTTGAGGATATGGAACGAGCCTTACAGGTTTTAGAAATTAAATATGAAAAGTTGTTCCATTTTAAATCAACCAAACACTGGCGTTTTGATTTCCATTTAATTGAGTATCGAATCCTGGTTGAAATTGCGGGTGGACCTTGGTCTGCTGGTCGGAAAAGAAAACAGTTTTCACATGATGCAGATCGTGAATACACCGCATATGAAATGGGATTTACTATCATTCGGTTAGAGTCTGCCGCAAGATTTAAAATAAATGAATCAGGGCCAATACAGATACAAGCTAGCTTTGCACAGCAATGGCTTAAAAATTTAAAGAGGCATACATTTAATGAGCCAAATAAGACCGTTTCCACCGACTGACTTGATCGACCAAGCAGACAGTGAGGAGGCAATACGCCTTGCACCGGCACCAGATATTATGGATTGGGTTGTTACAAACTTTTTAACTATTGGTGGGTCATTGCACAATCCTGATCATGACCATATTGCAGAGCTTATCCATGATTGTGAGGACTTTATAGCATTTGCATGGGCATCTTCGGCGTGTACTGCTAAAAAGCGCATGGTCCTTGGCCAATGTGAAAAGGTTATGTTTAACCAGGGCGGCTGGCGTAAAGCACGACAAGAGCAACAGATGCGAGATTGGTTTGGGTACGTGCCCATATACCTAATCACAATTGATGCTAGTTTTTGCGAGCAAGCTACTGACCGAGATTTTTGTGCTTTGATTGAACATGAGCTATATCACATCGGCGTTGAACGTGATCAAGATGACGAGCCACTCTATAGTGATATGACAGGGCTACCAAAGCATTACTTGGCTGGCCATGATGTCGAGGAGTTTGTCGGAGTAGTCAAACGATGGGGAGCAAGCGAGAAAGTGAAGCGACTTGTTGAAGTGGCGAAGCAATCGCCGTTTGTGAATGATGTAAACATTTCCAAGTGCTGTGGAACCTGCCTTGTAAGTTGAGCCGTATGGCTCTTTTTTTTGGCCTGTTTCCTTGATGGGCCTTGATGGATTTTGAATTATGGCAAAGCTAAAAAAAGCCGAGCAACTCTATATAGTTCGGTCACTTGCGCAATTCATGACACCCACGGAAGTTGTTAAGGACATCAAGGATAAATTCAACATCGATGTGTCACCGCAGCAAGTGGAAGCCTATGACCCCACCAAGGTTGCAGGCAGAGATCTACGACAGGAATACAAGGACGTATTTGAAACAACACGGGATGAATATCTCAAGCAACCAATCCACAACATCAGTGGGGCAAATGACATTGTTCAGCTCAAAATTTTAAGCGATCTGCTTTGGTCTAAAAAAAATAACGTGACGATGACAATTAAGATCGTGGACCAGATGCAAAAGATCATGAAAGGTTTTTATGAGAAGCGTGTCGAAATTACAGGGGCAGGCGGTGGGGCAATAAAAACGGAAAATACTCAGATCCCATCGCCACCAATTCTTACACCGGAAGAACTTGCAGCGATGTCGCCGTTAGAACTTTCTCGTTTAGTCCTAACAGGTAAGAAATGACTTATGCACTTGATGAGATTGCGCCATTAATCAAACAGTGGACGATTAATACCCGGTTGCCTGATGTTGTGGCCGAAATGTCACGGCGTTACTACTACAAAGCAGTAGCTGAGCAGAATGAACTAAGCATTCAGGCAGAGCTATATAAGTGCCGTACAGATCCGATTCATTGGTTCAATCACTGGATCTGGACATACGATCCGCGCGGCATGTCATTTGGTCTACCTGCAAATATTCCTTTTGTCTTGCGGCCCAAGCAAGTTGAACTGGTTGAATGGCTATTAGAGCGAGAGAACACGCAGACACATGGCTTAATTGAAAAATCCCGAGATGAGGGAATGAGCTATGTTGTACTGGGGTATTTTCTGCATCGGTGGTTATTCGTTGATGGCTTTGCAGGTGGTGTGGGTAGCCGCAAAGAGGAATTGGTAGATAAGAAGGGCGACCCTAAAACCCTATTCCATAAATTCCGCGATATGTTCAGCAAAATGCCCGACTGGATGAAGCCTAAGGGCTTTGTCGAGAAAGTGCATGATAACTACATGCGGATTATCAATCCTGATAACGGCGCTACCATAACCGGAGAGGCAGGCGACAATATTGGCCGTGGTGGACGTACCACAATGTACTTTCTTGATGAGTGGGCATTTGTAGAGCGACAAGAGGCAGTTGATGCCGCTATATCGCAAAACACGAACGTTCATATCAAAGGATCTACACCCAACGGGATTGGAGACAGATTTCACCAGGATAGATTTAGCGGCCGTTACGCCGTTTTCTCTATGCCGTGGCGAGCTAACCCTGATAAGAATTGGACCGTTGAATATAACGGTAAACTGATCCACCCGTGGTATGAAAAGCAACTGGCCACATTGGATGATGTGGTCCTTGCTCAGGAAGTCGATATTAACTATGCCGCATCGGTTGAAGGTGTATTGATACCATCAGCGTGGGTACAGCTTGCATTAGATGCACATGAAAAGCTTGGCATTCAGCCTACAGGTGATCGTATTGCAGGTCTGGACGTAGCGGACGAGGGTAAGGATAAGAACTCTTATGCAGCGCGTCACGGCGTTGTTATGACCTATTTAGATACATGGTCGGGCAAAGGCGATGATATTTTTGGTACCACTCAAAAGGCCATGGATTTAAGTGTCGATCAATCAATCGATACATTGTTCTACGATGCTGATGGTCTCGGAGCTGGTTGTCGTGGTGATGCCCGTGTAATCAACGAAATCCGTAGGGAAAAAGGATTAACTGAGGTTGATGTGGAGGCTTTCCGAGGATCTGGTTCTGTATTTGAGCCAGATGCGCAAATGGTGGAAGGCCGTTTCAATAAAGACTATTTCGCAAATCTTAAAGCCCAGTCTTGGTGGTCCTTGCGTTTGCGCTTCCAGGAAACATTTAGAGCACTGGAAGGCCGTGAGTATGATCCGGATATGATCATTTCATTATCCAGTAAGCATATCAATACGAAAGAGCTGGAATTGCTCACCACTGAGCTATCACAGCCTACATATACCAAAAACGGCGTGGGTAAGATCTTAGTCAATAAGCAACCAGACGGGACGGCATCACCGAACCGAGCTGATAGCGTCATGATTTGTTTTAACCCGCAGATTGCAGCCTTAAGTGTTTGGGGCAAGCTTTAATACGAGAAAATTATGGGAATCTTAAAATTTACGGCTGACAGTTTCCAAAACTTCGCCGCTCGCGTTGGCTTGGGTTCAGGAAACCAACATGACCAGTCAGGTTATGGGTTCAATTACTTAAGCCGGAATCGATTAAAACTTGAAGCAATGTATCGTACCTCTTGGGTTGTTGGCCAAGTCGTGGATGTTGTCGCCGATGATATGACACGCAAAGGCTGCAACATTAAAGGATTTAGCTCACCTAAAGACGGCGAGATGATTGACCAGGAGATGGATCGCCTGCAGGTATGGGATCGGCTTAATAAGACAATTAAGTGGTCCCGCCTTTATGGTGGAACCATTGCTGTAATGCTGATTGATGGTCAGAACGTTTCTACGCCGTTAAATACCAATACAGTTGGGAAAGGTCAATTCAAGGGGTTACTTGTTCTGGATCGTTGGATGGTTCAGCCATCTATGCAAGATCTAGTCACTGAATATGGTCCACATTATGGGATGCCTAAGTATTACGATGTGATCCACGATTCAGTCGGCATGTGCAACCAGAAGGTCCATTTTTCACGTGTAATCCGTATGGACGGCGTTGAGCTGCCATACAACCAATCAATTACAGAAAACCTTTGGGGCCAATCAGTCATTGAGCGTTTATTAGATCGATTGACGATTTTTGATAGCGCAACTTTAGGCGCTGGCCAGTTGGTCTATAAGGCGCATTTACGCACCTACAAGGTCAAAGGATTACGTAACGTTATTGCAGCTGGCGGTAAGCTTTTTGATGCCCTGGTAAAGCAGATTGAACAAATCAGACTATGGCAATCTAACGAGGGTTTGACCTTGATGGACGCCGAGGATGAATTTGAGACTCATCAATACAGCTTTACGGGATTGGATAATTTACTTCTGCAGTTTGGGCAACAGATCTCAGGTGCAACCGGTATCCCTTTAGTGCGCTTATTTGGCCAATCACCAGCAGGGCTAAATGCAACTGGTGAGTCTGATCTAGCCAACTATTATGACAATATCAATCAACAGCAAGAGGGGCGATTGCGTACGCCGTTGCAGATCCTTTATGCCGTGTTGTCTATGTCGGTGGTTGGAAAGCCTTTGCCTGATTCATTCGACTTTCAATTCGCCTCATTGTGGCAACTTGGGGATGATAAAAAAGCAGAGGTGGCCAAGAATGTGGTCGATGCTGTATCTGCAGCCGAGGAATCTGGATTGATCAAACGTTCTACCGCTTTAAAAGAGTTACGTCAATCAAGTGAAGTCACAGGAATCTTTTCTCATATTACTGATGAGGAAATTAAAGATGCAGATGATGAAGATCCACCACCGCCAGGGGAACGTTTAGACGATGAAGAACCAAATCAGCCGCCTATCGCCGAATCGGGCGCGAAAGATGGAGATCCGGTACAGTCAGCAGCTTAGAAAGATCGCCCATTATGTCGACACCATTGTTAAGGGTTTCGATGTTCATGATCCGAGTAAGTACCCCATCATTGTGAATGCCTTAAACCAATATGCAGAGACCTTGCATTTTTGGGCACAGAACACGGCGGGGAGAATCATTACTGATGTTGCTTTACGCGACGAGAAAACTTGGCTCATCTATGCACAAGATCTATCCCGTGGTGTACGTGAACAGATCCGCAATACTGATACCGGTGCCGTCTATCAAGAGTTACTGAATGAGCAGGTTCGCTTGATCAGATCGCTACCATTGGAAGCAGCCCAGCGCGTCCAGGATCTATCGACTAGATCGCTAATCGATGGTAGCCGTGCCAGTGAGGTGGCTGGTCTGATTATGGCCACTGGTCAAGTAACTAGATCCAGAGCAAACACAATTGCCAGGACTGAGGTCAGCCGAGCATCATGTCTATTTACGCAGGCCAGAGCTGAGAATCTTGGTTCTGATGGGTATATATGGCGTACCAGTGAAGATGGTGATGTGAGGCCAAGTCATAAGGAAATGAATGGAAAGTTTGTCCAGTGGGATAAGCCGCCAACATTAGACCGTTTAACTGGACATGCAGGTTGCCTACCTAATTGTAGATGCTATGCCGAGCCAGTCATACCGGAGATTTGATATGCAAATTATTTTTACTATTTATGGTGGCCCACATGATGGCTATGAAATCTCATCGAGCTATCCAATGTCACATGTGAACATGGAGGATCATTCCAAAGCTCATGATTTATGTGATTCACCAAGCTACTGGCCTGTACCATTAAATATTATTCGCTACGATAAAAAGCGGATTTTTATAAAGAAGTATGGGCGAATTTTTTTAAGAGATATTTATGCGATTAGCGAACATTCTGCACATACGGCATTGAGAGAACTCCAGCGGTTTTTCAATCCAATTTATAAAAAATAATGGCCACCTTCGGGTGGTTTTTTAATGCCTGCATAAAGGTGAACCATGTTTAAATCTAAAAAGACCAAAGACCAAAAAACGGTTGATCGATCAGAGATCTATACGACTGGTCAGTTGGGACGCACACGGGAAATTACCCCCGAGGGTTATCTACTTTGCCGTGATGTTCCGATCGCACGTATTGGAACCTTGATGTATGCAGATGGCGAGGTCCCTATTACTGCAGACAATACTGGGTTGATCATCATCTACCGTGGTGAAGATGTTCTATTCGATCCAATCACCATTGCAAGTGCTGAAAGCAAGCCAATTACAGATGACCATCCTGACGATTGGGTAACGCCGGATAACTGGAAAGAACTATCCAAGGGCGTGGGTAAAGATGTTCGCCGTGGTGATGGTGTTGATTCAGACTTTCTAATGGCCGATCTGTTGGTCATGGATAAAGAGACCATTCAAAAGGTTCTCGATGGAAAAGTAGAAATTTCCCTGGGCTACGATGCTGACTACACAGAGACCAGCAAAGGCAAAGGGTTACAGAGCAATATTCGGGTGAACCATATTGCATTAGTTGAAAAAGGGCGATGCGGTTCTCGCTGCTCAATTGGAGATAGTTTTATGTCTAAAAAGACGACTAAAGATAAAGCGCCTTGGTATCAAAGTTTGATTGGGCTTAAACGTACCGTGGATCAGGCTGTTGAGGAGGCAGAAAAAACGTCTGATTCTGAGGAAGAAGAAACCGAAGATGAGGATGAACCTGAGGAGGGAAAAACCAAAACAGGTGATGCGGCGTTTCAGGCTGACATGCGTAAATTCATGAAAACGATGGATAAGCGATTAACTGCTTTGGAAAAGAAAAAAACCAAGGATTCTGAAAAAGAAGAAACCGAGGACGATGACGAGCCTGAGGAAGAAACAAAGGACGGCGGCGATCTAACCGAGGCAGAGAAAGCCGAAAAACTTTCTAATGAAGGTGTTCAGTCTTATACCGGTGATTCATTAAAAGAAGTTGTTTCACGTGCAGAGATCCTTTCGCCTGGTTATCGCATGCCGACCTTGGATAGCGCCAATAATGGTAAAGCTGTCCTGAATGTTAAACGCCAGGTGCTTAAAGCCTCATATGCTACTCAGGATGGGCAAAAGGCAATCGCGCCGTTTGTTCCAGTTGATCCTGATTTTGACAAGTTACCCACCCATACAATTGATGCTGCTTTCGCAGGGGCATCGGAATTGATCAAACAGCAGAACAATGCCCGTGGTGTTCGTTCTGGAATTAAAACAAGTGATTTCGGTCGATCTGCACCAACACCTGCAGACATTAACGCCCGTAACCGCGCTTACTGGAACCAACAAGGAAAATAATCATGAGTAATGCTTTTTTATATCGCATGCCAAGCGGCATCCCTGGTGATGTTTCTCGTAAAAGCCAATCAACAATTGAATCGCATCCTGTAGGTGCACAGTTCGCTGCATTTGGTCTATTCGGTAAGATCGATGGTACGACAGGTAAATTTGTACCACTGGCTGCAGCTGATACGGCGGCAGTGATTTACGGTTTATTCGTTCGTGCTTACCCAACACAATCAGCTCAAAATGAATTAGGTAAAGCAGTACCACAACCAAACGGCATTCAAGACGTTTTACGCCGTGGTTATATGACAGTGAAATGTAATGCCGGGAATGCCAAAAAAGCAGGAACTGTTTATGTGCGTGTCACTGCAGGGACCGAAGCCAAGCCAGTTGGTGGAATTGAAGCCGCAGCAGATGGTGCAAACAGTATTACATTGCCGAATGCCTTTTTTATGCATGATGCGGACGCAAAGGGCAACGTAGAAATTTCATTCAACATCTAAAACAATATTGATTCGCACGGCCACCAATGAGGTGGTTTTTTTGTGCCTGGAGAAAACAAAATATGAGTAAGTTATTAATTGCAACTACTCTTGCCCAAGCCGTGGCCATGGGTACAGCAAGCCCTGTACGCGCGCGTACACGTGACCATATGCTGACCTTTGATGCTCAGACGGTAGATAGTACCGGTGCGTTTCTGGTTGGTGAATTAGAACGCTTAGATCAAACCATGCATGAGCCTTTGGCTGATGTCACTTGGTCCCGTGATATCGATCTACGTTCCGACGTATCGATTGCCGATGAAATTTCGAGTTTTTCAAATGCCACCTTTGCTGCAGCTGGTGGTGCATCGCCACAGGGTAAATCTTGGGTAGGTAAGAACGCTGATGCAATCCAGGGGATTGCGTTGGATATCGGCAAAACAGCTCAACCATTAACCTTATGGGCCAATCAGATCGGCTGGACACTTCCAGAGCTTGAATCGGCTCGCCAAGTCGGTCGTCCTGTTGATGCGCTTAAACATAGTGGCTTAATCCTTAAGCACAACATGGACACCGATGAGCAGATCTATATCGGTGACGACATTGTGGGTGTTAAGGGTTTACTCAACTCGGATAAGGTTGGAGCAACCAACGTCAATAAAGAATGGTCGGTTGCCACTGCAGACGAAATTCTCGCAGATGTAAACATGATTTTATATAACGCATGGGTTGCTTCGGCTTTCGCTGTTTGTCCGTCGAAATTGTTATTACCGCCTGAGCAATTCGGTTTAATCGTCACCCGTAAAGTTTCAGAAGCGGGCAACATCTCAATTCTGGAATATATCAAAATCAACTGTATCTCTATGGCTAAGAATGGTAAGCCTTTGGATATTCAACCATCCAAATGGTTAGTTGGTCGTGGCACTGGAGGCACTGACCGCATGATGTGTTATGAGCAGAATGAAAACCGCGTTCGTTTCCCGATGGTACCGTTGCAACGTACACCAGTCGAATACCGCGATTTGCGCCAATTAACTACGTATTACGGCCGTTTAGGTGCAGTTGAATGGGTTTACCCTGAGACAGCCTTCTATGCCGATGGTCTGTAAGGAGAACGACATGAGTAAGCAAGTACAAATTCTCCTTTCACGTCCATTGACTGTGAACCTTGGTACTGATGAACATGGCCGTGCAATTACTGTAAAACTTCAAGCTGGGCTGCAGTCTGTAGAACAAGATGTCGCTGAAAACTGGTTCGTAAAAGCCCATTGCCAAGAGCTCACCCAAGAAGATGTTCATGCTGGTGAACTACAAAAGCAGGTTGAACAATTGCAAGGTGATCTGCAGGCATTGCAGGAACAATCGGACGAGGCCGCTAAGACGATTGAAAAGCTGAAAGGTGATGTTCAGGACAAGGATAAAGAGATCAGTGATCTTAATATCCAGTTGAACAAGGCACAGCAAGAACAATCACTGAAAGATGCTGAAACGATTCAGAATCTTACTAATGAGATTGGTTTGCGTGACACTGAAATCAGTGGTCTTAAAACCAAATTAGCCAAAGCAGAAAAAACTATTGCTGATGCTAAGGTCAAGGACAAAGAGCAACCAAAGGAAGCTTAACCCATGATCAGTGAATCCTCCTTTCGTGAACAAATGCCATTCTTTGCAGATGCTGCACAATATCCATCATTCCAGTTTAATTTTTACTTGAACCTTGGGAAAAAATTACTGAATGTGGATCGATGGGAGGATCTGCTCGATTATGGTTTGACGCTGTTTATTGCTCATTATCTCACGCTATATAAGCGTGGGATGGATGCGGCCAGTGTTGGTGGTGATGCAGGCAAGATTGTAGGGAATGAGACTTCTAAGGCCGTGGACAGTGTTTCTAAGTCCATGGATGTGTCTGGGGTGATTATTGCTGATGCTGGCCACTGGAACCAAACAACATGGGGTGTTCAGTTCTATCAGCTCATGATGATGGCAGGTGCGGGAGGTGTTCAGCTATGAGCAGCAATGTAACAGCCACAGGTAATGGTCTGTTAGATATCTTGCAGGCTGTTGCTGAATTATCGAAGGTTGATGTGCTTGTGGGTATTCCGCATGGCGAGGTCCGAACCGATGGTGATGGTCTCACCAATGCCCAGATTGGTTACCTGCAGGAAAATGGCTCACCTGCGATGAACATTCCAGATCGTGCTTTTCTTGTGCCAGGCGTTGAGCAGGTACAAGAGCAAGTCGGGGATAAGCTGGTTAAAGCAGTTGATGCTGCCTTAACTGGCAATCATAAGCGCATGATGATGTTGCTTGAGTCGGCAGGTACGGTGGCAATGAACTCAGTTCGAGCATATTTCGTTAATGGTGAGTTTGCGCCGTTGTCTTTGGCCACAATCCAAGCACGTGCACGGCGTGGCCGAAAAGGTGCGAAAAAGTATCTTAAACAGCTAGAAACTGGACCTGCAGAAACAGGCCTGGTTCGGCCGTTGATCGATACTGGCCAATTACGAAAGTCGGTGACATACATCATTATGAAAAAGGATAAGGAGGTAAAGCGTGGCTCGTCTTGATGTCTCGGATGTACTTCTAGATCCTGATTTTATGGATACCGGTATTGTCTGTAATCGTACTGTCGTGATCGTTGGCAATAACGGCCGATCGCAAGAGGCCAAAAAATCAACCCCCTTTGCGGGTGTAGTGACCACCAATAGCGGTCTAAACATGGACCGCCGTCCTGATGGAACTTTGATTAAAGGTGCAATTAATATTCATACCAAGTTTGCTTTGTCCTCAGGTAATACTGAAACCAAAGCAGATGAGATCTTATGGCAGGGTAAAACCTACATCGTTTCTCAAGTTCTGGATAATTTGCATTATGGCCAAGGTTTCGTTAAAGCAATTTGTGAGCTTAAGGCACTGGGGTAAATCATGGGTGATTCTGCTACAGGGGGATATATCACCCCTAGTGGCGGATCTGCTTATGACCAGGAACTTGAGGACATTTTCCAAGCTTTCATTGTTGGGGTTACATCTTTACCAGGTGCAATGGTTCGGCCACGTTTCCAGAGAGATCCTCCGCCTTTCCCAGCGATTGGTGAGGATTGGTGCGCCTTCGCTGTAAAGTCGATAATTCCTGATGATGGGCCATACTTCGACCAGAAAGACGAGAAAATGGATTCAATTCGACATGAAGAATTGACACTATTCCTATCGTTCTATGGTGATCATGGCCAGTCGATCGCAAACGTCCTTAAGGATGGTCTAGCAATTCCGCAAAACATCGCGCAACTCAATGCGCAAAAAATCAAATTTATCAGTGTTGGTGAGCTCATCACCGCGCCTGACTTTCTCAATAATCAGTTTGTACATCGATATGACCTAACCGCCGTATTTAAGCGGAAAACATCACGCACGTTTGCTGTTAAGTCATTTTTAGATGCTGGAACAATAAATTTAACCAGGAGTAATCCATGACATTACCCGTTTCTAATGTCGTAAATGTCAGCATTAGCCTTGCTGCATTGGCGGCAGGACCTCGCTCGTTTGGCTCTTTGCTGATTCTCGGTGCTACCAGTGGCGTGATTGATGCGATTGAGCGTATGCGTGCTTATTCAAATATCACCGAAGTTGGTGAGGATTACGGCGTTGACGATCCAGAATATAAAGCAGCCTTAGCTTATTTCGGTCAATCACCTAAGCCACGCACCTTATATATTGGCTATTGGCACAAAGAAGGCACAGGGGCAGAAACAATTCAAGCTGCAGTCCAAGCATGTCTTGGGTCGTTGAAGTGGTACGGCCTGGTGATTGCATCGGATCTCACTGAGCAGCAGGCTTTAGATGTTGGTGCTTTGATTGAGGCTGCAGATCCTTCGCGCTTATTTGGCTATACATCTCAAGATGAAAATTGCTTAAGTGCTACTGATACAACAAGTATCCCTTACAAGCTTAAGCAAAAGAAATATCGCCGTACCTTCACTTTATTTTCAAGTGATAACGCTTATGCTGCTGCATCGGTGTTTGGTCGTGCTTTCACTGTAAATTTTATGGGTACCAATACCACCATCACTTTGAAGTTTAAGCAGCTTCCTGGCATCGCTGCAGAGGATCTTAAAACGGCAGAGGCTAAGGCACTGGCAGCGATTAACTGTAACGTGTTTGCAGGCTACAACAATGACACGGCGATCTTGCAAGAGGGTGTCATGACTGATGGCACATTCTTCGATGAGATCCACGGCCTAGACTGGTTCCAAAATCATTTAGAGACCTCATTATTTAATCTCCACTACACCAACACAACTAAGATCCCGCAAACAGGTGCAGGTGTGAACCGTCAGTGTGGTGTCCTTGAAACAGCTTGTGAGCAAGGTGTGACCAATGGCTTGCTTGGTCCTGGTCGATGGAATGGTGACAGCTTTGGCGTAGTTGAGACAGGTGATTATTTGTCAAAAGCATATTACGTCTTTGCCAATAGCTTAGATGATCAACCACAGGCAGATCGTGAAGCCCGCAAAGCGCCAGTATTTCAAATCGCGGCCAAGTTAGCAGGTGCAACACACTTTGCCGATGTTCTAGTCGCTGTAAACCGTTAAGGAGTAATTTGTGAGTACATATTCTTTTATGGATACCCAATGCACTTTAACCAGTGCAGACGCGGTGATTGATTTAGGTTATGGCGCTGCTATTTCGGATGAAGGTATTACCTTTGCCATGGCTGGTGATAAAAACACGATGACCATTGGTGCTGATGGCCAAGGGATGCATTCTCTACATGCTGACAATTCAGGTCAAATCACTATTCGTTTTCTTAAAACCTCACCTACTAACGCCAAGTTAATGAACCTCTATAACTTGCAGAAAAATAGTTCAGTGAAGTGGGGCAAAAACACGATCACACTGAATCATGAAGGTTCAGGGGATAACCACACAGCCACCAAATGTGCATTTAAGAAAGTTCCAGACTATGTAAATGCCAAAGACGGCGGCATTGTGGAATGGGTATTTGACTCTATCAAAGTCGATATGAAACTTGGCACATACGAGTAAGGTTTTAAGTTATGGAAATTAATGGAATTGAATACACGATCGGCCGCTTAAATGCGGTCGATCAGTTTCATGTATCCCGAAAAATTGCACCGATTGTGCCAAAGTTGATGCCGATTATTGCGGAAGTGGCCAAAGGTGATTTAGCAAAAGCAATTGATTCGATTGACCAGGGCGAAAGCGGCGATCTTAGCGACCTGCAACCATTGGCCGATGCTCTATCGCCGTTAATGGATGCTATCGCACAAATGCCTGAGGATGATGTTAATTACATCATTTTTAAATGCCTTGGGGTTGCTAAGCGTGGTGGTGCGGTGGTCTGTCGTAATAACAGCATCATGTTTGATGACATCGATATGACACAGGTTTTGCCACTGGTGATTGCCACGATCCGGATTAACTTGGGAAATTTTATTCAAGGGTTGCTTATGAAGGCATCGAGCATGCAGAAGTAACCGCAATAAATTTCAGGTCCTTACCGGATGAGTCTGATTGGCTCATGCGGCCAGTGATCAAAGGCATGTGCAAGTACGAGTCTTTAACGAATGGGGAGCTAGATCTCGCTGATATAGCTCTCATGAATGATGCGCTTGATGTCGTTGCAGATAATGAATATCTGTTGAACAAGGAGCGTGAAAGAAAAAATAAATAGGTGTTCCCATGGCAGATGGTGTAATTCGTGATTTCTTGGTTTCGCTTGGATTTGATACTGACAATTCAGGCTTAGCTAATATGAAAAGTGCCATGGATGGCATTGAATGGAAAGCTAAAGCATTAAACGGCGCTTTGTTAGCTTTGGCCACTGGTGCGGTACTAGCTGTAAAACAAACGGCCAGTGAACTGGATAAGCTATATTTCTCGTCTCAGCGTATTGGTGCCAGTGTTACCAACATCAATGCTTATGGGAATGCCATTGCACAACTAGGAGGAAGTGCAGAGGGTGCAGTCGGATCTCTAGAATCATTGGCTGAAAAGATCCGTAATTCGCCAGGATATGAAGGGCAGATTAAAAGTCTTGGGGTAAATACCCGAGATGCAAACGGTGCAATGCGTGACCGTGTTGAAGTCATGAAGGATCTGAGCGGTGTTTTAGCTAAAATGCCGTCTTATCAAGCCAATGCTTATGCCAATTCCCTTGGTATTGATCAAAATACATTGATGGCCATGCGTGATGGTAAATTCATGGCCAACATGGATAAATACCAGAAGATCCAAAAAGAACTCGGCATGAATAATGACTTGGCCAAGTCTGGCAATGAGTTCATGACAGAATACCGTGATTTGACAATGATGACTAAAACAGGATTTCAGGTCATTGTTATGCAAGCGGGTAAAGCTTTAATTCCAATCTTGAGAATGTTGAATCAGTTGATTCAGGCAGGTATTCATGCCTTTTCGCAATTGAATCCACAAATCAAAGAAGGTCTCGCCGTTGGCCTACGCTTTGCAATGTTAGCTCTGATGTTTGGAGCTTTGGCCAAGTCCCTCGGGCTACTTTTAAAGTTTATACCGGCTTTTAAAACCTTTATCGGATTGCTTAAGTTGTTCCGACTCGCATTCCTAGCATCACCGATCGGGATTATCCTGGCATTGGGTGCAGCACTGGCCTTGCTCTATGATGATTACAAAACGTGGAAAGAAGGAGGTAAGTCACTGTTTGATTGGTCTAAGTGGACCAATGGCATTGATACCATTATCAATAAGATCAAAGATTTTTTAGATATTCTCGACAAGATCAAAGACAAGACAATCGAGTTTATTCAGAAAATCATTAAAGATCCTGCAGGTGCTTTAAAAGAGGTTGCGACCGAGGTTCAAGAAGGTGTCACCAAGACTGCTGAGAAAGTAAATGATGCGGTCGATAAATACATCAATCCCACTGATCCAAAGAAAGTAACCCCAACCCAAGACAAAGTGGCCAGTTTTACCGACTTTACCTTTTCAATGGTTGATAAAGGGTTGGCATGGCTTGGTAATGCTGATGCTCAAACCCGAGTGGAACAACGCGAACGGGGAGAAATTGGCTATCAGTCTGTTGCTACTGGTGCAGCAATTGCTGCAGTAAGTGCGGTTAAGAATGCTGTTTCTTCGGATTCAAATAAAATTGTAGATTTGGTGGGTGTAGATGGTAAGCGTCGAATTTATAAAATGGCGGATGGATCTACAGAAACTAGAGATGATGGAACAGTTGCATGGAGAAACAACAATCCGGGTAATTTGAAGTTTGAGTTCAAAGGAAGTGCTGATAAATCTGTAAAGTCAAAGCGTTCTAAAGAGAAAGCTTTATCTGATGCTAAAAAGCGCTATGAAGGTATAGTGGCACTTGACCAATGGGGGAATGCCATATTTGAGACTTACGAAGCAGGTGCGGTAGCAAAGGCTAAATTGTTGAAATCAGCCCATGCTGACAAAACAGTTGCAAAAATGCTTCGTAGTTATGCGAAGGATGATTATTCTGGAAAGACAAATTATGCAGCTTATGAAAATACCATTTTTAAAGAAGGTGATAGTCTAGGATTGGATCTTAGAACGAAAACGATTGGTCAAATGTCAAATAAAGAGTTTGAGGCATTAGCCGTGGGTATGGTTAAAGCAGAGGGTGTTAAAAAAGGTACTGTTTCCAGAACAGCACCAAGCTCAAATATATTAAGTAATATGTTTAGCAATTCATCATTAGATGTAAGTACTTTAGCTCCACCTTCTGGAAATCCACATAAATCTCAGATTAATAATTCAAATGCGATGACTGCAAGCAATGTGATTATTAATCAGAATTATCAAACTGATATGACTATTAATGGGGCGTCAAGTCCAATTGAATCTGCAAACGCCGTTAAACGTCAGCAGGAAAATTCAATGGTATTTATGGCTAGAGGTGCTCGCGGGGTTTTTGTTGGTTAATCATCAAGGGCTGTTGTGCCAAGAAATCTAAAATTATTTTTGGTTATCCAGCCCGCAGTTTTTTTACCTTCTTTGGAAGTGTACACAACATAGAGCCAGTTTTGATTTTCATTTTTGAAAGTGTAGTAAGCCGTAACTACATCATTTGGAATGATAAACACTTTATCAAGTTTACATTGAGCAGATGGAGCTGAATGAAAATACTCGCGTTGACCTTTAGAGCCTATAAACTTTTGAAGCTCTAAGGCATCTAATTCTACATAGCTATTATCAGCAATATTGCTTAGTTCGGAGCATGTTGGCTTAGCATATAAACCAGTGCTACATAGAGCTAATGCAGAAAGGATTAAAATTCTTTTCATTTCATTCACCTAATCAAGGACCGCGACAATTATGCAAAGTAGGACAAAGATTATGATAATCCATTTAAGGAAGTGCAAAATAAAAGAAACCAGTTTTCCAAAAAATGATTTCTTATTATTTTGTTGTTGAGATAACAAAGCATTATGTTCATCTTCAAAAGCGGCAAAATATTCATTTCCACATTTTTGGCATTGATATGAATTTTCCCACCGGAAAACCCTAAATTCATATTTTGAACTGTCAAAAATTTCAGAAAAAGTTTGTTCAGGTTTAGGGTACTTTCTTGGCATTAGTTTAAAAGCTTTAGACTGCTTGGATTCACATCTAGGGCATTTAAGAGATTGACCTGATTGTATATAAGTCGCACCTGTAGGTTTAAGCCGCATATAAGTTCTCTTGTATAAAAAGTTAAACCGCTTGAAACAAACGAATTTAGATAATTACAGCCTTCATATATTAGTTGAGTGAATTATGTCAATAGGTACATTAATAGATGGTGGCCTAGGCGCTGTCACGTCATATCAAAATTCTGAGATCCTTGGTTCTTTATTATTATCTGGCCGTGGTCGAACGATCATGGGACTTTTCGCAGATGTAACGGTCGAAGAAAAGCATAAGGACGAATTGAAAGTTACAGAGCATCCAACCGAAATCGGTGCAGCTATTTCGGATCATGCATTCAAAGAACCGCCAGAAGTGACCATGAAAGTGGGCTGGTCTGAAAGTGCCGGCACATTAAATGGTTTTCTTGGCGATACTGTTCTCGGCGGTAATACGAGTTTGACTATCGTTTATCAAACATTACTGCAGCTACAAGAACAAGCTTTACCTCTGATCATCTCAACTGGTAAACGCCTATACACCAATATGTTGATCAAATCACTTGGATGTACTACGGATCTACAGACTGAAAACGTTTTGATGATCGATATTACTTTTAAAAAAGTTTTGATGGTTAGCACTCAAACAACATTTATTGCAATTGAGAATCAGGCAAGTCCAGAGGCTACTGCAGGTGTAGCAGATGGCGGCACCGTTCAAGCCAAGGAGGTGAGTGCATCAGTACTGGGTCAAGTTGTGGGTGGCGCTCAAGTTGGTGGAGCTTGGAAATCTATATGGTGATTTATGAATTACGAAATACCGCTTAATTATGGCAATCATAAATTCAATATTCGATTGGGTTCAGCACAGTACAAGTTGCAGTTGATCTACCGAGTTGATCATTGGTATTTAGATATTTTTGATACTGCAGAGAATCCCTTAATTGCAGGCTTGCCTATGTTGGTGGGTGACAATCTATTGGTCCAACATCAACACATCATCAAAGGTGCATTGTATGTGCTTAATACCAATGAAGATGAAAGCCAAGCCTTTAGCGATTTAGGTATAAATATAAAATTATATTGGAGTGACTTATGACAATGCAATGGGGGCGTAACTGCAGACTAACGATTCAAGTTGATCAGAATACGCCAGACGCTTTAGATTTTTCCGATTTTAAAATCACATTCATTGTGAGCCAGCCAACAACAGAACAACCTAAGGCAGCGGAGATTTATATCTACAATTTATCCCATGAGACCATGAATAAGTTGGCAGGTGTCGATGACGATAAAAAGAATACTCAAGTTATCTTAGCCTGCAGTTATGGTAAGGATGAGCCTGAGGTTATTTTTAAAGGTCGTGTGTTTCAATATCGCCGTGGTCGATATAGTCCAGTTGATACCTATCTCTGTATTCTGGCCATTGCTGGTGATCAGGTCCGTAATGATGCAATCATTGCTCAATCTGTACCTGCAGGTACACCAATAGAAGGATTAAACGAGCTGATTATAGAAGAGGCTAAAAAATATGGTATCGATGCAGGGGAGATGGTTAGGTTAAGTGATCAAAAGTATCCCCGTGGCCGTACATTGTTCGGCAGCTTTCATGGTTTTATTGAGCGTGTTGGCCGCGAGAATAATGTCACTTATGACTATTCCGAAGGGGTGCTTAACTCAACTGAACTGGATAAGTTTTCGATTCAACCAATCTTTGATCTAAGTTCTGAGACAGGCATGGTTGGAATGCCCCAGCTCACCAGTGAGGGTGTTATTGTTAAATGCTTATTGAATCCAAAGTTAAAACGGATGGATAGAATCAGGATTGATACTCGGAACATGCAGTCTGAAAACTATGACATTGCATATGAAAGTCAGGGTAAAGATCAACCATATAAAACTCCGAAACTGGCAACCAATGCCAAGGGAATTTTCGTGATTCAGGCAATAGAGCACAGCGGTGATACCCGTGGGGATGAGTGGTACAGCAATATGGTCTGCACGGCGTTGGGGGCGGTGGTACCAAAAACAGGTATCTCAATTAATGCCGTGGACGAGAGCTGGAGACCGGCGCCGAGGGCAGAATAATGGCATTAACAGTCAACGAGCGTTCACCGGATCTGCTCGGTATTATCAAAGATGCGGTTACTGCAGAAGTGTTGAGCTTATGGACTTCATTACCCTGTGAAGTGGTGAGTTATGATTCGGATGCTGTCACAGTAGAAGTTAAGCCTTTAATCCGGGTACCGGCACGTACACCGGACGGCGGTATTGAAATGTTAGAAATTCCAATACTGCAGGACGTACCAGTCATGTTTCCGTGCGCTGGCGGCTTCACTATCACACATCCGATCAATGTTGGGGATGAGTGCCTTGTTAGCTTTTCATCGCGCAATATCGACCTGTGGTGGCAATCTGGCGGGGTTCAGAATCCATTTGATACTCGGCATCATGATTTATCTGATGGCTTTGCATTTTTCCGACCGCAATCCCAAGCGAACAAGATCTCGAATATTTCAACTGACAGTTTAGAAATCCGCAGTGATGACAACGCAACGAAGATCCAAATCACAAAAGATGGGGTCTTTAATTTTATTGGCCAGAAAGCCGTCTTTCATTGTGATGTAGAAATGAAAAAGACATTAACGGTTTCTGGACTGATTAAGTCATTAACTGATGTTGTGGCCAAGGCAGTAAGTTTACTTAGCCACATCACAACGGGCGTTGCATCGGGATCTGGTAAATCAGGCCCACCAGAACAATAGACCAATCAATACGAGGGGCGCGAAAGCGTCTTTTTTTATGCGCTATAGAAAACTTTCAAGTGATGGCGACTATGTTTTTGGATCTGGCAAGAATGACTTTCTTGTGAACTCACCCGAGACCGTGGCGCAGGCAATTTTATCCAGGCTTAAGCTTTGGCTTGGGGAATGGTTTGCTGATACATCGGATGGTACCGGGTGGAGTCAGTCGATTGTTGGTAAGCATTCCAAGAACCTTTATGAGCTCACACTAAGACAACGGGTTTTAGAAACACCGGGTGTAAATAACATTGTCGATTTTCAAAGCTCTTTAGATACAGAAACACGGCGTTTAACTGTATCGATGACAGTCAACACCATTTACGGCGAAGCATTTATTAACGGGGACTTAACAACATGACATTGACGACAGTTGCGCCAGTTATTACCGATAGCGGTCCCGTAGCACCCACCTATTACGAGATAGTTGATTATCTCAAGACGCAATACAAAAGTATTTATGGTGAAGATGTATACCTAGAAAACGACAGCCAGGACGGGCAGTGGATCGGTGTATTTTCCCGTGCGATCGCCGATGTAAATGCGGCCATTGTAGATACTTACTCCACCTTTTCACCAAAGACAGCAAAGAAAGATGCACTTTCACGCAATGTGGCCATAAACGGGATTGATCGCCAGGTGCCAACATTCTCGTCTGTAGATCTAGAAATTACGGGGGTGGCCACAACGGAAATCACAAAGGGATACGCCCTCGATGACAACGGAAATCAGTGGATCTTTCCAGACTTGGTGACAATTCCCAATTCGGGTCAAATTGTTATTACAGCCACGGCCAAAAAGCCAGGTGCAATTCTGGCCATGAGCAACACCATCAAAACAATCGGAAAGCCGACAAGAGGGTGGAAAGGGGTAAACAATCCAGCCACATCGACTTTAGGAATGCCAGTTGAATCAGATGCAAAGCTAAGACAACGTCAAGCACTTTCTGTGGCCATTCCTTCACAATCTAAAACGGATAGCATTAAGGGGGCGATCTTTAGTTTGCCAGGCATTTCACGCTGTAAGACATACGAGAATGACACTGATTCTACAAACAGTCTCGGCATTCCTTCTCATAGCTTATGTGTGGTCGTTGCGGGTGGTGATGCTGCAGCAATCGCGGGCATTATGCGAGCAAAGAAAAGCTTAGGCTGTGGTTGGTTTGGTAACGTCAACGTTACAGTGATCAACTCTTTTGGGGATGAGGAAACAGTCTCACTTTATCGACCTAATATCATCAATATCGGCTTTAAATTAAATCTTGTTGGATCTTCGGAATACACCAAAGAGATTGAAAGCAATATTAAGCAGAATTTGGCCGACTATGTGAATCAGCTTGATATTGGTGATCGAATCATGATGAACAAGCTTTATATCCCTGCAGGCCTATTTGGGAATCTAGATTCTGAAACTTATCAAATCGATTCAATTGAGATCATCGCAAATGGTGTACCGATTGTAGGTGATTACAACCTAGCTTTTAACGCCGTGGCCTATTGCGATACAGACAATATTGAGATCAATACATCAGGAGGGTTCTAGTGGATGCAAGTAAATACATCGCAATGCTAACGAGCCAGCATCGAGACAAACCCAAGTTTAGGCAAACGGTCGAGACCTCAATTAATCCACTGATAGACTGTCTTGATTGTCTCAGTAGCTTGGGCAGCAAGTTTGATCTTGCAATTGCCAAGGGTGACCAGCTGCAGATTATTGCCGATTGGCTCGGTGCAGCTAACTCTATACCCAACTCAGTGCCGGTTCCTTATTTTGGCTTTCAGGGGCAACCTGCCTCATTGCCCTGGCGTGAGACAGATGATCCGAGTTTTAAGTCTGGTTATTGGCGAGAGTCGGGCATGAGTGGTTACACGGCGTTAAAGATGACTCCGCAGCTTTTTAAGCGAGTGATTAAAGCAAAAATCTTGCTGAATAAAAGCGACTGTACAGAGCTATCAGCGAAAGAAATTATTTCTCTCGTAATCGATAAACCGTTCAAGTTTAGAGATAACAAAGACATGACGATCACCTTTTCATTTTTAGCTGGTTATGAAGTCTTTGAGCGTGAGCTAATTAAATTAATGTTCCCTTTACCTTCTGGGGTGAGGTTGATTTTCGAGGGCGAAGATGAGTATTGAGAAATTAAATGAGTTTGCCAAAAACGTAGATTCAAGTGGTAGTAACACCGAGGGATTGAATCTTGATAATGGATTCCCATCTAGACTGCAACCAGCACGTCAGTGGTTCAACTGGTTATTTAATAACTTAACCAAAAAAGTGAATGAGATTATTGATGCGCTTGGGTCGCAATATAATGATCTCAATCAAAAGATAACAAATGTTGATAATAAGTTTCCGAATAAACTTGATAAAGAAGCCACTGCAGTGGCAGCAAAAAAGTTAGAAACTGCTCGACAAATACAGCTTACGGGTGATGCGTCTGGATCTGCAAATTTTGACGGTACAACGAATATTAATATTCAAGCCAAACTTGAAAAAGGTTTTGGAATAAACCAAACACGGATCAATTTGACAGGTCAAAGGGTGTCAGGGCAAGAGTATACCAATGTCACAGGTAGCCCAATAGAAGTCAATATCACAATTATTGTAAAAGATACTCAACCGTACGCGCAGTTAATTGTGGATGGTGAACCGATTTTACAGGCTTATTGTGATGTAGGAGCAAATGGTCGAGTACTTGCTTGCTTTACCGCAACTATTCTAAATGGAAGTACATATAAGCTATTTCAGGATAATGGGATTATTTCCTGGTATGAAATACGTTGAATGATCATTAAGAATTAATGAATGACTAAGTTAATGAAACAAACCCGCGAAAGCGGGTTTTTTATTGCCTGGAGAAAAGCATGGCAACGAATTGGAGTGCGATTTTAAGTAACGCAAATAGTCTTGCTGACATTCTTATGATCTTACGTAAGGTATTGGCTCAGCTTGATGCAAAAGCAGATTTAACTACTATCGATGAGGCCATTGAAGAAATTAATCAAGTTCGCACTGATATTGACGCAAAGATTGTATATATAGATAAAGTCATTAACGAATCAATTGAAAGTGGACTTTATAAGCCATTTAGCAAGCAAGTTGATTTGCTTGCCTATGTCCCATCTGCAGAGCCAGTGGTTGGGAAAGCTTTTGATACTTATAAAGTTTGGATTTGGGAAACAAGAGCGCCAGACACAATTCCCAAATGGCATGATACAGGACTTAGTGAGTTAGATCAGGCTAAAAACTTTGTAAATTCTAATGCATTAGTGCTTAGACCAAATTTGGACAGTGAAAATTTAAATACAGTTATTTTAACGGGTATTTATCGCCAAATTGATAATGCCAAAGCAACCACTGCAAACAATTACCCGACAGCTGAAAATGGGGCAGGTGTTTTAGAAGTTATAAATAATAATGGGCTTATTATTCATGAGTATACGACTTGGTATAATCGAAAATTTAGACGAACTAAGTACGGTACATTTGATTTTCTACCTTGGCAAGAGACGCCGAGCGCCTCAAATATTGTTTTATATTACAAGCCAAACTTAGGTGTTGAGGACTTAGATAGTGTTCTCGAGAGTGGCACTTATAGACAGCTAAGTGATGCTAATGCAACAACATCAAGCCACTATCCAACTACAACCAATGGTGCAGGAATTCTACAGGTTATTAACCGTGGTAACTTGATTATTCAGGAATATACGACTTGGTATGGTTTGCAATTTTGGCGAACTAAATATAGTAGTTTTGCATTCGGCGCCTGGCAAAAATATGCGACTCAAGCAGATCTAGCTGGATTTCTTGGAGTAAAAACTCCTTTACTGACTACCGAAAATCTCGATGATGTTTTAACCCTTGGTGTATATCGACAGACACAAGATACTAATGCAACACTTGAGCGTAATTATCCAACCGATGTAAATGGGGCGGGTATTTTAACAGTTACTCCACATAATGGTCTAACACTCCAAACTTTTGTTACCTGGTACGGTCGACATTTCTGGCGCACTAAATATGGTTCATTTCCATTTCAAAAATGGAATGAATATGCATCAATCGCAACTATTAATTCACCTTATAAAGGCAAGGTCATAGCTTGGATTGGTGATTCTATTGTTGAGGGGAATAACCACCCTAATCGAATTGCAACATTATTGGGTGCAACAGTACATAAGTTTGGTTTTGCTAGTCATACGATGTCAAAGTATCCCAATAGTCCTTTGGGTCGGGATAAGGGGTCAATGTACCGATTTGCTAAAGCGATTAATACGGGCGATTGGACGGACGTGATAGCGGGTGGTGAATGGGTTCGGGACAATTTAAATGATGACAACATGCCACAGATCAATGCAATGGTTGCATTGGATTGGAGTAAGGTCGATTACATCATGATTGCATTTGGAACCAATGATATATATTCGACAACCCCACTCGGTGAAAACTATGTGGCAGATGCGAATGGTGAAACATTTATTGGTGCTGCTTGTTATTCAATTGAGCAGATTCAATCGAAATACCCGCAAATTCAAATTATGTTTGTCTCACCAACATTCCGAACCCGTTGGTTTCAGACACCGAACCCTGATCGACCAGAACAAAATAGTGATACGTTGCCTGATCCACAGGGTAAACCATACATTGCGTACATTGATGCTTTGCTTAATCTGCAAGACATCTACCACATTCCAGTTTTTGATTTCTATCGTAGAAGTGGCATGAACATTCGCACATGGTCAAATTATCTTAGTGATGGTGTACACCCGAAGGAGAACGGCATTCAGTTATGGACCAAGAAAATCAGTGCTTTTATGTTAGGGAATTAATTTTTATCAACAGTTTACGCCCCTTTTAACAGGGGCTTTTTTACGTTTGGAGAAAAGCATGGCTGATGCAACAAGTGGTAAATACTTGCTATCAAAAGATAAAAATCTTTCGCGTGTTGTGACAGAAGCAGACAACAGTGCTCAGGTACAAGGTACTTATTTTATTGAAGGTGTTGGCGTTGTCGTTGCTGTCGAAATAGATGATAACGGAAAAATTATTTCTGCAATCGATGCTAGTGGCGCAAAACATAGTTTGTCAAAACTAAATCAATTATCTCGTGTAGTAACCGAAAGTGACAATAACACAGAGATTCAGCAATCTGCCTATGTTGAGACAATTGGTTCAGTAGTTGCAATTGAGAAAGATGCAGACAATAAAATTATCGCTGCGACAGCTTTGGATGGGGGCAAATATCAACTGTCAAAAAGCAATAAATTATCACGGGTAATAACAGAAGATGATTTAACAGCGGCTTTTGATGTTGTGATTTATGGTTCTGGAATGCCCTTAATTACTGCTGCGAAAACTGCGAAAGAAAACGGTCTATCAGTTTGTTTAATCTGCCCTGATAAGCGAGTAGGCGGCATGATGACCGCAGGTGTCAGTGTGTTTGATGGTGCAGCCTCTACGCCATCTGCGAGCTATGGCGGTAGTGTTGGTTTTCTTGGTGGTAATACACGTAAAGTTTTAAATGAGATCAACACTTTCTATGGTGCAGGTTCTACATTGCCTGCGCCATTCACATTTGAGCCGCGTATTGCTCAACAAGTTTTTAACCGCTGGTGCGCAGAGTATGCAGATTTAACAATTTTAGATTGTAAGTTACATGATGCTTTTACCAGTATTGTTAAATCTGGAAACAAACTAAATGGCGTGTGGACACCAAAGGGCCTGATCAAAGGTAAGCAATTTATTGATGCAAGCTACACAGGGGACTTATTACGCTGCGCTGGCGTGTCGTGGACTGCCAATGTAGAAGCCCAAAGCACAGCCGAACCCGATGGCGGTAGTCGTGTATCTGTTGCTTATACTGCAACCAATGTTGATTTAGAAAGTGTTGGATTGACTGGAGCTGATGCAGAGGATGCGGTTAAGCGTTCGCAATTCACAATTGTGTCAGGTCCATCCGATCCGTTAATCCCTGCTGATGGTTCCGCAATCCCGAATACTACAATTGGCTATGGTACTCGTAGCATTGTTACGAAAGCCTCTGATCGAATTTCTTTCACAGCTTATAAGCTTCCTAGTTATGACCGAAAGAATCACCTGGTGTTTTTGGCTCGAATTAAAAATACAAACTTTGATGCAATGACAAATGATCAAATTGTACGTGATGTGATCGGAGATCAGGGAGCCATTCGAACCGTTTCTGGTGAAGTAGCATTCAACTCAAATAATGCCAAAATTCCGCAAACCACGAGACTTGCCCTTGATTATCCAACTGCGAACTGGCAGCGCAGACTCGAAATTGAGAAAGATGTAATCGAGCATTACATCAATCATTGTTATTTCTTATCAACTGATAGCGCGGTACCCGCTAAAGTTCGGACTGCTATGAATGAATGGGGTCATAGTGGTAAAGAGTGGCTTGATAGCAAATACGGGGTTGGGATTCAGTTTAAAGTCTATGATCGACAAACAATACGCATGATCAACGACAATGTAGTGACCGCCTACGATTTACGCCAAGCCGAAAATTCAGGCCATATCATAGATAAAATCGGGATTTTTTCGTACTTTTTCGATGGGAAAAAGCGTTTAGCTTTTGCATATCGTGCAGATGCTACTGATCAAAAATGGACGTTGATTGAAGAAAGTAAAGTTACTGATGCAAACACCCCAATGTACGGGATGTCGATGCGTATGCTTTTACCACGAGCTGCTGAGTGTGCAAACTTAACTGTAGCTTGGTGTTGTGCCATGACAGAGCTTGCATTTCACTCGTGCAGAATGGAAGCCACAGGCGGCATTTTAGGTGAAGCAGCTGCAACAATTGCAACGTTAGCGATAAAACAAAATTTAAATGTTCAAGCTGTTTCTTATGTAGATGTAAAACAAAAGCTTGTCACACAAGGCGTAAATTTAGGAGCACTTTAAATGTCAACTTTAGTATTAAAAGTACCAAACGCAGTAAATGTTGATGCGCCTCAAGCTATTGTTGGAGCAGAAGCAGATTTCTTAATAAGTGCAAAGCCTAAGCGTTACTGGAGATTCAGTAATATCAGCGATATTACAAAAGGCGTTCGTGATGTGATTACAGGGAAAAAGCTAGTAGTTCATAATGGAAAGCCGAATCCTGTTGTTTCAGCAAAATATATAACATTGAACGGTAATACTTTTTTACGGCCAGAAAATCCGAGTGAGCAAATCACAACAACACAAAGTCAGACTTTTGCAGCTTGTGTTCGTATTCCTGTTTCTGCTGCCAATACGTTTATGTCTATTATCTCAAATCAGAAACGGTTTGAGTTGACCAGTACAACACAAGTATCTGCGGGACTAAAAGGGATTTATACAGGCAGCTCGTTTACGAACAATAATGACATCATGTTTTTAAGTAACAACTTGGAAAGTCGTGTAACTGATGTGGATTCAAATGATCGGGCCAATAATCAATGGCACACGTTTGTAGGCGTTTATAACTATGACGCAACATTAGTCAATAACAGTGTGAGTTTATACATTGATGAAACATTGATTCTTACTCGTTTGCTTGATTCATCTGTACAGTTATCTGCTCGTTTTCCAGAAGACTCTGTCGCTGCTTTGAGCTTAATCATTGGTGCAGATTTAATGTCGCACTCTGATTTAAATACAGCTCAGCATTACTTTGTTGGCGATATAGCAAATTTAGCATTTTTTGACCGTGCCATTACGTTAAATGAGGTTGTAGCATATGGCGCAGCGGTAAAGTCAGGACTTTGAAATTAACTATAAATTATAGGCCCCTTAATAGGGGCTTTTTTTCTGGAGAAAGGAAATGCAGGAACAAGCAGCAAGCGCGGTTGAAGCTGCTACAAACACAATCGCAGCAACGGCACCAAAAGTATCTTATGCATCAGGGGTGGCATCAGTGGCAGCGTATGCAGCAAATATTGATTGGGCAGTATGGTTCTCTGTCTTTATCGGTGTAATCACTTTTTTCATGACGTTGTACTTTAAGCGGCGTGATGATAGGCGAGCAGAGGAGATCCACGAATTGCGAAAGAAACAATACGAGCAAACTAAAGATCGATTGAAAGGTGATTTAGATGACAAGTGAACAAACTCGGGCTTATCTGGCCTTTGCCTTAGTTGCATTAATGTTTGTCCTGGTAATCGCATTATTCTTTGTTGATATGCCACGGGAAAACAGCAACTTAATAAACACGGCCTTGGGTTTTATTGCAGGAGCAATGACAACCGCTTGCGGTTTCTATTTCGGTAGTTCAGAGCAAGAAAAGAAGAAAGATAAAGACATTTAGATCACATCATTAAACAGCCGCCTTCGGGCGGTTTGTGGATATCCTAATGGTATTTGGTGAATAGTAAAATATTTATAAAAATGGTGGATATTTCAAATTATTTATTACTTTATGTTTTTATAATATTTTGTTATCTTCCGTAAGCAAAACTACTATTAGGGGAATAAACATTGGACATTTTTTTGTTCGACGAAGAATCATTAAGAACTACATCAAGGAATTGGATTGATTGCGGAATTGCCATAAACTTAGATGATGAATTAATTGAGCTGAATGAGCAATTTTTTGAGCATATACAGGTTAGTAAATCATTTGGTGATTATTTAAAAAGAGAAAGCCTCAATACATTTATTGGTATTTGCGACGAAGATTGTGAGCATCCAAACATCATTGTTGAGGTTGGATATCATCGCCGGGGACGTGAATTGACACTAAAGATTTTCGATATTTATATAAGTCCCCAACTTGATAGTTTGTTGAATTCAGATTATGATGCGAAATATGCAGAATATTTAACCTTCTTGGTTCAAAGATTCTTGCAACATGCAGACAGTTCTGGTAGTGCTACCAAAATTTATGCACGTACTGACATTAGTCAATCATTCTTGCAACTGCTTCATCAAGCTGCAAAATCTGTGCAAACAGAGTTAGACAAGGCAGGTTTATCTGTAGAATTTGAAGGCAAGCGTTGGCTTGCTTTTCGTCGCAAATAACCGTTAACCAGCATAGGTGGAATACCATGAGTATTATTTCATTACAAAAGCATGTTCAATTAACTAATACTAAAAATGAAAAAGTTAATGAACTAATTGCTAATTGCTTCAGCTTAGCTTGCGCTAAGACTGGCAGCTTACGAGATGTTCTTAAAGGGGATATGAAAATTATGGTAAAAAATTCTCGACTACGAAAAGCTTCGTAAAAAGAAACCTCCTTCGGGAGGTTTTTTAATGCCTTAAATTTAACGTTCTTAAGCCGACTTAATTCAAGTCGGCTTTTTCATATCAAGAGGAAAGTAAAATGGATCGAAAACCATTTTTTGATGCAGCTCGAGATCTACTAGGTGGTAAACTTACTCAGCCGCAAGTGAACAAACTCAATCAAGTAATTGATGGGTTTCAAACTAACAGCATGCTTACTAGCAAAACGGGCATTGATTTAATAACAAGCTTTGAAGATATAAAACTCAATGCATACGATGACGGCGTTGGGGTGTGGACCATTGGCAAAGGCACAACTGTTTATCCTAATGGTGTTAAAGTCAAAAAGGGTGATGTATGCACTATGGATCAGGCTAAAGCATACTTTGCTCATGATCTAAAGCGCTTTGAAAATGCTGTTAACAGTGCTTTAACTGTTGTTGTGAATCAGAATCAATTTGATGCACTTGTATCGCTGGCCTATAACATAGGCGAAAAAGCATTTAAAACCTCAACACTGGTTGAACTTCTGAATGCCAATAAGTTTACTGCTGCTGCGGATCAGTTTCTGGTATGGAATAAGGGCGGTGGAAAGATAATGAAGGGATTAGTGCGCCGCCGTGCCGCAGAACGTGAGCTGTTCTTAAAAAAGTAATTCACCGATGCAGTCGATCTATCAGTTCATTGCTGTTTAGTGTCTGCATCATTTTTCTTTTACCTGGTTGCACTGCACACTCGATAAAAACAAATGTAAGTATCTCGGTATGCCTCCAATGTGTGCAGGAAAGATAACAACGAAACTTTCGTGGTAAAAATCTATAGTTGTATATTGTGATATTCATCACACTTGTAGTGTTGAAATTTTACCCTTCACGATACTTAAAAATAATAAAGATAATTTGGTTGGGTGCATAGCGTAAGCCCTAGTGATATCACCAAGGGCTTTTTTTATTCCATAACAACAGTAAAACCTTTAAGTTTCCTCTTATTCAAGAACAAATACCGTTCCGCTGCAACTTTCGTTTGAAATTCCATAGATCCCTCTTTCTTTTCAGAAAAAATGTAATGTTGATTAAACATTCCGCTAATATCTGAATAATCTTCATGTTGCTCAAACAGATCTGTTTGAATGTGCAAATACAAATTTCCTTTTTTAAGATAGTGAAGTCTCATAATTTCACCGCTTCTTCTGAGGTTTTACAACTTCTGGGGCTTCATATTGTGCAATTTCATCAAAGCCTAGATCTTGGCTAAAATCAGAATTAACGTCTTGAGATACATCATCGAATGACTCTTGCTGGAAATCTTCTAGTGGAAACTCTTGATGTTCAAATGCAATTGACTTAATACCCATTTTTAGCTCACTTGATTATGTAACTTAATCAAGTAAGCATAATTATGAATCAATCTGAATTCAAATTTAATTGGTTGTGGATAAAGAGGTAAGCGACAAAACATGTCGTTGTTTAATCCTTCCAACTATCCACAATATCAGCCCAATCTTGCATCATCTTACGCCTAGGTTTTAAATGCTTAGAATGGTCGTAAGAAGCTTTAGTCCTGTTAGATTCAGAATGAGCCAATTGTTTTTCCACCCAAGCTTCCTCATATCCTTTTTCATACAACAAAGTGGATGCTGTAGCCCTAAAGTCATGTGTAGTTACACCTTTAAGACCAATATACTCAAGCATACTGTTTAGTGTTTCTTTTGCCAGCATGCCGTTATTTTTTTTGCTGTAAATAGCAGGGAATACCAACGTTTCATCGCCTGAAATTTCATATTGTTGTTTTAAAATATTTAAGACTTGATCAGAGATTGGTAGCACATGAACCCTAGCTTTTTTCATAACCTCTATGGGGAAAGTAATTAATTTTGACTCAAAGTCTACCCATGACCATTCCATCTTCCGTATCTCAACGGCACGTAGCATCGTATATAAAAGAATAAAACCTGCATTTTTTACAGTTTGAGTTCCATTGTATTTGGGGAGACTTGATCTAGCCTTGTACCGTTCTTCTTTAGTCAATGCTCGCGCATGATTGACGCGTGGTCTTTTGATTACATCACGAACAGCATATGTTGGGTCATTCTCTGCTCGTAGTGTTGCAATAGCATACCGAATCACAGCCCCAAGGAATCTTCTATTCTCAAGCGCAGCAGATGCGCCAGTAAATCTACCATTTGATTCTTTTACAACACGATCGACAGTATTGTTTAAAATTTTAAGAACATCAGCTGCAGTCACATCACTTACATTCTTTTTTCCAATAATAGGTGAAATATCTTTTTTTAAAGCAACGTCAAATTTCTCTTGATATATTTCTGATTTAGATCCCATTCGTTTTAATTTGAATTCGGCTGCAATTGAATCAAATGTATTTAAAGTTTCGGCCATAGCTTGTGCTTTTATATTTTTTCGATCCTCGACTGGATGGATCCCTTTGGCTAATTTGGCCCGCATCTCATCTTTCAATGTACGAGCATCAGCCAGACTAATAGACGGGTATTCGCCCAGGCTCATCGATGACTCTTTACCCTGAAAGACGAACTTAAAACGCCAGACCTTTGCACCTGTTGGCCGCACCTCTATATAGAGTCGATCAGCATCAAGGATCCGATAAACCTTATCTTTAGGCTTTAAGGTTTTAATTTTTACATCTGATAGTTTTACAGCAGCCATTACAGGTAGTCATAGTAAATGTTACCCGTATTATTACCCGTTTTTACTGTGAATTAAAACAAACTAAAAAGAACTAAAAGGAACATCAATTATTATTTATCAAATAGTTATAAAAATAAAAGGAACTATAAAGAATTGTAAGAAACTTAAACACGTATAATTTTTTACAACTGTTGCTTGCGCCATAATTCAAACTTCCACAATTACAGCTATTGTGCCGTAAAACGCAACCTTTTTCCAATGTTTAGGAATTTCGCGTTTAGAGCCAAGATTTGTTAAAATACGCTCCTTATCTCATTAACTAGAGTACAACGCATGTCTAAAACACGTGTGATTTATCCGGGGACTTTTGATCCAATTACCAATGGACATGTTGATTTGGTTGCAAGAGCATCAAAAATGTTTGATGAAGTTGTGGTTGCAATCGCGATTGGTCATCATAAGAATCCTGTGTTTAGTTTAGAAGAGCGTGTTGAATTAGCCAAAGCATCATTGAGTCATTTGACCAATGTTGAGTTTGTTGGTTTTGATGGTTTACTGGTTAATTTCTTCCGTGAACAGCGTGCAACAGCCGTACTCCGTGGTTTAAGAGCAATTTCTGATTTTGAATATGAATTTCAATTGGCGAATATGAACCGTCAACTTGATCCACATTTTGAATCAGTCTTTTTAACTCCCTCTGAGCAATATTCATTTATCTCATCGACATTGGTAAGAGAAATTGCTCGTTTAAAAGGTGATGTGACCAAATTTGTGCCTGCCATTGTGGTTGAGGCCTTTGAACGTAAACATCAACAAGGTTGGTAGCGTGTCTTTATATATTACAGATGAATGCATTAACTGTGATGTCTGTGAACCTGTTTGTCCCAATGAAGCCATTTATATGGGTGAGCTGATTTATGAGATCGATCCTGCACTCTGTACAGAATGCATCGGTCATCATGATCAGCCACAGTGTCAGTTGTTTTGTCCAGTTGATTGTATTCCGCTCGATCCGCAACATGTCGAATCGCATGATGACTTGATGGCGAAATACAAAAAGTTAACTGCGCAAAAAAATGCGAGCAATTAATTTCGATCTTTGATAAGATGCGCCACGAAGTGGGCTGGACGGTCGCTGCTGTGGAGGTCTCCGTGACTGAAACAGGGGAGGAAAGTCCGGGCTTCATAGGGCAAGGTGCCAGGTAACGCCTGGGCGGCGAAAGCCGACGGCAAGTGCAGCAGAGAGTAGACCGCCTCATTCGTGAGGTAAGGGTGAAAGGGTGCGGTAAGAGCGCACCGCGTGTCTGGTAACAGTTCACGGCAAGGTAAACCCCACCAGAAGCAAGACCAAATAGGAATCCTGAGGCACGGCCCGTGCTGGATTCGGGTAGGTCGCTTGAGCGTATGAGTGATTGTACGCCTAGAGGAATGATCGTCCTCGACAGAACCCGGCTTATAGGCCCACTTCTCAAATTTTTTAAAATTGTGCTTGACGTGTGTATTGAAAGTTAAGATAATGCGCCCACAGTTTTCGGCTATGTAGCTCAGTTGGTTAGAGCACCGCACTCATAATGCGGGGGTCACAAGTTCAAGTCTCGTCATAGCCACCATTTTATAGACCACGCTCCTGCGTGGTCTCTTTTTGTCTGTAGTTTTTGTAATCTTCAAAATAATCTTTTGACACTAGATTCTCTGGTTATTTTTAATTGAATAAAAGCTCATTCATGACTCAATTTTGTCGTTGACGCAGAGATCTGTTGAAATTTGATCAATTGATGGCTGATAGCATAAAAACTGTTCATATGTTCTATATTTTCAAGGTCATAGACTTGACCAACTGAATCGAAAACTAGATAATGCGCACACAGTTTACGGCTATGTAGCTCAGTTGGTTAGAGCACCGCACTCATAATGCGGGGGTCACAAGTTCAAGTCTCGTCATAGCCACCATTTTAAAAACCACGCTCCTGCGTGGTTTCTTTTTGTCTGGATTTTGCTCGAAAAAATAATGCATCAGATATGCAAAAGCCTGTAAATGAGTTATTCATTTACAGGCTTTATTTTTTATAGATGCTTTTCGATGCTGGCGAGGGTTTGTGGGCTTTCATAGAACGGTTTTAGGATCAGCGTAATAATCGGTTCTAATACGCCGTGCTCATCTAATGCTTTCACAACTTTTGGATAGAATCGCACAGCCTCATTCAGCAGGTCAGTTTCTTCTAAGCCAATTGCAGCAAAAACATCTTCCAGACTTTCATCTTTATAGAAGTCATAAAACACCTTAACACCGTATAAAATCAAATCTTGTATGAACGTGGACTGGCGTAATTCTTTCCAGTACTCGTAAATCATCACGAAGAACTCTTCTACATCCAGTGGTGTCACTTGTTTGGTGTATTCTGATAAAGGCTGGGCTTTGTTGTCGTCCCAGATATTGCGCGCAAGGCTCTCAAGGTCATCATTTGAAAGCAAGCTGAGATCAACCAGTTGTTCTTGAATGAATCGACCAATACTTTCTTCAATCTTTTGTTCAATACGCTGCTGTTGGCGATGCGAAAAGCTTTTTAGTTTTTGTTGCCATTCGTATTTGCTTTCAGAAATATGCGCTTCATCTGACTGAGCAAATAATTTTGGTAATTTGTTTTGTAGTGTTGTGGTGGCGATGTATTGGCACAACTGCTGAATCGAAGGGCTTTCTTTTAAAAACTGATTTAAATAATGGCGAATATTTTCCAGCTCTAAAAACTTGGATAGCCACATTTCAAACTGGTGATCTGAGAATACGTCTTGTAACTGTGCAGATGACTGTAAAGAAAAGACATGCAGTCTTTGTGCAATTTCTCCAATAAATTCTAACAGACCTGCACCGAGTTGCATTTCAAATGCATAGCGTTTTACAACCGCCTGAATTTGTTCTAATTCAACCACTTCCTTGAGCTGAATATTAGGTGCATGTTGGAGAAAAAGTTGAATAAATTGCTGGAAAAAATCAGCAGAAAGTTGAGTGGTGAGTTGATTTTTATAAAATGAAACTTGCTCAAGCATTAAAGCTTGAGCAAGTAATTGTGACTTTTCAGAAACAATTTTTTCAGTCATTCGCGGTCCATCCATTGACGATCGGGTAGCGTCGCTCACGACTGAAGGCACGTGAACTAATACGTGGTCCAATCGCACCCTGACGACGCTTGTATTCATTACGATCTACCAAGCGAATGACTTTTTCGACCACTTCAGCTTCGTAGCCTTTGGCGATAATATCTGCTTGGCTGAGATCTTCTTCAATATAAGCATATAAGATGGCATCAAGTACATCATAAGCAGGTAATGAATCTTGGTCTTTTTGATCTGGACGAAGTTCTGCTGATGGTGGACGAGTAATCACACGCTCTGGAATCACAGGTGTTTCTTCAAGCGTGTTACGGTATTTTGCTAATTCAAATACAATGGTTTTATACACGTCTTTCAGCACTGAAAAACCACCAACCATATCGCCATAGAGGGTGCAATAGCCTACCGAGATTTCAGACTTGTTGCCTGTAGATAGCACGAGATTACCAAATTTATTAGATAAACCCATCAGTAAAGTACCGCGAGTACGTGCTTGTAAATTTTCTTCAGTTGCATCAGCAGGGGTATTACCAAAGAATGGGAACAAGGTTTGCATGAAGCTATTTACGATTGGGTGAATCTCGGCAATACCAAAGGTGACGCCCATACGACGTGCTTGTTCAGTTGCATCTTCTACACTCATTTGTGAGGTGTAGGTATAAGGCATCATTACAGCCTGTACTTTATCTGCACCAATGGCATCAACCGCAATGGCCAATGTTAAAGCTGAATCGATTCCGCCAGATAAGCCAAGAATCACACCTGGGAAGCCAGAGCGTTGCACGTAGTCACGTGTTGCCATCACTAAAGCTTGATAAATCTCGGCAAAAGTTTCTAATGTAGGAATCGCATCAGTTGCTTTGAACTGTTTTTGTTCTGCATCATATTCAGCGTAAGCAAGCGCTTCTTGAAAGCTTGGTACTTGCAGTGCAAGTTGGCCGCTATTATTGCTGACAAAGCTTGAACCATCAAAAATAAGGTCGTCTTGTCCACCCACTTGGTTGACATAGACAATATTTAGACTCAATTGTTTTGCAAGTTCATTGAGGGTTTGAATGCGGTGTTGTGGTTTGCCCACTTCATACGGTGAAGCATTTAAGACCAGAACTGTTTCAACATTCAATTGACTGAGTTGTTTAACGGTATTCAGTGACCAAACATCTTCACAAATCAAGACACCGAATTTATGGCCTAGATATTCAAAAACAAGATGTTGATGACCTTCTTGGAAATAGCGTTTCTCATCGAACACGCCATAATTTGGCAGGTTTTGTTTGTTATAAACACCTAAAACTTGCCCGTCTTTCATGACAGCAGCGGAGTTATAGCGATGACCATCCTCAGTTTGGTGCACAAAACCGAATACCATCAAGATATCTTTTACTTCGCTTAATTGGGCAAACGCTTTTTGAGTGCGCTTTTGTAGATTTGGGCGGAGTAATAGGTCTTCAGCAGGGTAACCAAGCGTAGAAAGTTCAGGGAAGATGATCAAATCAGCCTGTTGTTGTTTCGCTAAATTTGCTTGCTCAACCATCTTTTGAGTATTTGCATCAATATTGCCAATGTGCGGAGAGAATTGAGCAAGGGCAACTTTAAAATTTTTCATTCAAACCTAATCCTAAGTCTTAACAAGTTCTGATATACAAGTTGTTGATTTATATGGGTATAATTATTTAAAACAAGTGTATATCATGGCGCCAAACATTTTATATCTTAAAGAAAAATGACAAGTTTACTAATATATACTAAATGCACATTTTTCTGCGTAAAAATAACAAGTTTTTCTGTATAAAACAGCAACATTTCTCAATGTTTGCGTGATTATGGTGCATGATTATAAATAAATTGAATAGAGTCATATAAAGTTTTTTTCATGTCATTTTCGCATGTAAGCATGACACCCTAATTACAAGATCAACAAACAATAAAAAATTGAGAAAAAAGAACAACTTTAGGTTTTTACTTTACATTTAAAAATATTTAAAACAGTTGTACTTTTTTGAAAGATGTTATTGTTCAATAATTTAAAATTATATTGTGTGTTTTTTATACCGTTTATCGGGAATATCTTTGCGACACTTGAGTGTACATTTGTGCACTGCTATTATCCTAATTAATGTGAACGGATGTGCACTTTGATACTCATCAAGTGTAACCAAGCACGTAAAATGAAGAGGTAACAACAATGTCAGTTTTATTATTTCCTGTAATTGCTTTTGGTTTGGCTGTAGTCGTTGGTCGTGTGGGTACAGTAATGTTCCAAGAAAAAGATCAACAAGTTTAATTGATCATTAAATTTTGATTCATTTTTGATGAGGTAACGAACAATGTCAGTTTTATTATTTCCGGTAATTGCTTTTGGTTTAGCTGTGGTTGTTGGTCGTATTGGAACAGTAATGTTTCGCGAACAAGATCAGCAGGCCTAACCTAGTTTTTAAATAGTCATTTTAAATAAAGAGGTGCGAAATTATGACTTCAACAATTTTATTGCCTGTAATCGCCTTGGTATTCGCTATTGGTGTTGGGCGTATTGGTACCATTGTTAAGGATGCGATGCGTGTAGATTTTACGACTGATATGGATGATAGTCATGAACTTAATAATGAAACTCAAAAAGGCACTGCTGCATAATTTTTCTTGCACAATGCTTACTTAAAAAGCTCTGTAGTTAAAACTTACAGGGCTTTTTTATTTTTTAGAATAATGTTGGGGATTTTGTGGAAAAACACATCTCGTGCAATATCACCTTGTTGTTCGATGTTATAACTAGAAAAGGCTTTGTTTTTTATAAATTGATATCGATATGGATTGTATTGCTTAAAACTGAGGTAATAGCCAACTTGAAGGATTGCACCTTTAACAACCACATTGATTCCTTGCTGAAACTGTAAAATATGCGCTAGTTCGTGAATAAAGATTCCCTGCAAGGATGTGGAGCATGTTGAATAGTCAGGGCTAAAGTATTTCTGATGCACAAATAGATTGCCATTGGGTGCCATAAAAATATTAGTAGGTTGCCAAGGTAGGTAGGGAATATTAAAAATCTTTATTTGTGCATAATCGATAAGATCGCCAAAGACAGGGCGTGCCATTTCGATTTCACCAGACGTCAAACCACGATATTGGAATTGATTCATTTTGAGGTAAAAGATTAGGCTGGCAATGAATCGAGCTTTCAATTTTGGTAGAGCATGCTGTATTGGTTTGTTCATCTGAACTAGGCATCTGAAAAACGTGAAGATCTAGTTTATTCTAGAATAAAAGCAAACTAAACAGGGTGAATTTTGGTATGCGAAGCATTAAATTAATGGTTTTTTCACTCTGTTGGATGAGCTGCGCAGCTTTTGCAAATTTAGACATACAGCACTATACAAATTGTACGGGATCACCATTGAAAGCGTTACAAGCTAATAGCACGCTTTTTTTCTTAACCATTGATGCTTATAAAAATAATCAATACAACTATGCTGCAATCTTGGATGCATCTGAAACTGAAATGACGCAGTGTTTTATTGTTGATCAAAACCGAAACGTGATTTTAGATACCATACCCAGCATGATTTCTAACAGTTGCAGTGGACAATGGGATAAACAAAGTCATACACCGGTTTGGATGGCTGATATTGGTGGGGGAAAAGATGGGGTTAACTACTTTCACTACTTAGCTTCGGAACAGTTAAAGCAACTCAATAAAAGAGATGTTTCTGAGATACAGCAAATTGTTGGGAGCATTGATTGCCAATTATCTACCTATAGAAAACAGGATGCAGCAGAACTAAACGATTCTGCATTTTTCCTTTATCAATTGGGTTATTATGATGCTTCATTAAGATTTTTAAACCATGTCATAAAATTAGATCCGAATAGAACTGTGGCTTACTTAAATCGAGCGGATGCTTATTTAGCTTTAAAAAATATAGGTCAAGCCAGAAAAAATTACATGATGTATGCTGATCAAATGAAAAAGTTGGGCTTATCCAACAAAGTCCCGTTAAGAATAAAAAAATATTTATGATCTGATGGCGAGCGCAGAAATACAGATCAATCATTTGCAGCAAGAGATGAAATGAATGATGAAACAAACTTTATGGTTGTGCCTGTTTTTATCTGTGTGTGTACAGGCCTATGCAAGTAATGAATATTACTGTTTTGCTAATGGCAAAAAATCAATTTTATTGGTTTCACCACAATATCAAAAGACACAAACGATTAAGTATTATCCCTATCTCAAAGATATCAAGCTTTCTGAGCCAGTCTATATTGAAGAGGTTGAGATGGGTGAAGTCGCTCAGCCCGAAGTTTATAAGACCATGAATGAGCTGATTGATGGCAAAGTGACAGGGCAATATACCTTTGTGTCGCAGGGCTATATTCTTTATGGTGTAAGTTATCGTAATCTGAAAACAAAAAAAGAGACACATTTTGAGCAAGTGTCTTTGAATTTGAAGGGGATAAGCTGTTTGTAGTCTGGATGCCTAGATCGGAAACGAATGCTGTAATTGTTTTTGAAGAAAATTACAGCATTAGAAAACAAGACTTGTTGTCTTAGAACTGAGGTTTTACTACGACTAAAATCACCACTGCAAATAAGATCAAGGTCGGCATCTCATTAAAGAAGCGCCAAAACTTGTGTGATTTATAGTGAGCATTGCCAATCAGTTTTTTACGGTAATAACCACAAACAAAATGGTAAATCACCAATAAACCGACTAGACCGACTTTAAGGTAGAACCATAAAGCTTCATGATAATGTCGGGTTGCATCGCCCCAATCAACCAGAAAGTGGGCGGTAATAAGTGTGGCAATCATAGACGGCCACATAATACCGCGATACAACTTACGTTCCATGACTTCAAAGCGTTGATGGCTAACTGCATCTTCACTCATGGCATGGTAGACATAAAGGCGTGGTAAGTAGAACAATGCAGCGAACCAGCAAACCACAGCAATAATATGTAATGCTTTTACCCATAAGAAAGCATCAGAAGGTGCATCCATCGATAATCCTGCTAAATGGGATTATGCGTCCCACTTCTTGAAAATAAGGCAGGCGTTAACACCGCCAAAGCCAAAACTGTTACTCATGACAGTATTCAGTTTTGCATCACGTTTTTCAAGTACAATATCGAAACCTTGTGCGCCTTCATCAAGCTCAGTCACGTTGATGTTTGGCGCAATAAAGTCATTTTGCATCATCAAGACAGAATAAATTGCTTCCTGAACGCCCGCAGCACCTAAGCTATGACCCGTCATCGATTTGGTCGAGCTGAGTGGAGGAACTTGTCCTTCACCAAATGCACGTTCCATTGCTTTAAGCTCAGTTACGTCACCCGCTGGTGTTGAAGTACCGTGTGTGTTGACATAGTCAATTTGCTCTACACCATGCTGTTTTGCTTCATCCAACGCCATGATGATACAACGTGTTGCACCTTCGCCACTTGGCGCAACCATGTCAGCACCATCACTGTTTGCAGCATAGCCAATCACTTCAGCGAGGATATTCGCGCCACGTGCTTGCGCATGTTCAAGTGACTCAAGCACCACGAAACCACCACCACCAGCAATCACGAAACCGTCACGGTCTTTTGAGTATGGGCGTGATGCAGTTTCAGGTGTGTCATTGTATTTTGAACACAATGCGCCCATCGCATCAAACAATAAGCTTTGTGACCAGTGATCTTCTTCACCACCGCCAGCAAGCATTAAATCTTGTTTACCCAATTGAATCAGGTTGTAGGCATAACCAATCGCATCGGCAGACGTTGCACATGCACTGGTAATCGAGTGCGCTACGCCTTGCAGTTTGAATGCAACGCCAACGTTCGCGGTAATGGTGTTACTCATATTACGAGGTACAAAGAAAGGACCGATTTTACGCGCACCTTTTTCCTCTAATAGTTTGATCATTTCTGCAACAGATGCAGTTGAGTTACCACCAGAACCGCCAGCGATACCGTAACGTGGATTGTTTGCCAAATCTTCTTGTTTCAGTCCAGCATGTTCAACAGCTGCGACAGCTGCGTTATACGCATACATCGCACAGACGCCCATAAAGCGTTTCAGTTTGCGATCAATACCATCAAAATCCTGTTCAGCTGCAGCGCTGACATGGCTTTTGAAATTCAGTTCTGCATAAGTTGGATTTAAACGTGTGCCTGAGATTCCATTTTTTAAAGAATGAGTGACCTCTTCTAAAGAGTTACCGATACATGAGTTAATGCCCATACCAGTGATTACAACACGTTTCATTTACAGATCCCTTTTATGGTAATACTTAAGCCCTGTGCATCTCGCTATGAATACAGATCAGGAGAAAAATAACGATTAAAATGGCTTATGAGTGAATGACACCATGATAGCAGAAAGGTTTTTTATTTCTTATGGCAAATCTTATGCCTATTTCCAGTTGTGTAAATATTCGTAAATATTCGCGATGTTGTGACGAAACGTAAAGAAAGAACACAGATAAAAGTTGAGATAAATCTGCATTCAACCTAGTATTTACCTAGAAATGCACAGATTACACAACAGAGGTACTTGATGACAAAATCTAAAAACAAGCAATCTTCAGGTTTATTTGCACAAGCCTTTGGAGTGGCTAAAAAGCTCAGTTCAGAATTGCAGAAATTTCAAGTTGCCCCAACCACATCGGGTGCGGAACTCGCGAATTCATCCAATATTGTTGAAGGAAAAGCACGTTTCAAAAGTCCATTTGAGGTCGAAAAATACGAAAATCCTCAGCAAATGCTACGTCAACAATTTCCAAAACTATCTCATCAATTGTTAGGTCGTCATTATAACCGAGTGAATAGTGTGGCTTCGTTTGTATCACCAGATTTGGGCGATAAGGTCTCAGACTATTTATTCCAATGGTTAAATGAGTTTAGTTCAAATAGTTCTTTGACTGAAAAAATCCTTGAGGAAGCAGGGGTCAAAGATATTATGGAACTGACCACAGATACAGGACGTTCACAGCGCCTAAGTCAGGCATTAATTGAGCAAAATAAATTATTGGCTGCAGCACAAGGAGCGATTACAGGTGCAACGGGAGTCTGGGGTGCAGCGATCGATATTCCAGCATCTATTGTTTTGACCTTGAGAACGATTTATCAAACTGGTCGTTCACATGGTTTTGATTTATCTGAGGATACAGATCAAGAAATTGTTGCTTTCATCTTTAAAGAAATTGATTTGAGTTTAGTTGCGGAAAAACAAACCTTGTTAGTTGCGTTAAAAGCGTTGAAATCCATGTTGGAAACGCATGATTTGCAACAGTTTCAGCAATTGTTAGGTTCAAATAATGATATTGAGTTGGTGAAAAAATGGTTAGTGGATGAAAGTGGTGAGTTTAAATGGAACTGGCTCAATCGGATTCCTCAAGCTTCTGTGCTTAGTAAATTGACACCTGTTGCAGGTGCAGCGCTAGGTGGTTTCTATAGTTGGAGACTATTAGAGGATGTTGGGCACAAATCGCAATCTATTTTTGGTGCAGCTCGCTTCTATATTAATGAACATCCCCATGAAAAAATTTCGCCACTAGATGCATATTTTAAGGCGGAAGCTTTATTGAAAAAGGCGAGCCCACGTTTATTAAGTGCAGCGGCAGAAGCCAACAAAACCACAGCATCAGATGAACAGAATGATGTGATTACTAAAGTGACGGTTCAAGTGAAAGCAAATAAAGCTTCGACAGTCGCTGTGGGTGACAAGGTAGAAGAGGGAATTCAGCAGCTTGCAGAACAACATGTGGTTGAACATCCCCATGCGGAACAACAGCCAGCATTAAAAGTACAGCAAGATGAAACTTTTGAGGATATTGAGGCTGAGCAAAAATCAATTGATATAGAACCTGCCTCAACAAAACATAGCTAAATCTGGCTGTAATGTTTTAGACATAAAAAACACAACAAACATCAGAAATGGTCGACACTTCAAATGTTGACCATTTTTACTTCTTAGCTTACAATTATGTGCCCTTAAAAAGAGGTTCTTTCCTTTTTTTAAGGTTGTTTAATAACGGGAGAATTGCCAAATGGCAACAACAAATCAGTTGATCCGTAAGGGTCGTACAACTTTGATTGAAAAATCTAAAGTTCCTGCGTTGAAGGCTTGTCCACAACGTCGTGGTGTATGTACACGTGTTTATACTACTACACCTAAAAAACCTAACTCAGCAATGCGTAAGGTTTGCCGTGTTCGCTTAACTTCAGGTTTTGAAGTATCTAGCTATATCGGTGGTGAAGGTCATAACCTACAAGAGCACAGTGTTGTTCTTATCCGTGGTGGTCGTGTTAAAGACTTACCAGGTGTACGTTACCATACCGTTCGTGGTTCTTTAGACTGTGCTGGCGTTAAAGATCGTAACCAGTCACGTTCTAAATACGGTACTAAGCGTCCTAAGAAGTAATTCTAGGAAACTAGTCCAAATAACCCTTTAGCGTTTCGCTTGTTTGAATTCTTCATAGTTTTGTAATTCAAGCGACGTATAGTAAGGCCAGCGAAAGTACATGACACTCGTACAAACTGCTGGATTATCCTGAAGTGTCATATTATTAGGTGTATTAAAATGCCAAGACGTCGCGTAGTCGCTGCTCGTGAGATCCTTCCAGATCCAAAATTTAGCAGCCAAACAATCGCTAAATTCATGAACCACGTAATGCAAGATGGTAAAAAATCTATTGCTGAAAGTATCGTTTACGGTGCTTTAGACCGCGTTCAAGAAAAAAACAAAGTAGACCCGGTTGAATTTTTCGAGACTACTCTTGAAAAAGTTCGTCCTATGGTTGAAGTAAAAGCACGCCGTGTTGGTGGTGCTACTTATCAAGTACCTATGGAAGTACGCCCATCCCGTCGTACTGCTCTAGCTATGCGTTGGTTAGTAGATGCTGCTGCTAAGCGTTCTGAAAAAACGATGGCTTTACGTCTTGCTGGTGAGTTGCTTGATGCAGCTGAAGGTAAAGGTGCAGCGATCAAAAAACGTGAAGACGTGCATCGTATGGCTGAAGCCAACAAAGCCTTCTCTCACTACCGTTTCTAAGCGGATAAAACAGTCCCTAATCAGGAGAATATTCATGCGTACCGCGGCTCGATTCAACATCGCTCTTTACCAAAGTGGGGGCTTTGCGGGTATTTAAGTTGCCTGCTTGGATATTCGTGCGCATCAATTTAATTGGTGCGTCCTGTTTTAAATATAACATTTAGGAATGTAGACATCATGGCTCGCCAAACCCCAATTAGTAATTACCGTAACATCGGTATTTCTGCGCACATTGACGCAGGTAAAACAACTACAACTGAACGTATTTTGTTCTACACAGGTGTATCTCACAAAATTGGTGAAGTACACGATGGTGCAGCAACAATGGACTGGATGGAACAAGAGCAAGAGCGTGGTATTACAATTACCTCTGCTGCTACAACTTGTTTCTGGTCTGGTATGGCTAACCAATTCCAACAACACCGTATCAACGTAATTGATACACCGGGACACGTAGACTTCACAATCGAAGTTGAACGTTCTATGCGTGTTCTTGACGGTGCGTGCATGGTTTACTGTGCAGTTGGTGGTGTACAGCCTCAGTCTGAAACTGTATGGCGTCAAGCGAACAAATATAAAGTGCCTCGTTTAGCATTCGTGAACAAGATGGACCGTACTGGTGCAAACTTCTTCCGTGCTGTTGAGCAAGTTAAAACTCGTTTAGGTGGTAATCCTGTGCCTATCGTTGTGCCAATCGGTGCAGAAGATACGTTCACAGGTGTTGTTGACCTTATCGAAATGAAAGCGATTATCTGGGATGAAGCATCTCAAGGTATGAAGTTCGAATACGGTGATATTCCTGCTGACCTCGTTGAGATTTCTCAAGAATGGCGTACTAAGATGGTTGAAGCTGCGGCTGAAGCATCTGAAGAGCTAATGGACAAGTACTTGGAAGAAGGTGATCTTTCTAAAGAAGAAATCATCGCTGGTCTTCGTACACGTACATTGGCTTCTGAAATCCAAGTTATGCTTTGTGGTTCAGCGTTCAAGAACAAAGGTGTTCAACGTATGTTGGATGCTGTAATTCAATTCTTGCCTTCTCCTACAGAAGTTAAAGCGATTGAAGGTATTCTTGACGACAAAGATGAAACTAAAGCATCTCGTGAAGCATCTGACGAAGCGCCGTTCTCTGCACTTGCGTTCAAAATCATGAACGATAAGTTCGTAGGTAACTTAACATTCGTACGTGTTTATTCTGGTGTTCTTAAACAAGGTGATCCGGTTTATAACCCAGTTAAATCTAAGCGTGAACGTATCGGTCGTATCGTGCAAATGCACGCGAACGAACGTCAAGATCTTGAAGAAATCCGTGCAGGTGATATCGCAGCGTGTGTAGGTCTTAAAGACGTTACTACGGGTGATACATTATGTGATGAGAAAAACATCATTACTCTTGAGCGTATGGAATTCCCAGAGCCAGTAATTTCATTGGCTGTTGAACCAAAAACTAAAGCTGACCAAGAAAAAATGTCAATTGCTTTAGGTCGTTTGGCGAAAGAAGATCCATCGTTCCGCGTTCGTACAGACGAAGAATCTGGTCAAACAATTATTGCTGGTATGGGTGAGCTTCACCTTGACATCATCGTTGACCGTATGAAGCGTGAATTCGGTGTTGAAGCGAACATTGGTAAACCAATGGTTGCTTACCGTGAAACGATCAAAAAGTCTGTTGAGCAAGAAGGTAAGTTTGTTCGTCAAACAGGTGGTAAAGGTAAATTCGGTCATGTATATGTTCGTTTAGAGCCTATGGATGTTGAAGAAGCTGGTAAAGAATACCAATTCGCTGAAGAAGTTGTCGGCGGTACAGTACCTAAAGAATTCTTTGGTGCGGTTGATAAAGGTATTCAAGAACGTATGAAGAATGGTGTATTGGCTGGTTACCCTGTTGTGGGTATCAAAGCGACATTATTCGACGGTTCTTACCACGATGTCGACTCTGACGAATTATCGTTCAAAATGGCTGGTTCATACGCTTTCCGTGACGGTTTCATGAAAGCTGATCCTATCCTTCTTGAACCAATCATGAAAGTTGAAGTAGAAACTCCAGAAGACTACATGGGCGATATCATGGGTGACTTAAACCGTCGTCGTGGTATGGTTCAAGGTATGGACGATCTTCCTGGTGGAACAAAAGCAATTAAAGCAGAAGTTCCATTGGCTGAGATGTTTGGTTACGCGACTCAAATGCGTTCTATGTCTCAAGGTCGTGCGACGTATTCTATGGAATTCGCTAAATACGCTGAAACACCACGTAACGTGGCTGAAGGCATCATCGCTAAGTTCCAAGCTGGCGGTAAAAAAGGTGACGACGAGTAATCTTTCGATTACTATATTACCCAACTAAATTTAGTTAAAAAACCAAGTGCTCATGGGCGACCCTCATGAGCAGTTTATAAAGGAAGATCATCATGGCTAAAGCCAAGTTTGAACGTAATAAACCA
>NZ_DBBF01000001.1:0-44127 GCF_002292065.1 Acinetobacter sp. UBA991 | reverse complement strand
CTTTAACTTCCTAAGCCCCTTTCTAAATATATTCTTTTTATTATTTGTTAAAATAACTTGCTCTATCCGTCTTAGATGGTAAAGCATTTTTATAACCATCGAGTGAAAATCATAGTTTAGTGATCATATAAAACTGATATTCAAAGACCTAAAAATATAGATATTAAAAAGGATAAGTAAAATGGTCAAACTTAAGAATGAGAATTTCCTTTATATTGGCCTATTTGTTTTGCTTTGGGGTAGCGCTGCTATTTTTACCAAATGGGGACTTCATCATGGTGCTGCAATTCCTTTTCTGTTTTTTCGCTTTTTGATTGCTACCGCATTAATTTTATCCTTCTGTGTGATTTCAAAACAGCCTTTTTACCCACAAAACACCTCTTTTAAATATGTCATATTGACGGGTTGCTTTTTAATTACGGGTTATACCCTATTTTATTTTTTATCCCTTGAATTTGGAATTTCACCAGGGCTCCTTTCCACCATCCTTGCATTACAGCCCATTTTGACTTTTTTTATTACCGAAAAGAGTTTTTCCAAAGTGAAGCTTACTGGACTACTGCTTAGTTTTTTTGGAATTATTTGTTTGGTTTATAACAATATGTTTGTCAATAAATTATCTTTATGGGCAACGCTTGCTTCAATTATGTGCCTGACATGTATTACGGCAGGTGTGATTCTACAAAGAAAAATTTCTGAAAAACCATGGCACGTTTTACCACTACAATATGCAATTTCTTTGATTTTCATGATCTTAATCATCCCTTTTCAATCATTTAATTTTGAGATGAATTGGGGCTTTTGGATTCCAGTTTTATATCAAGGCATCATTGTTTCTGTGATTGCTCAACTAATTTTTTATAAATTACTACAATCAGGCAATCTGGTGAATACAACAAGCTTATTCTATCTTGTGCCCCTTGTGACTTTAATACTCGACTTTATGATTTTTAATACCCAACTTTCTACTTTCGACTATATTGGAATTACAGCAATCTTGAGTGGTGTTTATTTAGTGTATAGAAAAGCAGTTAAACCAAGTTGCACAACATAATATCAAAACTACAACTGCAAAGAATACAATGAGTAAATATCCAACAGAACCAATTCCAGCTTTTTGTAGCCCACTCAAATAAAAAAACCCGCTTGCGCGGGTTTCCAAAATCAACTCAGCCGATTAAAGACGAACTAACTCCACCACTTTTTCAGCGGCTTCTTCAACCGTTTCAGCAGCAATCTCGGTATCTGTACCTTCAACAGTCGTAGTGATAATTACAACACCTGTTTCACGCAACAATGCAATTTGCTCAGCAGTTAAATTGGCTTTCGCAATCGCAACCACACCCTGCTGGATCAACAAGCTTTCTAAAGCTTGAGCTTTCTCGATCAACGATGCAGAAACACCAATCACCGCAGGCTTCTGACCTAAACGAGCTGCACGATCTTCTGCAGTCACAGGATTGCTATGCGCTGCCCATTCAACCGCAGCTTCAACCATACCCGCACCAACAGTTACGTTGCTTAGACGGTCAATAAAGATAAATGAACCGGTGTAACGGCTGTCTTGGTATTGATCAAAGACCACTGGCGCATCAAACTCAACTACAACATCCGCAATTGCATTCAACTCAAGCTCTTCAACTTGTGTGTGTTCCAACGTATTCACATTGACACGGAAGTTAATTGCCGTCACTTTCGCTGGAACAGTTTGAGTCCCAATTTTGACATTGTACAGTTTGCCTTTTACCAGCGGATGCTCATTCATCCAGACCACTGATGCACGCACACTACGTGAAATCAATGGTTGCTCGCCTGCACGGACCAAAACGTTACCACGAGAAATATCAATTTCATCGTTTAAGGTTAAAGTCACGGCCTGACCAGCAACGGCCTGTTCTAGATTGCCATCAAAAGTTACGATTTCTTTAACTGTTGATTTTTTACCAGATGGCAAGGCAATAATTTCATCACCAACATTCACTTGACCAAGCGCAATCGTACCTGCGAAACCACGGAAATCGAGGTTTGGTCGATTCACATATTGAACAGGGAAACGGAATTCACGTTTATTTGATTCACGTTTAATTTCCACTGACTCAAGAAGGCTCATCAAGGTTTGACCCTTGTACCATGGCGTACTTGCTGATGGATTAACAACGTTGTCGCCATTCAATGCCGAGATCGGTACGAACACAATATTTTCAGGGCGACGATCACCAAGTTGACTCACGAAAGCATCATATTCAACTTGAATTTCATTGAAACGTGCTTCAGAGAACTCAACCAAGTCCATCTTGTTAATCGCAACAACGATATTTTTAATACCGAGTAAGCTTGCGATAAATGAATGGCGACGAGTTTGAGTTTGCACACCATAACGTGCATCGATCAAGATAATCGCAAGATCGGCAGTGGATGCACCAGTCGCCATGTTACGCGTGTATTGTTCATGTCCTGGGGTATCAGCAATGATGAACTTACGCTTTTCTGTAGAGAAATAACGATAAGCCACATCAATGGTAATGCCCTGCTCACGTTCAGCCTGTAGACCATCAACCAGCAAAGCAAGATCAGGTGCATCACCTGTAGTACCCACTTTTTTACTATCACGTGTTACCGCTTGCAATTGATCTTCATAAATCAATTTTGAATCGTAAAGTAAACGACCAATTAAGGTACTTTTACCATCATCGACATTACCGCACGTCAAAAAGCGTAATAAATCTTTTTGCTCATGCTGTTTTAAATATCCCAAGATGTCTTGGCTAATAAGATCTGATTGATGAGACATTGCTCAAAACTCCACATATTCTTTAGAAATCGGTTTTAATCTCCCTAAATCCCTCTTTAAAAAGAGGGACTTGCTTAAGGAAATTAGAAATAACCTTCTTGCTTTTTCTTTTCCATCGAGCCAGCCTCATCATGGTCAATCATACGACCTTGACGCTCTGAGCTGGTTGCTAAAAGCATTTCTTGGATAATTTCAGGCAAGGTATCTGCTTCAGACTCAACTGCACCTGTTAACGGGTAACAACCAAGTGTACGGAAACGTACCGATTTCATTTGTGGAACTTCACCTTCTTTTAAGCGCATACGCTCATCATCGACCATGATTAACGTACCACTACGTTCAACCACAGGTCGAACTGCAGAGAAATAAAGAGGAACGAGTTGAATATTTTCGAGATAGATATATTGCCAGATATCTAACTCAGTCCAGTTAGACAATGGGAATACACGAATACTTTCGCCTTTGTTCACTTTACCGTTGTAAAGGTTCCAAAGTTCCGGACGCTGGTTTTTTGGATCCCAACGATGTTTATTATCACGGAATGAATACACACGCTCTTTGGCACGAGATTTTTCTTCATCACGGCGTGCACCACCAAAAGCAGCATCAAACTGATACTTATCCAAGGCTTGTTTTAAACCTTGGGTTTTCATGATGTCCGTATATTTTGAACTGCCGTGATCAAACGGGTTAATCCCCGCCTCACGACCCTCTACATTTTGATGCACGATCAGATCAAAGCCATGCGTTTTTGCCATGTTGTCACGGAAAGCAATCATGTCTTTAAACTTCCAACCCGTATCTACATGCAGTAGTGGGAATGGGAGTTTCGCTGGATAGAATGCTTTTAATGCCAAATGCAACATTACTGCCGAGTCTTTACCAATCGAGTAAAGCATCACAGGGTTTTCAAATTCAGCTGCAACTTCACGAATAATATGAATACTTTCTGCCTCAAGTTGCTTGAGGTGAGTTAATCTATTTTCAGTCATGTACAATTTCCTCCTTATCCATGCTATCCATAAAATCTATAAGTGGGATTAAACCACCACTTTGAAGACTGTGTGGAGGAACGAGTGCCATAACAACTCCAATTTTTCATGATATAGATATTCTTACTGGTGGCAAAAAACCACTCAATAGCGGTTATTCATTATAATAATTTAGATCCAGTTCTTTAGCTTGTTTTTTCATATCAATATGCAAAATTATGATATAAAAATAAGATTATGGAATATCAATACAATCTATTCCTCACCAAAAAATATAAAAAAAGAAGCCAAAAGGCTCCTTTTTTCAAAGGTTTAAAACCTATCAAAAACCGAACATTTTCCGTTCTAATGGAATTTCAACACCAACAGAAACACCACCATCACTGCCATTCAAATCAGAATCACTGACCCAACCATTCACTTTTAATGGAATTGTTGGTTTCAAGTAGTGTGTCCAAGTCAAATCAAGAGCTTTTATTGTATCTTGCTTTGGAAATGCCTCATTAATTCTTAAATCTAATGGATTCACCTTGGTATAAAGCAAACGACCATTTAAACGGTTCATTGTATCAAAACGAATATCACCACCAACCGAATACATTTGACCATCACCACCCATTGCATGGCCTAAAGAAAAACCATGTTGATAATAGCCATCTTTGTAAACATAATGATTATATGAAACACCATCTACTTTTCCATTACTACGCGTATCTGCCCATTCTGCATAGAGTTGATACGGCATATTTTTATAAGAAGAAGAGAAATCTATACCCGCTAAATACATCTTTTTAGCAGGGAGTCCACCGGCTTCATCTTCCCCCACATATTGTCCATAAACACCGACAGGGACTTGTAGTAATGGTTGTGTATTCAACCGAAAATCAAATCCTGCAATCTGATTTGACTTATCAGTATCATAATCAAGATTATCATTACCTTTAATGGCATTCCAAAGTGAGTCCAAACTTTCTGAACGGCCTTCACCGCCCCATTGCAATACACGTGATGCACCAAGTTCAAGATAAGACAAAGGTTGTGCCGTTACACGTAAACCAAGCAGTTTTGCATCAGGAACAGCCTTATAATCATCCAATTGCCCAGCAAATGCTTGATACTGCCAAGGACCAATCCAAGATAACCATTTGCTCTCAAATGCATTTTGTACAGCTCGTTGTGCTGTAACACCATACACAGGACGACTCGCATCACCGCGAATCAAACTTCCATCATGCCCAGGACCCCAATAGGTCGGAATCTGACCTGCAATCACCCATTGATTCCAAAGCTTACCAGCAAGATAAGAACCTTCTACATTGACATCATGCCCATTATCAACCAGTGGATCTTTCTCTCCATTCACACGAAGTTTTGCATCCCAATTTTCACCACCTGCATTAAACTCAGCAGCGACCTGATATTGTGATTTTTGGTTATCACCAAATGTTTGAGGAACAGTTTTAAGATCAGAGCCGGCATGTAAACCAAGTTTAACCGTTTCATTATCTGCTTTCAGTGCATTAGCAACTGAATTCACCACCTTTTGCTGAGCATTATTGCTCACTTTCGCTTGGGATAAAGCACGTTGAATTTCATCGCCACTCATTGGCCAAGTCGACGTACTAATTTGAATAACACCTTGTTGGTTCAGCCAATTTAAATCTGTACGTAAATTTGCATCGTTTAAGATGAGACCTTGTGCAAATGTTGCAGAGGAAAGCGAAGCAAATAATGCGACATAAAGGGATTTTTTTAGAAACATATCTAAACTGTTCTCAAATTTATTTATGTGCACATGATCGTTTTTTTACGATCTCTTTTCAATCATCAAATGCAATAATTATATTTTTTTAATCATGAATATAAAAAGCCACTTCATGGAAGTGGCTTTTTAATGAATGGTAAATTAATCTTTACGGCGCATATGCGGGAATAACAACACGTCACGAATACTCGCAGCATTGGCAAACAACATCACCAAACGGTCAATACCGATGCCTTGACCAGCTGTCGGTGGCAAGCCATATTCCAATGCTTCGATAAAGTCTGCATCGTAATGCATTGCTTCATCATCACCTGCATCTTTTTCTGCAACCTGCGCTTGGAAGCGCTCAGCCTGATCAATCGGGTCATTTAACTCAGAGAAACCATTTGCCAACTCACGACCACCGATAAAGAACTCAAAACGATCGGTAATATGTGGATTATCATCATTACGACGAGCAAGTGGTGAAGTTTCAGCTGGATATTCAGTAATGAACGTCGGCTGACGCAGTTTAGTTTCTACAGTTTCTTCAAACACAATCGTTTGTAATTTGCCTAAACCAAAACCAGGTTTTACCTGCTCTTTTAAAACTTCTTTGGTAAATTTGGCCAAGAATTCACGGTCATTCACATTTTCAGGTGTGAAGTCTGGATTGTTCTCAAGAATTGCATCAAACATTGAGATTTTCTTGAATGGCCCTTTGAAGCTATAAACTTCGTCACCATAAGGCACATCGGTAGACCCCAAGATATCAACTGCCAATTTTTCAAGCATGTTTTCAGTCAATACCATCAAGTCTTTATAATCAGCATAGGCTTGATAGAACTCGATCATCGTGAATTCAGGGTTGTGGCGTGTTGAAACCCCTTCGTTACGGAAGTTACGGTTAATTTCAAACACACGCTCAAAACCACCCACTACAAGGCGTTTTAAATAGAGTTCCGGTGCAACACGTAAATACAGTTCCATGTCCAAAGCATTATGATGTGTTACGAATGGCTTAGCAGATGCGCCACCCGGAATCACATGCATCATTGGCGTTTCCACCTCCATGAAGCGTTCATTGGTCAAGAATGCACGAATACCTGCAACTACTTGGGCACGAATTTCGAAAGTTTTACGTGTTTCTTCATTTACGATCAAATCTAAATAACGTTTACGATATTTAGCTTCTGTATCGGTTAAACCATGGAATTTATCTGGAAGTGGACGAAGTGATTTGGTCAGTAATTCAAAACCTTCAAGGTGCACATATAAGTCACCTTTACCCGAACGACCAATATAACCTTCAGCAGCGATGATATCGCCAAGGTCTAAACTTTTAATGGTTTCTAAAATATCAGCTGGCAGACCTTTACGATCCACATAAAGTTGAATACGACCCGTCATATCTTGGATCACCATAAATGATCCACGGTTCAACATCACACGACCAGCAACTTTTACATAAACTTTTTCAGCGCCTTCAATTTGCGCCTTGTCTTGATCTTTAAACTGTTCTTGCAAATCAGCTGCATAGTGCTCACGTTTAAACGTGTTTGGCCACGGGCTCTTACCCGTTTGTTTTGCAGTCTCTTGGATTTGCTTTAATTTGGCATGACGCTGTGCGATTAAATCGTTTTCGGAAAGTGTTTGTTCAGAAGTCGATTGAGCGTTTTGTTGCGTCATCTCTGCCTCGATTAAGTAAAAAATGAAGTGACATAGGATAGCAGATCACAACTCATTTTCGTATTGTTTCAACCAGACAATTCAAAAAAATCAAGATTGATCAGTTTTTGAATCAAGATAACGCAGCAATTTTCCGCTCAACAATCGATTCGCTGTCGCTTATTTCTCCGCTAAATGCTTGACCATAGCAAGTCCCTGATCAAAGCCTTTATTCATAAATTCTGCATGTTCTGGTTGAATATCGACCTCTACATGCAATTGCGTTTCACCATTAAAATCAAACAGCATATATTTTTCCAAAGCACCTGCCCAAGACTTCACAGCCTCACTTTCCAGATCCTCCTTACCGTTCTCAATCATCCCAAGATGCTTAAAAACAATCTCTTTAGGCTCATCGATACTTTCAATGGTAGAGATCATGCCATTGCCTTTGCCATCTCCAAAATAGGTTTTACCACCCACTTTCCAATCCGTAGTCATGGTTGAATCGCATGCAAAGAATTTTGTCCATGCTTGATAACTTTCTGGAGTCCAAAGAACCTCCCAAACTTTTTCAGGGGTCGCATAAATTTTTATATTATAAGATAAGGTTTCCATGTTTTATTCTCCTTGATCATTGTTTTCATCATCATATCTTGATTCTGAATGTTTGTTTTTTATACACACTATATTTATACATTTCGGCTTTTTTTAATTGTATAAGCGTTATATCCCTAAAAAAAATTAGAGTAATTGCTCAAATAACAAGACTTTCAGATAGAATTGCCATATCACTTTTTGAATAAATGATTAAACTCTTGCATTTACTTTACTTAAATGTCGTTCTGCGTAAAAATCTAACTCCCGATTAGCATAAGTTAGTTCCTATTGCAGCGATCATAGCGACATTACGGAATAGTTTTACTGAAAGGCAACTTGAACATACCTATCAGTTTGGAGAGTCACATGAAAAAATATCAATGTATCGTTTGTGGTTGGATTTACGACGAAGCAGAAGGTTGGCCACAAGACGGCATTGCAGCAGGGACCAAATGGGAAGATATCCCAGATGATTGGACTTGCCCAGATTGCGGCGTTTCAAAAGCTGATTTTGAAATGGTTGAAATCTAAATAGATCAAGAAGGCCGTGACAATGATCATGGTCTTTTTTTTGCTATCGTTTGTTTTTAAATAAGAAAATATTGGAGAATAGAATGCATCCTATCGTTATCATCGGATCGGGCATGGCAGGTTACACCGTAGCGCGAGAGTTTCGTAAACTAAGTCCTGAACAAGAACTGGTTATGATCTGTGCAGATGATGCGGTAAATTATGCAAAACCAACATTATCTAATGCCTTTGCAGGGAATAAAGCACCAGAACAAATTGCTTTAGGCGATGCGACAAAGATGGCAACCCAATTGAATATGCGCATTGATGCAGACACATGGGTGAAAGCAATCAATGCCGAAAACCATGAACTTACATTAGAAAAAAATGGGCAAACCATTACCCAACCTTATTCAAAATTAGTACTGGCTGTCGGTGCAAACCCTATCCGCTTAGCGATTGCCGGTGATGGCAGTGATGACATCCATGTTGTGAACTCATTGGTCGACTATCGTATCTTCCGTGAAAACCTTACAAACCGTAAAGACAAACGCGTGGTTATTCTTGGTGCAGGTTTAATTGGCTGTGAATTTGCCAATGACTTATTGCATAGCCAATATGATGTTACTGTAATTGACTTAGCCCCTCAGCCACTCGGTCGTTTATTACCAAACCATGTCGCTGAAGCCTTTAAGGCCAACTTAGAACAAGCAGGCATTAAATTTGCACTCTCCACCACCGTGGAAAAAGTAACCAAGATTAATAATGGTGAAGACTACGAAGTCACCTTAGCCAATGGTAAAACACTGGTCGCTGATATTGTTCTTTCTGCAATTGGCTTACAACCGAATATCTCTTTAGCGAAAGCAGCAGACATTCAAACCAGTCGTGGCATTATTACCAACACGCTTTTGGAAACCAATCAAGCGGATATCTATGCCGTCGGTGACTGTGCAGAAGTGAATGGCACGTTATTGCCATATGTGATGCCAATTATGCAGCAAGCACGTGCTTTAGCAAAAACGCTCAGTGGTCAAAGCACAGCGGTACACTACCCTGCTATGCCTGTTGCAGTAAAAACACCCGCTGCGCCATTGACGGTTTTACCTGCACCGCTTAATGTGGATGTGAACTGGGAAACCGAAGAGTTTGATGATGGTATGCTTGCCAAAGCAGCTGATGGTGAAGGAACCTTAAGGGGTTTTGTACTGTTAGGTGCAACTGCGGGCAAACAACGTTTAACCCTCACCAAGCTGGTTCCAGACTTGATTCCAGCGCAAGTTTAAGGTTTAAATACGAGAGTTTGTTGAGAAAAGAATTTCCTTCAAACTCTCTAAGCAATAAGAAGAATTCAATTTGGAACGAAGATCATGAACAGTGCCCTCCAATTTAACGTGTCACCATATGCTTCTTTTATGCAGGAAACCAAAGTTACTTTGGGCAATGGCATTGAACTACATGTTGAAATGGGCGGAAATCCTGAGCATCCAACCATCTTATTGATCATGGGCCTAGGTGCACAAATGCTGTTTTGGCCTGATTTCTTCTGTAAAGCCTTAATCGATCAAGGTTTCCGTGTAGTTCGCTTTGATAATCGCGATATCGGTTTATCTTCTAAAATTCGTAATAAGGGCAAACGACTCAATACCATGAAACTGATGAGTCGTTTCATGTTTGGACTTCGCAATGAAGGTGCACCTTATACCTTATATGATATGGCCGATGATGTAGCAATGTTGATTGATCAACTTGGCATCGAGAAATCCTATATTATTGGTGCCTCAATGGGCGGAATGATTTCACAGATTGTTGCTGCGAAATATCCAGAAAAAGTAGAAAAAATAGGTTTGTTATTTACCAGTAATAATCAGCCGTTTTTACCTCCGCCTTTTCCAAAGCAGCTTTTTAGCTTATTGGGTAAACCTGAAGGGCATGATGAAGAAACAATTATTAATCATAGTTTAAATGTTTTCCGTATTATCGGTTCACCTGGTTATGTCAATCCAGTCGAATCAATTCAAACCATTCGCAAATTATATCGACGTAGTTTCTATCCAGCGGGTGTACTTCAACAATTTTTAGCAATATTATGTACAGGTTCTTTGTTACCATTGAACAAAACGATTACTCAGCCGACATTGGTTGTACACGGATCAAAAGATCGCCTGTTACCACCAAGTCACGGGAAAGCTGTTGCAAAAGCAATTTCGGGTGCTAAGTTTGAATTAATTCAAGGAATGGGGCATGATATTCCTGCACATTTCATTCCGCAACTTAGTGGTTTGTTTACTCACCACTTTAGATCATCACACTAGGACACTATGGCTGCATTACCCTCATTAAGACAGCTATCATATTTAGTTACGTTGTCAGAAACTTTACATTTTACTGAAGCAGCGCGTCGTTCCTTTGTTACCCAGTCAACATTGTCTGGTGGCATCATGGAATTGGAGCGTTTATTAGGTGGGGTCTTAGTTGAGCGTGATCGTCAAAACGTCCGTTTAACCCCATTAGGTGAGCAAGTGGTGGCGCGAGCGCGAGTGTTGCTTGCCGATGCCCAAGACCTGATGCGTTTAAGCCGAGAGATGAGTGAACCATTAACAGGTGATTTACATCTCGGTATTATTCCAACCATTGCACCTTTTATTCTGACTCAACTCTTAGATGAAGTTCATCAGCAATTGCCAAAAATCCAGCTACACTTACATGAAGCACAAAGTGAGAAGATTGTAGAGAAGTTGGAACATGGTAATTTAGACATGATTGTACTTGCACTTCCGTTTGATACGCGCAGTTTAAAAGTTGCTGAAATTGCCAAAGAACACTTATTCCTTGTGTATAACAAGAAAGATACCAATGCAGCCAATGCAAATTCTCTCGATGATTTGGATCTATCTCGTTTAATGCTGCTTGAGGAAGGTCATTGCTTACGCGACCATGCTTTAAGTGCCTGCCCTGTTGGTGAGCGCAAAAATGATCATCGCTTAAAAGCAAGTTCATTACCAACGCTGGTTGAAATGGTATCGTCTGATTTAGGCTTTACTCTTTTACCTGAGATCGCGCTTAAAAACAGTATGATTCATTTCAATCAAGATATTGATGTGAAAGCGATTGAAGCTGCACCAAGCCGTACATTGGCTTTAGTGACCCGTAAAAGCACACCATTACAAAGTGAGTTTGATGTGATCTTGCAGATTCTGCAAAAAATCACGGCTCATTTATCGTAATAAAAAAAGCCTGTAATTCAGATCGAATTACAGGCTTTTCAATACAATTAAAATAATTATTAAATATCCAATAAATTCACTTGTTCAACTTGTACATCACTCATACGTAGACCTTGATCAAGTAATTCATCGAAATATGATTCCACCACTTTGGCTTGATCAGCCGTATTTTCAACTTTATACATATTCTGACGGAACTCGTTACTTGAGCGTAAGCCTTTGGTATACCAAGCAATATGCTTACGGGCAATACGACAGCCTGAGTATTCACCATAGAAATCATACAGCTCAGCCAGATGCCCCAATAATACTGCTTTGACTTCTGCAATATCAGGCGCAGCAAGATGCTCACCTGTTTTTAAGTAATGAGCAATTTCTCTGAATATCCAAGGTCGGCCTTGGGCTGCACGCCCAATCATAATGGCATCTGCACCCGTATAATCCAGTACATATTTGGCTTTTTCGGGACTATCAATATCACCGTTGGCAATCAATGGGATATCAATCAATTCTTTAACCTGCTTAATCAGCTCATAACGTGCAGTATTCAAATACATATCTTCACGGGTACGACCATGCAAGGCTAAGGCTGCAATTCCAGATTCTTCAGCACGTTTGGCCACACGTAAAATATTTTCATGGCCATTTAAAAAACCTAATCGGGTTTTTAAAGTGACTGGTACATCCACTGCAGAAACTACGGCATCGAGAATACGCGCAACGAGATCTTCGTCTTGTAATAAAGCCGAACCTGCAAGTTTGTTACATACTTTCTTAGCTGGGCAACCCATATTGATATCAACAATCTGCGCACCATTCGCCACTTGATAACGTGCTGCTTCAGCCAGTTGCTCTGGATCCGAACCTGCGATTTGTGCAGAGATTGGTGCAAGCTCACCATCAAAATTAGCCCGATAAAGACTCTTTTTACTCATACGTAGTGTCTTGTCTGCAGTCATCATTTCACTGACCGCATGCCCTGCACCAAAGTATTTGCACAGCGTTCTAAAAGGACGGTCCGTAACGCCAGCCATCGGGGCGACAAAAATAGGGGAATGCTTTGATTTATCAAACAATTCTGCAATTACGTTGTTTTTACTCAATTTTCACTTTCCCATATTCTCAAAGGTTTTACATCATTTTCAATCATTCTTAACTATTCTTTACGCCTTATTTGCGCCATAATCACCCTTGTGGCGTAAATCCAACTTTATGGCGTAAATATGGGAACAATTGCAGAACGAACTACAGCAGATGGTAAAACTCGATACAGAGCTCAAATACGAATAACTCGTAAAGGCTTACCACCATTTATTAAAACAAGAACTTTTGCAAAAGAGTCATTAGCCAAAGAATGGATTAAGCGACTTGAAGCAGAGATTCTGGTTAATCCTGCTATTCTAAATCCAGAAGCTAAGGTTGTGTCAAAAACTTTAGAACAATTCATCACTCAATATTTAGATGAAATTAGTGATGAATTTGCTGATACCAAAACTGCAGCACTAAAAAATATCTGTAATTATGATATTGCCCATAAAGATGCTTATACCCTTTCACGTCAAGATTTCTCATCATTTGCCATTGAACGACGAAAAGGCAATCCAATTGAAATGATAGATGGAGTTGCCCCAGCAACTGCATTAAAAGATTTATCCCATATCTCATCGGTCCTAAACCATGCTGAACTTGTATGGGGTGAAGATGTTGCACATGCAAAAAATGAATTGTCACATTCGCTGATCGGTCTAAAAAAAGCTCGTATTGTTACTAAATCAAAGGAACGTGATCGTTTAATCACATCAGAAGAACTTCATATTCTGACCAATCACTTTTATAAAGGCTGGAAACGAGTTCGCAATGCCATTCCTATGCACCTGGTCATGTGGCTTGCGATCTATACAGGTCGTCGTGAAGGTGAACTATGTGAAATGCGTTTAGCTGATTTTGACAAAAAAAATAGTCAATGGAAGATCAGAGACGTTAAAAATCCAGATGGATCCAAAGGAAATCATAAGTTTGCCCATTTAGAGCCTAATGCCCTCCTCATTATTGAAGAATTACTTGAACCTTCTACTCGAAAAAGAATGCTCGAGCTGGGTTATAGTGATGAGCTTTTATTACCTGTCAATGTACAGACAGTCAGTGATTATTTTCGTAGAGCATGTCGTTTAAATGGAATTGAAGATTTAAGGTTCCATGATTTACGCCATGAAGCTGCAACACGCTATGCAGAGGATGGCTTTACGATACCGCAACTTCAAACAATTACATTGCATTCATCATGGAATAGTCTTAAACGGTATGTAAACCTAAGAAAACGTGGCGAACGTTTAGATTATCAGACAGCTATTCAATTTGCCCGACAACAATATGACGATAATTATTCTAAATTTGCTTTAAAACAAAGGTATGTATCAGCTGCTGATATTGCGGATGCAGAGGAAGCTTATTCTCAAGTTCAAACACCTGACGTTATAAATACTGAATTTTCTTTTATTAAAGAACAGTTGGAAAGATTTATGAAATCATTCCGCCCGACTAAAAGTGTTAAAGATATGTATAAAGAAAAATCCAATATACAGAACATATTTGCATGGAATGATGTGCAACAATCTTTTGTGGTCCCATACATACAAAATGCTTGGGAAAATTGGTTTAATGATAATGGGACTATTGATTGGAAACACCTTCCAAATGATACGACTCACTTTAGCATCAAAGGGTTAGACGTATTAAAAATTGAAAATGAACGTGTGTACAAATGGGAAAAAGAAATAGAAAAATGGTTTGATATTACTAAATATTTTGATGCTGATATTTCAAATCTTATCAAGAAATAAACCCTCAATTGAGGGTTTTATTTAGTTCTGGCCAACTTTCATTTAATCGCCTGACATCAATGACGTGTCCATCAGCTTTTTCTGCCAAACTTCTATATTCTGTTGTGCAGCTTTCGAGTAATTCTGAGTTGGCAATGGTGTAGTTAATGATGGTTTGCTTGGGAGCACTGGACAAACGTTTGTTGGCTTCACTGAGTTGCTTTGACATGCTATCAGCTGAAAACTGAGCATTACGAGCATCACTATTGGCAGCTTGGATTTGTTTAATTGCATTTTGTTCAACCTCTATAATTTTAGCTGACCATGTTTTCATAATGGTGGCTTTTTCCTCTTGAGCCTGATCAATTGCATCTTGATAAGGCTTAATAGCATCAGCTATTGCTTTAGTTTTAACTTTTTCAGAATCTGCCAATTTTCCAGCAAGAGAATTGGCATAAAAAACATAGCCAAAGATAAATATCATCAAGCCTAAAATGATGTATTTGTAAAATTTACCTAACACGGCATCAATCATTTAAACCACCCTTTAATCATAGAAAGTTTATTTTTACGATCATCAAAGCCATTTAAACCGCCATTAATACGACGAGTAATCGTGGTTACATCATCATAATCTGCAAATACATTTAAGTTATTTTCAGACCAGTATTTGCAAGCTACAAGCATTCCAACACTTGGCAGCGCAACAATTGCAGGGTTATTTTCAAAGTCAATTCCAAGTTCTTGACCATACTTACGATAATTAGCTCGACCAGTTAACTGGATTGGTCCTCGACCTTTATAACGCACACCGTCGCCTTTGTTTACATTACCTAAGTCTTTTCGACCTTCATAAGCTACACCTGAAGCAATTTCTTCCATATAGCGAAAATTTCCGCTTTCATGAGCAAGTTGAGCAAAGAAATGACAAAAGCGTAACTGCGTCTTGATTGAATATGTCTCTAAGTGCACATTTGCTGCTAATGCTAATTCAGTAGCTCGTGCAGGATTAGCACCAAGTTTTTGAAATACAGCTGTTAAAGTATTACGCCCAAGAATTCCATCAGCTTTCACGCCAACGGCTTTTTGAAGTTGTGTAATATCAAGAGTATTCATCAATTTTTCCCACCTTTACCATTACTAAGTATTGAAATAAAGGCAGCTTTGACCTCACTAATAACCTCGGATAAAGGCTTACCCTGCATCAGTGCAATGGACTGATAAAGAATGCCAATCCCTAATAATCCAAAAACTGCAAACATAAGCATCACAAAGCCTTGAGCCATGTGAGAATATTTTGATAATTCGTAATATTCAATAAATGCTGAACCGCCATAAAGGCTGACTGAAACGCTGAATAAAAACTTGCCTATAACACCCAAAGAAACTTGAATTTTTCCGTTTTTATCAATATCACCACTTAATACCAGGGCAAGAATAGCCCCCACTACGGCAGGCACAACTTTGATGATCCATGGAATTGTGTTTTCTTGCATAACTTGCCCCGAAATAAAACTCTACTTTATTTCGTAGAGTTTTATTTAAAGGTGGTTATTTAGCGAACCTTACAGGGGGTTGATACTGCTCTAAAATTAATCTATCGTAATTTCATATAATTATTATCTTTGAGATGCGCATGAGTGTATTAAAATTTACAGCATTTGTTTTGCTATCTATCCCAGTAAATCTATATGCAGGGGTTTACAAATGGGTTGATGCAAAAGGTAATGTTACCTATTCAAGTAAGCCACCACCTAAGGGTGCTAAGCAACAGAATATAGAAACTTTACGATCGTTGGGTACAACCAGTACACCAGCACCTAAACAAACTTATCGCTCTAATTCATCCATTCCTGACACGTATGTAAATCACTATCAGGGCACTCGTCAAAATACTTATACTGTGCCTCGTCAGCCTACACGCTCTGCTGAAGATGAAGCATTGCGCCAAAAAATTATTCAGGAAGCTAGTACGCCATATAAAGGTTCTCAAAATGGTCAGTTAACCGCAAACCAATTAAGAACCCTAGCAGCAATGAATGGTGTAAATGTATCGAGTGGTGATAGTTACTCAAACTCAAACAACTCTTACTCTGCACCTATGCCACAACGTCAACCATCCACAATAACCAACTGTGATGGTGCAGGATGTTGGGGTTCAGATGGCACACGCTATAATCGTGGTGCAGGTGATACATATTTTCCATCTACTGGTGGTGTATGCCAAAATGTCGGCGGACAAATGCAGTGTAATTAAACAATTAAAGCCGACATCAAGTCGGCTTTTTTTTAATTCAATTGATTAATTAATTCTAACATTCTGCTTTTCGATGGATCGTCATCAGGTAGCTTTTCAGCTAGTTTGAGTACAAGAAGATTAGAGATTTCTAATTGTTTTTTAATCATATCATTTTTTTCTTCAACAGCCTGCATGTATTCAGAAACTAATGCTGAAGGAATATTGTTTTCAAAGCTCTTTTCAAGACGTGCAACAATTTCTTGATTCATAGAACGATTATTTGCTTTTGCTGTATTTACAATTTTCTCTCTAAATTCAGGTGATACTCGAACTTTGAGCGTCACAACACTGTTTTGATCTTCACTCATGAAAAATTAACCCAAATAAAACGAATATTACCCCCAAAATGGGTCTTGACCAATAACCCCAAAATGGGTACTATAAATCAACACCCCATAATGGGGACTAGGAGAAGATAGTGGAGAATGAATTTGTTTATGTGAAAGTTCGCTTAGAAGAAGAACTTCACAAAGAACTTAAGGTTATTGCTAATTCAGAAAAACGCTCAATGGTATTTCTATTGAATGAGGCAGTTAAATTATTAATTGAAAATAGAAAGAGTGCGAAAGCATGAAATCAACAGGTACAAAAAAACCTTGCCCGACTACCAATCAAACGCAAGGTCTAGTTGCCATCACAAAGGATGAATACCTATGAACAATATAACCCAATTCACCCAAGACAAGCAAGTTCAGGTCAGTGAACAGCAATTACGGAGTTTGCTTGAATTTGTGCGTATCGCAAATAATCGTTTTGATGAAATTTCAGCATTAACAACTGTAATTGCTGAAAAGTCAGAACTATCTCCAACAATTAAAACTTTGGCACATTTAGCTTCATCAATAGCAAATAACTTTCAAGATATTTGTGTTGAAGAATTTGATAACTTCAAAGAATGCTCACCTGACTTGGTAAAGTTTTTTGCAGAGGAGTTGGCAGCATGAATGCAATTGTTCCTGTACAAATTCAAATGATGACAAGTTTGGAAATTGCTGAACTTGTTGAAAAACGCCATGACAATGTTAAGCGTACTATTGAAACGCTTGTAAACACTAGCGTTATTGTTCAACCTCAAATTGAGGATGAACAATCTACTGATAAAATGGGTCGTACTCGTACTACTCAAGTTTATGTATTCACAGGTGAACAAGGTAAGCGCGACAGTATTATCGTGGTTGCCCAACTTTGCCCAGAATTTACAGCTCGCTTGGTAGATCGTTGGCAAGAACTTGAAGCTCAAGTTGCTCAACCAGTATTTGATATTTCAAATCCTTATCACCTACTACAAGCAATTGAAACTCAGGCAAAACAAAATATTGAACTCACCCAAAAAGTTGAAAAACTTGAACCTAAAGCTCAAGCACTCGATATCATTGCTGAAACAGTACATACCTACTGTATCCGTGAATGTGCCAAAACAATTGGAATAAAAGAAAAGGATCTCATTAATCTTTTACTTCAAAAAAAATGGTGTTATCGAGATGCTGAAAAGAAATTACAACCACATGCACAGTATGTGTTGAATGGTGTTTTTACCAATAAAGCATCACCAGTAATCAAAAATCAAAATGATGGTCAAGAGCGTGTATTTTTACACATGCGAGTGACAGCATTTGGCTTGACTAGGATTACAGGTTTAGTAAATAAGGAAAAACTCAAATAAAATCCAATAAAGAAGCCACCATAAGGTGGCTTCTTTCACAAACTTGTCGACAAAAACATTATAGTTTTTTAACCATAATTGCATCTATTGATCTATGCCCTGTTTGACTTTCCCGATGAGGCTTTATCTCAATACCTAGTTCAAATTTATTATCTTCTAAAAAGTCATTCAACTCTTCAAACTCTTGGGATGTATGATCTTTGAAAAATTTTACACCTTTTGGATGCATAGCCTGAAGTTCTTCAAAAATTAAATCATAATTAATCATAATTATTTCATCTGTTTATAAAGTGAGTTTAATTTTTCACTAGTTTAAATTTTTATTCAATATAGAAAATGAACAAAGCGACCTAGTCAGTCGCTTTGTAGTTTTTACTAATCCGTTTCAGCAAATCGTCCATAATCACCAATATCACGATACTTCTTAGAAAGATAAACGCCATTTTCAGCATCACGAATACGTTTGGCATTTTGATGATAACTTTGCATTAAATTTATACGGTTAATCCGTAACTTAGGATTAACCTCATTAAATTCCTGAATATCTTTCCATGCAGAGTCCATGCCCTCTTGATCATCATTGCGTTTAGCTCGGACCCAATTTGCTGTTAATTTGGATTTACGTTTTTGCAGAGCTTGTTGTTGTTGATAGATCGCTGATTTACCTTCATATGCTGTACGCACCTGACTTGGTGAGAAACCAATTGTCTGGCTGAATATTCCTGCACCTGATACTGGATGACCATCCAAAATATCCACACCTGTTTTATCCTGTACACCTTCAGTCGCATACCGATACGCCTTAAAAGGATTTTTTGCAAAAGTAGGTAACATTTCTTCAAGAGCACGAGCATAATTCCCCTGGCCAAGTTCTTGTATACCCTTTGCTATGTTTGCCCCCATCCCGACTGTTGCACCCATATTGCCTAAGATTAACTGTTCATAAAGCTTTTGCCCCTCTAAACCATCGGGTGCTCTAGCTAAAAACATACTATCCAAACCCACACGACCAGAAATATCGGCAGGTGTACCACGAGACAAGCCTTTCATCACTAAATTTGAAAAAGTTGGGCTAGTCATATCGGCCAAACCATTACGTAAAGCTACTTCTGCATCCCATGGATCATCTCCACCCCCTGCCATTCCAACAAGACCAGATGCTATAGCTAGTATTGTAGTTACCATTGGTAGTCCAAGAACACCTGCTGCCAAAGCGTGAGTTACAAGTATTGCACTGATCGCCCTTGCAGCTTCTATTCTTTCCTCTTTAGTGTGGTTTTTACCAATTAGAGCGATGTAAGACTGACGTGCAATGGTATAGATCATATTCTGTCCAAATTGCTTGAACAAAAAAATGACTTTGGCTACGTTACCCTGCATAAATCTGGCACGGTTAGAAGCTGAATAATCAAAATGCCCATCGTAAGTCATCTTTACTGCTTGTTTATATGCATCATGATCTGCCATACCGCTTTCTTTAGATAATCGATACGCAGCGATAAAAGTCACTTCACGGTTAAAACGTTCAGCATGATGAAACATAAGAGATGCCGCGCGCATGATAGGTCTCATCTTCCACATCACGCCACTATCTTCACCCTGAGCAATCCCTGCTAAATCATGTGCCTGTGTTACATCAATCACACCAGCAGAAACAGCTTTTTCATAAGCCTGCTTTTCATGTTCTTTTAATACTTTTGCTATATCTGGATCAATTGAATCACTAAGACTATTTCTGAAACTCTCCAAGTCCGTAAAATCAGGCATCTCAAACCCAACACCTTTGGCATAATCGCTAGACGCTCCTAAAAGTGCTATACCTGCTTTATCAAATCCAAATTTTGCTCCAAGAATAGGATATGCAACAAGTGGGGTTTGCAGAATATTCACCATTGCAGCTGCTGGTGACAACCCAAGAAAATAGATAAATCCCATACTGGTTAAAAGTGAAGATACAGCATTCCCTTTTGCATTCATTAGATTTTTATGGCGCTTATTCATTTCATCAATGACTGCGGATGCTAAAGGCTGCCTATAACTAGGATCCTTTTTGATTTGAGCCTTAGCATATTCTTCCATTTCATCTAGCTGTGCTGTAAGTTGATCACCATAGCGCAACTTAGCCAAATAACTTGCCCCACTTGACATATTTTGCGCAAAAGCACGTCTAGCATTATTACTAAATCCCGCAGTTCCTTTACGGTGAATACCATGTTTTGCCCAACTTAAATCAGGCATGGAAGATAAATATAGCTGCCCCAATGTATCTTCAAATTCAGCTTGTTTTTTTGCATCTAAGCCAAGATTACCCACCTCATCAAACAGGTCTGACATGAAGCCACGCCCAACCTTATCACGTAAGGCGTTATACTCTTGATCACGGATAACAGAATCCACTTTTAATTGAGGATATTTTTCTATCAATTGCTCACGTAAAGCCTTCGCCTCATTTTCAGTTTCAGCACGACTAATGCTCTCCACATCACCATTCTGATTACGTGCCACAACGACATATTGACCAAAACGAGCCAATGGAAAATAAACACCTTTAATTTGACCAAAAGAACCTTCGATTTTTTTCAATAAATCAGCTTTTCTCTCACTACTCAAAGCAGACCTTAAAATACGCTCCCTGACCGCCTCACGTACTTTGGCATAATGCCCACTATAAGCATCACGTGCTTTTTTATACATTGTTCGAGCTTCAGGAGATAAAGCGTTGTAAGCTTTATATAATTGCTGATACTTAACTTTATCATCACCTGACTGGTATGGCTTGGCTGGGTCGATCTGAGCCAAAGTGGCTTCATGCATTAAGTCAGCCAATGCTTCTTCTTCTGTTTTAGAGTTAGGGTCATTCTTATCGATTCTTTTATTTAACTTAGCCCACTCACGCACAATATTATCTGCATGAGCAGCTATATCATTTTTATCAGCATCCATCTGATGCACCAAGTCATTATATACAGATAACTGAGGTAGAATTTTTTTATAAATATCTGTGATCTGCATACGACTCAGAAACATCAAACCATATTTCATTGCATCAGCCATACTTGGTAGTTTAAAGTTGCCACTGTACAAATTTTTAATATTTTCACTTAGGCGATCAGCAACATCATTTGAAGATCGGCTAAATCTAATATCTGAACTTTCACTATTAAATGTGCCTTTATTCCCCTCAGCCATTTTTACTTGATTAGGCTCTAACGCAACAATATATTCTTGATTTTCAAACTGATGAACAATTCCCTGATATTTCCCAGAAGTTGTCGCTTCTACAACTTCATCACGTGAAACATTACCTGTAGTTTTGAACACATTCCGAATGTTTACAAATAATGGAAGTACAAAGCCATTTTCCCCACGGATATTGGCGTATACATCTGCTGTATCAAAACTATCAGTTAAGTAAATGCCATCCCCTAATAAGCCATGACCCTGCTTAAATTCATTAAACTCGGTGGCAGTACCATGATAAACAACCTTAGGCTCCCCATTTTCATCTAATACCTGTGAAGCATTTGCTGCATCATTTTCCCAATCACCAAACCATTTCTTAAATTCTGGTGTCCGGACTTGTAACCATTGTTGTTCTGAAAGATGTGTCTTTGCACCGTTTGGTGCTGTCATCCATTGATTTGTACCATGATATTTTTGACGAATTAAATCCAATGATGATTGATGTTTAATTTGCCCAATCATACGCTCTGATAATGCAAGCATATCCGACGGATTCAAATTAAGATTGATACCAAAATTATCAAATACCCATGCTTTTACATACGAAACAATATTGTTAATCAACTTTTGCAGTGCATTCCGTTGAATCACATTACGTTGTTGCATAGTAGATGAAAGAGTTAATAAATATGGTAAATATTCAAGCTGCTGACGTTCAGAGCCTTGTTCACGTTCTGCAAGCATCTTTGCAGCTAAAGCAACAGGATTACCCTGCTCAACCAATTTATTAAATTGATTCATCAATTCATTATATTGTTTTTGGTTCATCATATTTTGAAAACCAGCATGACCACCCAACTCATGTAAGAATGTTGGCACTGTGCTTTCAGCAGTCAGATTCGATGCAACGAGTACCGCTTTACCGTTGTAATAGAAGCCCTCAACACCTTCAACCTGATAATCCTGAATAATCTCAAGCTTACCTTGTCGTTCAAGCTCATTAATGGTCTCTTTACCAAAACGATCAATCAACACATCTCGTACTTGTTGAGTTGTAGAACCTGAATTACTTTTAGTGCCACGGCTATAAAGTGGAGTATCAGAATTGTTCTTAGATGAAAATTCTTGATTTTTATATTTACCAAAATAGCTTCGATCAACTACAGCCTTACGAGCTTCTGACAAAAACATCATCAAATCGGCATCATTGTAACGTGAAAGGAATTTATCAAAGCCACGATCACGGAACCATTGACGGATATATCCTATAACTTCTTTTAGCTTTTGACGCACAAAAGGACGTGACTTGGCATTTTGAGCGACAAAGGCAAATAATTCGCCGACTAAAGACTGCTGCACATCAGATTCAGTATAGATTTCATCTTTGACCGCCTGCATACGTGGGTTAATATACACATCATTAAACTGCTGCATATCCACGCCATTATCTTTGGCTATTTTGCGAATACCCTCCAGCCCACCAAGCGCATTAAACAATTGTTGTAACTTAGTTTTATATTCTCGACCAAATATCTGTTGTACACCAAAATGTCCAACCACCTCATGTAAAATCAATTCCTCATACATTTCAAAAGTGGTCTGCTGAGTGCTATTATTACCCTGAATATCACCTGCATTGATATAGAGTGTACCGTTATGCCATACGCCCAATACATCATATCGCTTGGTTTCACCATTCTCGCCCTGGTAGCGATTATCTTCTTGTATCGCAGACGGCAAGCCATCAAACGACTCAACCACCTGAACCATAAAGCTATGGCTATCCAAACCTTTGACTTTGTTGACCCCGACCCTTTGCCCCCCAACGACAATCCGCCCCCGAACAGAGGCATCTATTTGTGCAGTAACTATTTTGAGATGCTGAAGAACAGAAAGGACTCTACGGGTAGCACTGACAACGGATAAGGGAGTAAAGGTCGTGTCTAATGGTGAAGCGCCTCTACGCTCGTTATCAGGTTTTAATTTGTCACGACTATAAAGTTTAATCCCTGTTTCTGTTTCTTCTGTTTTTAGTGTATCAACCAAATCAGAAAACTTTGCATTGATTGCTTTTCGTTCTGTACCAGTAGGAAATGGTCGCTTAAAACCCCATGGGGTAAAAATCGCAGCACTCTCAGGGCCAAAATTCAGAAACGGACTGTAGCCACTATTTTGAGAAATTTTATCTTCTACATACCCTTGGAATGCACGTGCTGTCATTTCAGGAGTAGTAATCCAATAATCTGTACCGCGTCCCTGATCTAACTCTTTTGCGTTCATAGCAAAATCCGTTGGTATCATTTTCGCTTTCTCTGTACCATTTTGAGCTTCTGCCAATAGTTTGAGGCGTTGGGCATAGGTATTCATGTATTGACGTAATCGGTCTAGTACACCCTTTTGTTCAGCATTAAACCCTGATCTACCACGGACAGATTTATAAATCACACTCAATTTATCTAGGGCATCATTAGACCAACGTGCACCACTAAATATATTTCGACTATTCTTATTATTGTTGTGACGTATTTCCGTAGTAAGTGCCGTACCTGTAAGCAATAACTCAGCAACCGTATCAAACTCAGCCAGCTGTTCAGCTGAGGCAGCTTTGTTAAAGCGCTTGTAATATTTTGGATCAAGCTCACGATTAAGATCAGCACGTAACTTATCTAATTGATCTTTTAAGTTGTTTCTCGCAGAACTAACGAAGCTTTCAACCTTAACAGTATCATCAATATAGTTTTCAGATTTTCTAAAAATTGTCTGTACCAATTGTTTATAGGCTTCTTGCACATCTTCACGAACATTTGATTTATAAGAGAATCCAGAAGTGACGCTCATATCTTCAAAGTGTTTTGCAATCTTTAATGATCGACTGCCATCCGCGTTCGTTACCCATTCAGATGGGGCTTTGCCATCTTGTCGACCAAAATAGTGATCTAATGCATGCCACCATTCATGAGCTAATGAACCTGCGCCATTCAATTTGGTCAAGTTAATCACAGCACGTTCGGGTTCATAGTGCGCCTTTGCACCACTTAATCCTTGCCCTCTGGCACCAAACGCTAAAGCGAGTTCCCCATTTAGGCTAATTGCTGCAGGTGGGATATTTAAAATCTCAGCCAAGTCCATGAGACCATCAAAGGCATCATTTAATAGCTCTTGGCGTTCTGCCTGATTATTCCAGTTCCCAAATTCAACACCACGGAAACCAAACACACGAATAAAATCGGCATCTTTAGCATCACCTTTACGGCTATCTAGTCCTTTTCTTACCGTATTTTCAGGTCGAGGAAGATCAATTTCCCCAAAAGTTGTATTGGTTTCTAGAATTTCAATCGCATGGATTGCCATATATTTCATAGCATCTTCACGTGTTTGAAATTCTTGTTCGACAACTTTAACGCGCTTCCGATCACTAATTTCACGATAGATAGAAAAGCTATCTTTTCCAGCAGCCCACACACGATGCTTTTGAGCTACAGCTAGAATTGGTAGTGCAAGTTCAGCATCTTTTTGAGAATCAAAAAATTGTTTGCCTAGTTGCTTGGCATTCCCCTTCCAATCCTTTTTTCTTGTATCCGTGATAATCCATTTACCAACTTCATTTGGATTACTTGAGGCAGCAATTTCAGTAATCTCAAATCGCTTGGCCCAAGTTGGACGATTGTCCTTTGTAGTAGTGCCAGAGGTTTTGGGGCCAGTCTTCACTGAAGTATCTTTACGAGCACCACCAATTTTTTCACCAAAATCTTGAATCGTTTCTTTTTCAGATGTTGGAGCTGTCTTCTTTAAGGCTTTTGTAGGCTCTGATTGTTCTTGCGCTGTTTCACTTCTTGGGCCAGTTCCTCGTCCTGATCGTCCACCGCCAACTGTGCCAGCGTCTGGTTCATTAGATTGCGGGCTAGTGAAGATGTCTTGTTGCTTTTCGGCTTCACTTTGTCTGAGTTTTTCATGTACTTGTCCTAAAATTTGTTCATTGCTTAAAGGTGCATCACCAAACAGATTAGGTGTCGCTTTTGCAGTCATAGCCAATTGCGCATACGACTTTAATGCTTCTGCAACTTTCTGGCTGCTACGCGCTTTTTCCAGTTTATCACCACGATAGAAGATACTAACGAAGTCTTTTGTTACCTGGTCAATACTTCCGTTAAAAATATCGTCCTGGTTTAGCATTTCAGATAAGGATAAATTTTGCTGACGTGCTTTGCGTACCAGATGGACCGCTTCAACCAAATTGGCTTCGACGTTTACGCCTTCAACCAGGATACCTTCCTGTACACCTTTACGGACTTGCGCCCATTGTGGTGCCGCTTCAATCAAAGCATTACCAATGGCTTTAATATCGCTGTCTTTGGATTCAATCACCTGGCTAATGATTTGAGCATCATTAAAAGCAGCTGCAAGCAAGGCTGATTCAATACGGCGATAACCGTCCTGGGTCAGTGATACGCCATCTTTATCAAGCATGGTGCCGCGTTCATTCTTAGATGCTACACCGGTTAAAAAGGCGTTCACAAACTCACGATTGGCTGTGTTGTTAAAGCTGCCCCCTTGTACCAGGTGTAAAATATCCATCACCTTTGGCGCATCCGACATAGCCTGTTCACTTGGACTCATATCCAGTGTGTCGCGCTCGTTGGATTCTGTTGTGTAGGCTACACGCTCAGCCATGTTCATTGATGTGATACGCTCACGCACCAATATCGGCTGCTGCATGTTGGCTACGTCATAACCCTGTTCAGCCAACCATGCTTTGTATGCGTCTGCTTTGCCTATTTGGTAGGCTTTGCGAATCGCCAGTGTACGACCATTACCGCTTTCAACTTCATTGTCAGACGACACGATAGGCGCACCATTGGTAGAGCTTGCACTATCACCCAATAATTTAGGGTTAAGTTTGTTGGCAATGTCATTGACCTGGGTAATGGATTTTAAAGTGGTGCGGTCACGTGGTTGTAAGGCTTGTGGGTATTCTGCATTAATTGCACCGCTGTCCAGATTTGATGTGATTAAGTCGCTTGCTTCAACGACTTTGTGGCGCACCTCAAATTCACGACCTGCAGGTGTAACAACCGTTTCTGTTTTGCTCTGTACTGTATTTGACTGTTGTTGTGGATTATCGAGTTTTGCTAATTCTGCACGAACGGTTTCTGCACTATCCATGCCCTGAATATCCGCACCCATATCCTCCATCATGTCACGTGCACCGTTATACCAACTACGCAGGTATGGACGGATCTTTTCGACACTCACATCAAGATCATTCGCAATATTTTTAGCTAATGCTGCAAACTTACGTGCACCACGTTCAATATGGTAAACCGCAAGTTCCGCACCAATAGCCATGATTTCAGGGTCAATACCACTATTCAGTTGTGATAGCTTGGCTTTTAGACGAGCGCGTAATTCCGCTGCACGATCATCGGATACTAACGTGTTTTTAGAAGGTTCGACTTTTGCTTTTGGCTTTTCAGGTAGATATTTTTGTTCCTGTGCTTCCGCTTTCTTCTCAATCTCACGTGCCTGACGTAATGCCACCGCTCGATCTGAAACAGAGCGTAATCCGTTCTTAGCACTAGCTTGTAGTTTTTTAAAAAGTGGATGCTCAGGATCAGCCTTGGCCAAAGCCTTGTTCATTTCCTCTTGCCATTTGTTGACAGGGTGTTGTGGTTCTATTTTTTGTCCACTTTCAGCCACTGGTTTAGAGGTATCTGAATTTTTTAACCAATCTTTAAATTGATCTTTAGACATTTGAGTAACAGGACCAACCTTCCAACCTTTGTCAAAATTGGATTTATATGCAGTAATGGCTTCCTCCTGGCTGTCAAAACCAAGCATCACCTTATGCTCATCAAATCTACCGCTGCCCTGATCAATCTGATCTACAATGAATACATTTTCAGATTCAGGATTTTTACCTACATAGGTATCAATATGCTCTTGATCAGCACCAGTAGTACGCTTGATGTATCCGTAATGGTCGCTCATATTATGCGACCATTCGTTACCATCTGGATCAGTACCACTGCGCTCGGATCCTTGCGGATTCTCCACGGCAATATCCAGGTTATTTACTTTGATGTGACCTTTCTTGTAGTTGCCGGCTTCGATCTGTGCCTGTGTCGGTGCAGGTAAATCATTTTGCACACTGGTCGCGGCTTCATGTGCTGCATTATCTAAATCAGACTGTTCGTTATTCCCTACCCATTCACCGCTATGTGGGTCCTTAACCGCAGTCACCTTGCCCATGAAGTTACGCGCATCATAGTCAATCTTGTAATTCGGATTGTTCTTGATCTTCTCGTATTCACGATCAGATAATTCATAACTGCCCGATGTTTCAATTTCGTCGGCAATAGAAGTCACACGCGCATTGGTCAGGCCATGCGTTTCACGGACACGATCATTTTCAGCTGTGAAGATTTCAGGATTGGCTTCACGAATACGTTGACGTACTGCATTCACACGTGCAGTCGCTTGTTCCATTCTTTTAAATTCGCCACTCAGGTTCTCAGCGGTTGCCTTTCGTGGTTCATCTAAACTTACTTCGCTTTGTGCCTGGTCTGCTAAACCGTTTTGCAGTTCGGCAATCTGTTTGCGGATCTGTGCCTTTTTCGGTACGCTTTTTTCAGTAGCAAGCTGCTGTTCCAGGTCTGAAATTTTCGCTTGCACCGGAGCTGCTTTATCTTGCACCGGAGCTTGGACTTTAGGCTGAATCTCAAAACGCTTGCCGTCTTGGACCACCTGGTAATCATTGCCTAAATTTTTCTTATCAAGAAACGCTTGTGCTTTATCCTGGTTGCCAAACCATTTATTTTTACCGTCGGCACCTAGAATAGGCTCTACAGTTCGATTTTGTGAATCACCTGCAGTTGTTCCGATAGTAGAACTGCTTGTCGCTGCTGCTTCATTTTCGCCTGATAAAACGGAGTTATTCCCGACGGTGTTGAGGTTATTACGATCTGGCTGCCCTTGTGCAGCTTGTGAAGGCTCACTAATTCCTGAAATTGAATTGACGCTATCGCTTCCTCCTCCTGACGTATTTTTTCCCTCATTTCCGATAGTATTTGAAAGGAGTGCTGTATCTCCTGGTCGCTCAAGGTTGTTGCCTTTGCTGTCATCTGCGTTACTGTTTGCAACGGTGGAAATAGATCCTGATGTTTCTCGAAGCTGCGAATTGCTTGTTTCTCCAAGAGGTCCATTACTTGAAGATCCGGTACCTGATTCATTGCTTGAGCTATTTTCGTTTGGCGCATTAAGTAGACCTGCTGCTGTCGTTAAAGGTGAATTATTATTTTCATTCTGTGCCGCTGCTGCAGCCGCTTGCTGCATCTGTGAAGATACACCGGTATCCACGGCCAAAGCTGCGGCTGTAGACAATGGACCCTCATTAGGATTCAAGCCCATACGCTGTGAAGGCGTTTGGTTCAACGGTGGTACTTCGTTTAACAGATCATCAAAGGCTTGATCACTGTCAAAGTAATTACCATTCGGTGCCGGTGGTGTATCTGGGCTGACTGGATTACCAGTTGCTGCACTGCCATAATCAAAGCCATTATTGTTTAATAAATTATCAGCATCCATTGATGGCTGATCATAAACAAAAGCTGTGCGGCCTTGGTTACCCCCCTGTGACACATCTTCACGTGGGATATATTCACCGGTCAATGCACTATTTGGGTTTGAACCTAATTGTGGAGGTGCCGATGGTAAATTAGGTGAACCTGATTGTTGTTGGCTATCTTGTGACCCTGTGTCAGATCGACTATTCCACCAATCACCAGTTTTACCCGCACCACTGACTGTACCGCCCATTGCCATACCAGCCAAAGTACCCATGACTGCTGCATTTTCAACACCATCATGCCAAGGCTTATCTAATGCCAAGTTCTGTAAAATTTGCTCTGAAACGGATTGAGGTAATTCTTCTAAAAAGCCTTCTGAAATTGCACCTTTGATCACAGCAGTTGGAATTGCACTCATCGGTGTCTTAGCGATTTCCTCACCCACTTGTTGCGTGGTTAAGCGCCCTGTTTGCATGGCTGTATCAACATCTGATAAGCCCATTTTCTGAGCAAGACGACCACCAGCATAGCCAAACAAGCCACCAAGGGCACCAGTAGCCGCACCTGCTAAAGATTGATCTGCGGTTAAGCGTCCATCTACGGTTTCTTGGCGAATTTGTTCAGCTTGGCTACCTGCCATAACTGCACCTTCACCAACAGCACCAGCTACAACTGGATTGGCTATACCAGAAGCACGACCTAATACACCACCCAGTAGCATTGAAGGGAGAGATTCAGCAACAGTATTTGTGATAAGTGATGGGTTGTTGATGGCATTTTTTGTTATATCAACAGCATTGTCGAATTTTTTACCAACCTTTGTTGCGAAGTCGTCACCTTCCTCAATTTTTCGATTGCCAATATTTGCAGAATCTTTTAATTGTTGTTGGTATTGCTCAGACTGCCAACCTGTCATTACATTTTTGGCAGCTTTTGGGTCGTAACCAAGTTTTTCGGAAAGTATTTTACCTGTAGCACCATCGGACATCATGTCACTTAGACCGACTGCTACCTCACCTACGGCTACCGTACCCTTGCCAAGAAAGGAAACTGCATGATCTTTTGCTTGACCAAGAAAACCTTTATCTTTAGGTCGGTCTGTCTTTTCTTCGCTCCAGTTTTGTTCCCAAGGCTTTTTATTGGTAGAGTCAGAATTATTTGCAGTTGGTTGATTCCAATTTTGTTCCCAAGGTTTCTTTTGCTCAGACATGACAAACTCCTATTAGCATGTCATGTATGTTCTAGTTTAAATACTTTTTAGTCGAACCTTATAGGGGGATAAACTTTTTAAATAGCTTCCCATGAAGATTGACTATTTGGGTCACCCCCCTTAAATCTATAACCACCCTGAACCTGTCCTACTTTTGGGCCATTACTGGTTTGATTATTAATTTGAGTATTTACGAACTGCTGAGTCTGAGTGTCAAATAATTGTTGTGGCTGATTAATCAAACCACTTTCTTTATCATAAACTTGACCACCACCCACAGTCATATAACGGTCTTTACCAGTGTCTGCTTTATTACCTGTATAACGGTTAATTTTTTCTTGAATAGATTTACGATCTTCATCTGATTTCGCAGAATCATATTGTTCATACAATTTCTCTAATCGTGCTGAGTTACGAATACCAAAACCTTTCTCAGTGGCATTAAGATTAAATTCACGATTAGCCAAATCATTGGTAGCTTGGAACTTTTGTGCATCAAAGCCTAAATTTGCATTAAATCGGTTGTTGGTACCTTGCTCACCTAGTTCTGTACGATAATTCTGTCCAGCTTGCCCCATGGCTTCACGCTGTAAAGCAGCAACATTATTTGCATCAGTCGTATAACGTTGATTTGCACGATTATCCTCACCTTGCTGTAAATCAGATAAAGTACGGACTTGATTAGCAGTTAATCCTCTTGCACCTGCAATTGGTGTGCTTGCTGCACGAATTACAGATTGACGTTCAGCTTCCTGTGCATCATTACGTTGAGGTGCTTGCACAGGGTTATTGCCATAACCTCGCATACCCAAGCCTAAATTCAATTCACGTTGAGCGATTGCATTTTGAATCTGTTGTTCAGTTGGTCCCATTTCTTGAGTATTGGCAAATAAATTTGCCACCCCACGAGGGTCATTCACTGGTCTTACTTTAAATCCTAATCCTTCCCCTTCTCGAATACCATCTGCTCGAGCTTGTGCAGCTGCACCAGGATTAGCGTAGCTAAAACTATTTCCTTTTTGCTGGATAGCATAAGGGTTAGAGTTCTGTACAGAGTTTGATGGAGTTTGAACTTCTTGTTGTGCTGGTGTTTGTGTTGTAGCTGATGTTTTGGTATTTCCAAATGGATTATCTACTACAGCATTTGGATTATTTTGTTTAGCATTAAATTCAGGTTGAGCTGCTTTTGCTTCACTTGCAATGCGTTGTTTATCAGCATAGAACCGCCCAGCCTGTCCAAATGTTAACGCATTCCCCAAGTCTGAAGCATAACCTAATGCACGAACACCAAAATCTTTAGCAAATCCTTTTGCTGTACCTAAATCTTCAGGTGACTGATCACCAAAACCAAAACGTTCTCGATAATCCTCACTTGGTGTAGCAGCATTTGCAAATAGAGAGGATGCAGCACCTAAGTAACCAACACCTTTTACAAGCTTGCTATTGTTGACAAAGTTTCTTATACCTCCGCCAAAACCCCCACCTTGTGTTGGTGCTGGATTAACTGGACTTGCTGATGGTGAGCTGGTTGTTGAAGGTGTAGTTGATGTTGCTGGAAGTTGACGATTTACTGGTGTGACATCACGCATTTGTGGACCACCAATTCTATTTTGTTGTGCACGACGAATATCATCTGCACTTGGATAAACACTTGGTACCAAGCCACCATTAGCAAAAAATAACTCAGGTTTATTTTGACCAGGCTTAAAACCCAATTGAGGTTGATCAACAGGCATATGCGTCTGATCTTTCATGGCATCAAGTGTTTGCACACCCACCGAATGAACTTGGTCAGGCGAGAGTTGGAATTCACCGTTACTGAGATTAACTGGCGTGGGATTCCCCATATTTTTTAAATTATTGGTACCAATCTGCTGAGTAGAATCAGCAGGCATAATATAACTACCTGCTGGAACATTTTTTTTAACATCATCAGAAGTGCCCGTACCTGCACCTTGAATCAGTCCACTTTCATCTTTTGGGCGTTTTTTTAAGCCGTACATGACACTTATTCCAATATAAATATCATGTATGGTTAATCAATCTAAGCTATGGGCGTTAGCCTTACAGGGTTAGTACGAGTAATTGTGACTTGTGCTAGTGCTTGTACTTTCTGAAACACTGCCACCAATTGAAGCATTTGCACCAATACTTGCGGAAATATGCATAGCTGACATTGCACCTGCAGCCAATTGAGATGAAAACTGCCCCACTGCTTTGGCTGCTTCTAATGCAAGCTGTGCTTTTTGTATCGCATTTTGCATCTTGGCTTCATACTCTTTTAACTGCATTTCTGAAAATGCAATATTGGTACGAACATTCATATCTGCGTACCTTGCTTTCGTTTCAGCATTTGCAATCTGAGTACGAAGTAGCATGTCATTATATCGTGACTGAGTTTCCGCAAATGCAATATTGGTTCGGCTGTTCATATCAGCATAACGTGCTTGCATCTCAGCATTTGAAATAGAAACTCGTGACTTAGATTCAATATAACGGTTATAAACATCTGCATTCGCAATCGTCGTTCTTAAACTTAGGTCTGCATAACGTGAGTGTGCTTCTGATACTGCAATCGCTGTACGTGATTTCATATCAGCAAACCTAGCCAATGACTCACTATTGGCAATACCAACACGCATACGCATTTCAGCAAACTTGGCTTGTGCATCTGCAAATGAGATTTTAGTCCGTGATATTGAGTCAATAACGCTTGCTTGAGTATTTACTCTGGATGTTTCAACGTCGGCTTGTGCTTTAAATAACTCTACTTGTGAATTAAATGCTGATGTATTACTTTGAACAACACCCATTTTTGCATCAATTTCCGCCTTGTACGCTTCAATATTTGCTTGATATTCAGATATTTTCACACGTGCAGCTTCGAGGTTGAGTTCAATCTGTTTAGATTTAACATTGGCTTTAGCAGATACGCCATCTACAGTTGCTGCATACATACGAGCAAGCGATTCATACATGGATGCCTTGGAAGTTTCAGCCTTAATTTGGGAATCATATGCTTCGACTTTAAGCTTTTCAGCTCCAATCTGTTCAGAATATGCTTGAACCTCTGATTTATATGCATCAAATTTAGTCGCAATCAATCCAGCTCGTGCAGTCGCACCTTGAACCAATGCTTTATATACCTCAACATTGGTCATAACCGCTTCAATTTTAGCTTTAAAAACATCAACTTTTTGTTGGTTGAGTTGCCCAATAACTGCCTGTGCATCAAGCATTGCTTTGTAGGCACTGATCCGTGAAATAGTTGCATCAATTTTAGTTTTATAAACTGTGATCAAACTCTCAAATGCAGAATTTTGAGCATTAAAAATACTAATCTGAGCATTTAGCACACTGATTTTACTGTCAATTTGAAACTTAACCAGTTCCATGGTGTTAGAAACATAAGCAAGCCACATATCTTGCTTCATTTTTTCCAAAGCCATACCTTGCTCAGTCAGGAAACGGATATGCTCAAGCTGTTTATCAAAAGACTGAATTAAAATATCACGATTTAAATCCGCAATAGCGAGTTTACCTTGATCACGAATGTCGCTGACCTGCTTTGCCAACATCCCTTGTGGCATTGAAAAACCACGACTTGCCCACTCGGTAACAGCTTCTTGTACTGCTCGTTCAGTTTCTCGACTGGTACGTTCTCTTGCTCGATTAAATAATGATTGCTCAACCGCTGCTGGTAAACCAAGTCCAGTATGGCTTCCATCCAACCATGAACGGATTTCCAATACCAATGGCTTAATTGCACTCTCAGCATTAAAAGCATAATAGTCTTGCTTAACAACTGTGCTTGCTTCAGAAATCAAAGCATCAATATTGTCTGGGATTGTAATATTGAATTCAGGTGGTTTATCTTCAAATACAGGAATTTCTTCATATTTGAAATCGGGCAATTGAATTTTTTCCATTACATCCATTTCTGGAATGACAATTGTTGGTGCACTAGGCATTTCAACATCGTCATTAATTTCAGGTCTTAATGGAACCGAAATTACATCCATACTAGGTGCTGTGGGTAAATTTAAAATTGGTGCTTCAGGAGTTGCTGGTAATTCCAGATCACTTAAATCTAAATCCTTTATTAAATCACTTAAATTAATTTTGTCTGGTAAGGCACCTGCATCAAAATTTTGCACATCAAAGGTTGGTGCAGTGGGTAAGTTAATTGCTGTATCAAACTCAGGGATCATTGATGCATTAATAAAATCAGGTGTAGATAAATCCTCTGAAAAAATAGGCGCATCAGGAATATTAATGTTTAACCCTGTAAACTCAGGACTAATCATTTCCCTAGGTTGCTGAATATCAAGATCAATGACAGGTGGTACTGGACGCTCAATATTCAATTCAGGAGCTTTCAAACCATTTAATGGTTCAAACCCTGACTCACTAGGTTTAGCTAAATTGGAAGGTGGGGTAATTTCCGCAACAGAAATTTCAGTAAGATTACCCAAAGCTTCTGATACATCATTTGCATAAGTATTTACTTTTCGCTCAAAATAATCGAGTTTTTCAGTGACTTCTTTCGTCACAATATCAATCTGAGGAACTGTAACTGTCATTTTAAACTCTCCGTTTGGTAGCAGATATATCAATATTTAAATCATTGATATAACCATGTTCACCAGATATTTTGATTTCAAATGCAAAGTGACGACCACGTAAACCACGCCCAAATAAAACACGGCCATTGGTCAAGTAGTCGGCTTTTTCTGTAGGTAGTAAATAATAGAAGGTTTGCTTTGTGCCACTTTGCGTAGTGCTTACACCAACTTCAACCTTTTTGGAATTTCCAGATAATTCATATTCAAGATAAGCACCCAATGGATGAACCAACTGTCCTTGGCCTAAATCTAATTGTCCTGTTACCAATTTTGCTTCGATAAGTTCATTGGCATCCAGTTGATGCACACCATCTTCAGCAACACCATAGAGCACGCCATTAATCACAGCTAATTCACTAAAACCATAATCTTGGTAACGGCTCATTGCCCATGTATCAACATTTGCTGTCCATGCATAGCCATATTGTTTTTCTTTTGCATGATCATCTTCAACAAAAATAAGGTCGTTAATTAATTGCTTGGCAATATTTTTCCCTTGATTAAAATCAAATGCCGTTACTGTTTCATTAATTTTTTCTTGTGATTTGCGCTGTTGCTTTGACAACTCATTAATATTGATTGTATCAATGACACGTTGTTTTGCTTTTATACGCTGACGATATTGTTCTGAGTAAGTCACATGATCCACAATAAAATCAGAATATCGAGTGATACAACTGTCTTTTGCCTTCAGTGTTTCTGCAATCACTGATCGTGATAGTTTTTTAAGTCTATAATTTTCTTGATAAATAATCTGCTCAGTTGTAAAAGCTCGTAATTTAGACTTTAAAGAAGTATCTAAAATATCAAGATCATCAGCAATTGAATCTTTAAAACGAGCAATTGCCTTAAAATTCTCTTTAATTTTTAAAGCTTCATTTAATTTTGAAAAACTATATTTTTTAGTATTGAGGTTTTCACCAATTAACAATTGCTCAATATTTATATTTCGTTGTTTATCTTTTTGTGCTGATGTAGAGCTAATATTATCTTGAATCAACGATTTAGCACGTAGGCGATTTTTAAAACCATCAGAAACGATAATTTGATCATGGATAAAATCTACATGGCGTTTACGACCTATAATATGATCAGTCACATTGATTTCATCTTTGACAGGAAAAATAGCAGAATCAACCAATTCATCTGTAATTAAAACAACATCACCAGATAGCACGGAAAGCCGATATAGTGAATCTTCTCGGATTCTGATCACTTCTTCCGTGACTGCTTTGGACTTCCCTATTGTATTATTGGAATACGCAATGGTTTCCTGAATATCATCACGATATAAAGTCATTCGTTAATTACTCCAATAAAATGATATGCGGACTTATGTTCAACTAAACTGCTGTACCCCCATTTATAGCGAAGGTTATTCTGATCTGTTTCAGATATGTTGGCATATTCACTATTGCCAAATACAACCTTACAGGCATCTCTGTAAAATACATTTCCATATTCATCTGGTGAAATATAAAAATACCATTCTTGTGGTATTTGACTATTTACTTGAACAGGCGTTTCACTTATATCGAAGTACAGTGAACCTGTTGTGTTGCTAGGCTCCGTATTTGATATTGAATACTCTTTGACTTTTGGAGCCCCCCCACCACCAGAATGATTCCATTGATTTGTATCAGGATGGATTAACCAAGTAATGTCATAAGGCAAACCAGGTAACCAACTTCCCTGATCCGCAAAGTCGGAATATTCCGAAGGATTATATTGTTCTATTTCTACCCAAACTGGATTCCCATTCACAGGATATGGTTTACCTGTTTGTTTATTCAGTGGCGTATTCCATGCAAATACAAAGTCATATGTCCAATATCTATAAGTTGTTGGGTCTTGCATTGCATATAAATTTAATGATTCAGATTTTGTAATTCCTATTACTGTATTTTTTTTAGCTAAAGCTGCTGAGTTACGTGTCAAATATGGAATACAGATAGCCAAATTTATCGCTTCCGATTCAGTTCGATTTGTCTTTGTTAGATGCGTGTAATAGCGATTACGCCATAGATCACCAGACATTGCATAAAAATGTACAAAACTAAAAAAAGGCTTACTATCAAAACCTTTATCTTCACCTTTGATTGTTGTCGTTGTTACAACAGGTGAAAATACCTCTCTAAAATCAAAATCAGTGGTATAGAAATAACCTTGCGGTGATGAACTTCCCGATGTTTCTGTTTGTTCCCATGAACCCACTGTCATCATAGGTTCGTAGTTACTCTCTATTTGCTTTTGATAGCCACGCCAATCTACAAAATATTTGATAACTTTTAAATTATTGCCTACATAATAGCCATGCATGATGGTGTCACAATTTGGTTTATCTTTTGGTACTGCATATGCACCAAAATCGAATGAGACACATCCCCCCATTTCAACCACAGGAAATTTAATTTGTGGTTGAAATTCTGGTTTTGCATTGTGATATAAAAATCCTTTTGCTACTTGTGAAATATTTCCGTTGAGTGATGCAATTGGTTCTAACTCTAGGTTATCCCAATAATTTACATCATTCTGTGTTACCCCAAGAGGATCGTATTGACTGATCAAAGCACGTTGAAAAACATCATCAGCATCAACTCGTCGCAATTTATAAAGGATCGCTAAAGTTTTCTGATCGCCTTTGGGTAAAATTTCATAAAGTTTGGATAAATATTGTGAGATAACCCTAGCTTTCTCACCTGTAATTTTAACTGCTTTTAACCAACCCTGATTTTCAGTAGGTGCGAATTCACAGCGTAATTTATATGCCACACCTACCGCAATTCCATCTTCACCATAAGTATAAGCCGTATTAAAACCTTCAGAGCCTGTTAAGTTAAGTGACCAACCACATGCAGGTGAATAATACATATGTGAATAAAAATCTGCTGTATCACAGACTTTAATCATCACACCTGCTCTACGCCATGCTTCAAAGTCCTCACCTGTTGGAAATCCTTCGCCACTTGGCATAGCACCAAAACGATTTAAAATATTCAAAATTTCTTCATCACCCATTTCTTCAATATATTCACGAAATGTTTGTGTTGCAGTAACTGGAACGATAGGCATCGGCATAGCAAAAACGCCATTTGATCTAATTCTTATTAGCCATGGTTTATTTGTTGTATCAAAAACAACACCATTTGTACTATGAAATTTATAGTCATATTGAAATGCCCCATCTAGCGGTGGAATACCACTATATGCTGGCAACCGTATACCCTCGATTTCCTGAGCTATACGTTCCATATATTTTTCAGGTATTTGAATTCGTGATTTTTCAAATGGTAGATCAGGCAGATTGTTAAAATCTTGTCTTCCGTAACCACCAACAATTTGCATGACCTCAGCCATTGCTCCGCTATACCAAGTAGGACGTTGTTGCACGTATTGTGTAGTAATGAAGTCACTAAAATTATTTTGAGGTATAAATTCAGGTACAGTCTGAGCATTAGGTTCAATAATAAATCGCTGTAAATGTAATTCTTTATTGGGTAATGCGTCATTAGAATAATTGATTAAACGCCTACGGCATTGTTCTGTAATTTTAAAGCCAACCCCTTCCTCTTTTCTTATTCTTGCTTTTGTAATCACACCACTATAGAGCATTGGTACATAGATTTTTGCCAAACCATCTGGTTCAAACTCATCTAATAATAGCTCTTTGTGAGCAATCGCTTTTAACATTCCGCCCATATCTTGCAATATGACGTAACCGCCATCAGGCAAGTCTTTGACCTGCCTAACGTTCTCTAAATTTGAAATGGCTTTCTGATTACTTAATTTTTTAAGCTGATGATCAATGAATAAATTATCTTTTTCAGTGAGTTCACCATTGATCACCAAAAGCCCATAGGGACGTGGACTATGCATCGGTTACGCTGCAGTAAAACTCAGACGATAACCGATCTCATATTCATCGCCATCTTGGAATACACGAACTGCGGTGTATTTTGATGCTGAAATTAAGGTACCTGTTGTACCACCTTTCGTACTATTGGTTAACATCGCAGCACCTGTCACTGTAAGTTGTGAAGATGTTGCAATAGTCACTTTAGCTACTGTATTGAAGTTATCAATTGAATTGGTTGTTGTATTTTGTGGTGTCCATTGTGGACGTGTTGCAGATGTATAACCTTCGGTCATACTCACAATTTCAGCTGCAACAGATGCAAAGTTTGCTGCTGTCCAATTCGCTGCTGGTGCTGTTGCACCACTGAACAATGCAAGGTAGTAACCTGCAGGTTTCGCAGTTGTGCCCATTGCAACATTGAGCAAATGTACAATACCTTCATTAACCACTAGGTTATGGGTTGTTTGCCACTCACCACCGTTAATACGGTCAAAATATTCACCTTGAGCCAAAATTCCCTGTTTTGGAAAATAAATGCCTTGCTCAGTGATCTGATAGTTTTCCGCTTTTAAATCATTCGCCAATTCTTTCGTGTTCATCATTAGATACCATGTAAGTAAACAATGACATCACGTTACAATGGTTGTAACCCTTCTCCCTAGCCTTACAGACCTACCAGACTTTGCAGTGATTCCTTTTAATATGCCAGCTTGTAACTCAATAATCTGACCACTCGATGTTCCAAGAATATAACCATTCTCTGCTAGCCATAATGCAGTTGTATTACCGCCTTGTGATATATCAGAACCAATATCATTATTATCAATTTCAATTACACTATCAGGTACTGGCGCATGAGAAGTTTTGGACTGAAATGTCATTTCTGATGGATTTGTTCCAGTAAGAAAAACCACATGCGTGACTTGGCCAACCCAAATACCATTATCAACAGGTAAGATGAAAGTAATACGCTGAGGCATAACAACAAAACCAAATTTTTCATCATGAAGATGGTATGCCATTGGCTCAGAAAATCTGAGTATGTTTTTATCTGCTATAAGCAAATGACCTTGCCAATATTTCATATATCGACCTGTTGGCATAGGTGACAAACCTTTAAACCGAGCTGTCATACCTAAATCTAAACTACCAAGCGTAATAACAGGAGTATTAATTGGATAGTCTGAATGGAACAATAGCTCACCGCCATTGCGATCTGTAATATAAATTCGTACATGCGTAACAGATGAATCAAAACAGTATGGTAAGTTTATCTGAATACTTGCATGTGCCTGATCATCAAGATTGCTATTCGACTGGAGTTCTATTTGATCAGACGCAACTTGTGATAAAGCTGATTCTTGTTGATCACGTAGCCATGAAATTGCCAAACTGTAAGTTCCACTTTTTAGCGAACCGCCACTGCTTTGCATTGTTAACATTGGCATTGCAGGCGTATCAATGGTTAATGGATGAATAGTTTTTCCATTATATGTCCACAAGCCTAATTCACTTGCAATATAAACCCGATTATTGATGACCTCATAGCAGAGCTCAGTATGACCAATTTTTCCTAATACCTCAGGTTGCCATGTTTGTGCATCTAATTTAACGAACTCAGTATCCAATGTGGCAAACACATCATGATGTAAAGGACTTTGCCAAATGTTCTGAAACTTCAAAGGTGAAACTTGCTTTGAGCCTTGTCGTAATTTAACTCGACCAGTATCCGTAATATCAAGATTCACTGCATCACGTAAATATAACTTCGGTGAGTCTCCACCTTGCTGTAATCCATCATCTGCAACCACATTATTGATGCCTGCAAGTGGGAATAATTTTAAAGCTGCCACTAAAATGCCCCTTTTCTGTACTGATCTGCATTTCCATCAGGTCGAATATAATGTACTGCTGGCTTTATATTAGGCACTGCTATGAATAAGGCATCAACACCCACAGGCTTGATAAACAGTTTCGGTTTAGGCAACTCTTGACGAATAACTCTCATACGTTTATCGAATTGTGTGTAGTCATACTCCATCACAAAACTTTCAAAGCCTTGTGCTTCAATATTTCTGACTTTTAAAGAAATAAAGGTATTCCCAAATACTTGATTTTCAAAACCTCCATAATTTCCATTAATCAATTCACCAACACGTAGACCCTGCCACATGAAAGGTGTGTCACCACTTTTTCGAGTCCCCATTTGTAGATGATTACTACCAATAGCTTTGATTGTACGATTAAAAAAATCCACTATAGGTCGGTTCAATGCTGGAGAATTGAGACCATTTGGTTTAATAAAAAATGCACCGCCATAAGGAATACTTAATGAAGGCCGTCCAAAGCTCTGCATATTATTGGAATCAAACTGTTCTACACGTTGATCAAAGGGACCAACAACATGAAATCCAATTCGCTGACTTCTAAATCCAAAATTTTTAAGATTGATGTAACGTCGTTTTAAATCAACTTTATGACCATTACCAAAACTACTTTGATTCCCTAAACCAACTGATAGCTTTCTATGCTGTAAAGTTATTGTGGTTCGACCAAAGACCTCGCCAGGTTGTCGGTTACCATAATCACTATTTACAAAATGTAAATCTCTTGACTCATGGTTCTGTCTTGCCTGTGCAGGTGACTCCATCACTGCATAAATTGTGTGAGGTGATAACCTAGGTTTTGAAACGATCATCGAGTCACCTAAAGAAGGTACTGTGACATTTCTATTTTTTAGCCCTACAAAGTGATTGCCAATCGTCAATTCTTGCAAACCAGGCTGCACCAAAATTCCATTGGATTGTGTGTAATGACTACCATAAAGACTAGCGATAAAACCCTTTGGAAATATCACATTCGTTTTAACATTAGGCACAGATACTTGGTCTTTAGGCAAACTGATACCATGTCCATCATTTTGTTTACCATCTATTTCTACTGCATCAAGCCAAATGTATTGCGGATAATAAGGTGGAACACCTGTCTTAGTTACGGTATGTCTAGGTATCGCCCATTGAGTAAACCCACTCACTGAAAATTGTCGATCCCTAAATGCTATCTCACTTCTACCCCATACAACTGTTTCACTACCTAAATGTAATAGATCACGCCATTGTGTACGGATACTAGCTTGTCCAAATTCTTCACTATTACGACCTCTAGTACCTAATTCTGGTGTAAGATTTTTAACTGTTGGTGTGCCATAAGCATCTCTCAGTGTCCAACGAGGAGTAATGATATTCCAGTGAATACTTAATGATGGACTTCCAAAAGCTTGGTAATCATCGAATCGACCTACTTCTTCGATATATCGAGTGTGCAAATCAATGCGATGAATTGGTATATAAGGTGGGGTAATGGCATAGCGTTGTTCAAATTTTAAGGCCCTGATTCGATCAGCAATCATGGGCTTGCCAAACTCAAGACTTTCAAAATTACCAATACGATTGAAATATCTTCTGGTATTCAGAATAGCCCCTATACCAAAGGCATCAGCTTTAAAACCTTTTTGAGCAATAACGGGTGAAGCATTGTAAATCACTGACCAACTACTCATATAAGGTGGTTCCATACCTTGTAGTTTTAATTTTCGTATTCGATCAGCAATCATTGCCTGACCAAAAACTAATGCATTCAATCCGTTTGGAGACAATAAGCGGGCTTTGTTTTCAGTATTAGGTTCACCAATGCGTGCAAAATTACTCCCTATAGCACCAATTGTTTTGTTTCGATTCTCAATACTTGTCCAACCCGTCCATTTAGGTGGGACTAAACCACTATCACCATCGTAAAATTGAACAATATATTGTCTTAAATTCCAAAATTTATGTGTACCAAAACGATGACTACCCTCTTGACCGTTTGTCAAAAAGCCATTTGGTTTAATATATTTCTTCCATAAATCAATTGCAGATATGCCAAAGGGATTGATGAAACCTTGCGGGTAAATCAACTGACTTTCAGGAATGATTCGACTACCAAATCGTGTTGCAACATATCCAAAAGGTTGAATATTTTGTGTTCCACCAACACGATGGTTAGCAATTTTAGGGTAATCAATAGATATGGGTGCGAGTGACCGCACGCCATAAGATAGCCATGAATTATCCCCAAATGATGAGTGTGTTGAACCCTTTGCTAATAATACTCTGCGTCCATGTTCTACACGTGGCGTACCGTAACCGTCATTAAAGATGCCTGTTGGCTTTAAATACCTTGTAAAGTGCCAAACATTTATTTCACCAAACAATAAAGACTCACGCCCAAACCCTGCATAAATAGAACGAGTCTTATGCGAAATCCATGTAGAGCCAAAAATATTTTGATTAATTCCACTAGGTTTTAATTCTGGTGGCTTAGTAAGTATATGTGTACCAAATTTAGGTTGATAAAACCCACTTGGCTTAATGGTACGAATGCGATAACCAATTGCTGCATTTAATCCAGTAAAGCTGTTAATCCCAATAGGTGCAATAGATGGCGTTTTATTGCGTATTGCACTGCTACCAAAGTTTTGATTATCCAATCCATTAGGAACTATATTTCTTAGATTGCTTTCAACAACACCCCAATCACTGAAAGATTGTGCATATAAACCCGATACTTTAATTATTCTTCTGGTATTTCTTATTGAAGTATCACCAAAAATACCGCCAGCTATTACAGTATTTACACCTGTCACCCCAATTTTTTGAGTAGGATCAAATACTTTCGGATAGCCTGAATTGAAAGCATCTATATAGCTTGGCCCTAAGTATCGTGGACTATGTGAAATCCAGGTGATACCGTAGCTATCAGTAGTAAAACCTTTTGGTGATGGATTGCGCTGTATCCATGCGACACCAAATGACCAAGCTAAAATACCAGTTGGATACAAAATACGCGGTGATACATTAGGGCTTGGTACATCGAGTGATGGTATTCCGCTTAACTCTATATATTGATTGGCTTTAGTATTAACTACTTCGGGGTTTGTTAATACATTTGAATCAAATCCAGTCGGTGTTACATATTTAACACCACCTTGTAAATATGCATCACCATATAAAGCCGCATTAATTCCACTACCATTTAAATTTAAATATTGACGTAGATTGTATGCAGTAGGGTAGCCATATTGTGATGCGACAAATGAGATTAACGATATACTTTGATTTTTATTTTTTAATACAGCTACACCGAAAGTGTTATTAAAAAATCCACCAGTCTGCACCTGTTGGCGCGTGTTGTACCCTTTTGCAATACCATAAAGCGAGCTATCAAACCCATTGGCTATAATATGTTGGGTATACGAAACATTTACATTACCAAAAACTAAGGATGTTAAACCAATGACATTGACAGATTGAGTGTCACCACCAGCATTTTCATCA